>CAIKXV010000125.1 GCA_903831455.1 uncultured Pseudomonadota bacterium | reverse complement strand
GCGCGTGCGGCCGGCATGGGCCGCAACCGGGGCCGGGCGGGCATGCCGGCCGTCGCGTCCCCGGTCGGCTCCGCCCGGGGCGGCCGGCGGGAACGCGGCGGGTATACTCGCGCGCCGCCACACCCCGACCACCGGCTGCCCGAGGCCCCCATGTCCACGCTCATCTGCGGTTCGATCGCCTACGACACCATCATGGTGTTCCACGATCGGTTCAAGAACCACATTCTTCCCGAGAAGATCCAGATCCTGAACGTGGCCTTCCTCGTGCCCGACATGCGGCGCGAGTTCGGCGGCTGCGCGGGCAACATCGCCTACACGCTGAAGATGCTCGGCGGCGAGCCGCTGGTGATGGCCACGGTGGGCGAGGACGCCGCGCCCTACGCCTCGCGCATGGACGCGCTGGGCCTTTCGCGCCGCCACGTGCGGGAGGTGCCGGGTACCTACACCGCCCAGGCCTTCATCACCACCGACCTCGACGACAACCAGATCACCGCCTTCCATCCGGGCGCGATGACCCACTCGCACCTGAACCACGTGGGCGATGCGCAGGGCGTGAAGCTGGGTATCGTCGCCCCTGACGGCCGCGACGGCATGCTCGCCCACGCGCGCGAATTCGCCGAGGCAGGCATCCCGTTCATCTTCGACCCGGGCCAGGGGCTGCCGATGTTCAACGGCGAGGAACTGCTCGCCTTCATCGATCAGGCCACCTACGTCACCGTCAACGACTACGAAGGCCAGTTGCTGCAGGAGCGCACCGGGCTCACGCTCGAGGCGATCGCCGCGCGCGTCAAGGCGCTGATCGTGACCCTGGGCGGCAACGGCTCGCACATCTACGCCGGGGGTCAACGCCTGGAGATCCCTGGCGTTAAGGCTACCGAGGTGGTCGACCCGACCGGCTGCGGCGATGCCTACCGCGCCGGCCTGCTCCACGGCCTGTCGCAGGGCATGGACTGGGCCACCACCGGCCGGCTGGCCTCGCTCATCGGCGCACTCAAGATCGCGCAGCGGGGCGGGCAGAACCACCGCTTCACACCCGACGAGATCGGCGTACGCTACCGGGAAGCCTTCGGCAGCAGCCTCGCCTGATCCTCCCCACCCTGCCGCCGCACGCTCGCGCCCTTTCGATGGAGTCCCCGATGAAGAAGATCGCCGGCATCGCCGTCGCCCTCGCCGCAGCCACCGTGCTGTCGGCCTGCGCCCCCGGTCAGGGCGCCAACACCTACTCGCGCAGCCAGGCGCGCACCGAGCAGAGCGTGCGCATGGGCACGGTCGAGAGCGTGCGCAACGTGCGCCTCGAAGGCACGCGCACCCCCATCGGCACCCTCGCCGGCGGCGCGGTCGGCGGCGTGGCCGGTAGCGCCATCGGCGGCGGCCGCGGCAGCACCATCGGCGCCATCCTCGGCGCGGTGGCCGGCGGGGTCGCCGGCTCGGCCATCGAGGAAGGTGCCACCCGCAAGGATGGCGTCGAGATCACCATCCGCCTGGATAACGGCAACATCATCGCCATCACCCAGGAGGCGGACGAAACCTTCCGCCCGGGCGATCGCGTGCGCATCCTCAGCGGCGGCGGCACCTCGCGCGTGACGCGCTGAGCCGTCCTGGCGCGGGCAGCCGCCCGCTCCGGATCCGCCCCCGGGCGGGCGGGTAGTCCCCCCCTCTCCTCGGGGCCGGCTCCCCCCGCCGCAGGATGACGTCGCCCCCGGCCGGCAGTTCGGCCGGGCGCTCAGTCGGGTTCGAGCAGCGACAGGCGCGGGCAGTCGATCGAGAACAGCGCCCCGTCCTCCAGCCGCAGCGCCGTCAGCTGCCGTCCCCAGACGCAGCCCGTGTCGAGGCCGATCACCCCGGGCCGCTGCACCAGCCCGAGCGCCGACCAGTGGCCGAAGACCATGGTTTCGTCCCACGCGCGGCGGCGAGGGGACTCGAACCACGGGACGAAACCGCGCGGGTGGCCGCCGAGCGCGCCCTTGTGCGAGAACTCGAGCGCGCCCTCGTCGTCCACCAGCCGCATGCGGGTGAACGCGTTGATCGCGAAGCGGCCACGCGCGTGCGCCGAGCGCGCCTCCGGCCAGCGCGCGGGGTCGTTGCCGTAGAGCTCCGCGAAGAACTCCCGCCAGGCAGGCCCGGCCAGCAGTCGCTCGGCCTCGGCAGCCGCCTGCGAAGCCTCGCCGCGATCCCAGTCGGGCAGCACGCCGGCGTGGGCCATCGCCCAGCCGCCCTCCACGTGCAGCAGCGGCTGGCGGCGCAGCCAGCCCAGCAGCTCGTCGCGATCGGGCGCCTCCAGCACGTCGACGAAGGTGTCGATGCGCTTGAGCGGCGTCATGCCGGCCGCCACCATGAGCAGGTGGATGTCGTGGTTGCCCAGCACGGTGACCGCGGCCGCCCCCAGCCCCGCGACATGGCGCAGCACCTTCACCGATTGCGGGCCGCGATTGACCAGATCGCCCACCAGCCAGAGGCGGTCCCGATCCGGAGAGAAGCGGACGCGCTCGAGCATCTCGAGCAGGGCATCGTGGCAACCCTGCAGGTCGCCGAGGACATAGGTGGACATGGACCGGGACGCCGTACGGAGAGGGTCGATGGGCGCGCGGACTCTAGCACGCGCCCCCGCGCGCCGGCATGGCAGCCCCGAGGCGCGGGCCGGATGCCCCCGCACCGGCCCCGGGGCGGGCCATGGCGCGTGCCGCGCCGACGCGGCCGCGGCTGCCCCCGCGCTCGCGTCGCTCCCGCACGGACGCCGGCCTGCGGGAGTCACCCCCGCAACTGCTGGTCAGCGGGCCGGGGCGTCGGTACACTTTCGCCCGATCGTTCGCATAATCAGAACAGTCGTCCTCCCCCCGACCGCACTGGAGCACCCCATGAAGCTTCGTCACATCGCCCTGTCCGTCCCGGACGTCCCCGCCGCGCAGAAGTTCTTCGAGCAGGCCTTCGGCATGACCAAGGCCGGCGATGCGCAGAACGGCATCTACATGACGGACGGCATCATCAACATCGCCCTGCTCAACAAGCACGGCAAGGCCGAGGGCATCGACAGCAACGGGCCGTTCTACGGCGTGATGCACTTCGGCATCTGGGTCGACGATCTTGCCAAGGCCGAGGAGCAGATCCAGGCCGCCGGCGGCACCTACATCCGCGGTCGCCCGGGCGAGGCGAAGAAGAGCTTCTACGAGGTCAAGTACAAGGACCCGAACGGCATCCTCTTCGACATCACCGAGAACGGCTGGAAAGGCGCGGTGAAGAACGTCAACCCGGCGCAGTAGCCCCCGCGCGGCCGGCCGCAGGGCCGGTCGCGTGGCCTCCCGTCCCCTCTGCCCCGCCGCACGCCTGCTCGGCCTGCCCCGCCCCGCGCGGGACCGCTGCCCCCCCCAAGGACTGTCCATGCTCTCGCCCAAGGCCCCGGTCATCATCGTCGGCGCCGGCCCCGCCGGCCTCAGCCTCGCCCTGTATCTCGCGCAGCACGACGTGAACGTGCTGATCGTGGAGACCTTCACCGAGGAGAACTTCCTCGAACAGGTGCCGCGCACCGGCAGCATCCATCCGTCCACGCTGGAGATGTTCGACGACCTCGGCCTCTACCAGCACCTCGAACCCCGCGGCCTGATCGCGCCCACCTTCCAGTTCTGGGACCGCGAGCACGGCCGCATGATCGCGGAGTTCGACCACGAGGTGATCAAGGGCGACACGAAGTTCCCCTACGTGCTGCAGTGCGAACGCCTGAAGGTGATCGAGCAGGCGATGAAGATGCTGCGCACCTACGCCAACGTGGCGGTGCGCATGGGCACCACGCTGGAGTCGTTCACGCAGGACGCCGACGGGGTGGTCGCCAACGTGGTCAACGAGGCCGGCGAGCGCGAGGACATCCCCGGCAGCTACATCGTCAGCGGCGAGGGCGGCCGCAGCGCGATCCGCAAGGGCGCGGACATTGCCTTCGAGGGCTACACCTATCCCGACCAGGTGCTCACGGTCAGCGTGGTCTACGACTTCGACAAGCACCACGGCTACGCCTACCGCAACTACATCTCCGACCCCGACCAGTGGGCGAACCTGTTCAAGTGGACGCAGCCCGAGCGCTGGCGCGTGCACTTCGGCACCAGCATGGACGACGACCCCGAACGGCTGCTCTCCGAGGAGCACTGCCAGGCGCAGATGCAGCACTTCATCCCGATCGGCAAGCCCTACGAGATCGTGCACCGGCACCTGTACTCCAGCCACCAGCTGGTGGCCTCGAGCTTCAATGCCGGCCGCGCGCTGCTCACCGGCGACTCGGCGCACGTGAACAGCCCGATCGGCGGGGTGGGCATGAACAGCGGCGTGCACGACTCGATCAACCTGGGCGAGAAGCTCGTCGCGGTGCTGCGCGGCGAGGCGGATGCCTCGGTGTTCGATCGCTACACCCGCCAGCGTCGCCACGTGGCGATCAACCACGTGAAGAAGATCACCGAACGCAACAAGCGTCTGATCAACGACAAGGACCCGGCCTCGCGCCAGAAGAACCACGACATGCTCGCGCGCACCGCCAACGACCCGAAACTCGCGCGCGACTACATCCTCAACACGTCGCTCTTCACCAGCCTGGACGAGGCCGCGGCCATCCAGTAGCCGCCCGGCCGACCGACCGCGCATGCGCGCCCGCCCCCCAGGCGCCGGACCGTCGGGCGCACGGAGACCGCACGCGCGCGGCGACGGGGTGCGGCGCCCGCAACGGGCGCACGCGTGCGGATCGATCGAGGCCGCCGCCGCAGGCACGCCTCGGCCGCCCGCGAGCGCGAGCCCTCCGCGGGCATCGGAGGGCGCCTGCGTCCGCGGTCCGTTGCCAGGCCTCGGGCGCGTGCCGATCCACGCCGGCGCCCGAGGTTCGCGCCCGCGTTCGGGGAACACGGACGGCGCACGGGCATCGGCTCGCGCCGCCGGACCACGTCCAGGCCAGGACTCAGCCTGCGCGCGCGTGGCCGCGGGAGCTCCGGGTGCTCGGCGCCTTTGCGTCCGGAGAGCTGGCGTTCGCGGGCCTGGCGCCCGGGCGCCGACGACCCGGACCCTTCGCGGCCGGAACGCCTGTCGCCTTGCCCGGATTCTTCGTCCCGGCCGGGGTGCTCGCGGGCGGGGCCTTCGCACGCGACGGCCCGGCGATGCGCCCGCTCTGCGCACCCTCGCGCGAGATCTCGCCGGCGGCCTCGGCCACCGCGCGGGCGAAGGCCTGGATCTGCGCCGCGCGATAGCCCTCGCGACGACGCGACCCCACCAGCACGGCCACCAGCGCACCCGCGCCGTTGACGATCGGGGCGGCCACGCTGAAGGACCCGCGCACGGTCTCGCCGTCGCTCACCGCACGGCCCGCCTTGCGCGCGCGCAGCACCGCCGCCAGAAACGCCTGGGGGGTGACCAGCGACTTCGCCGTGTAGCGCGGCAACCCGTGGGTGCGCGCCAGCGCCAGCACCTCGCGGTCGCTCATGAAGGCCGCGCGCACCGCGCCACCGGCGCCGTAGTTGAGCGGCACGCGCGCGCCCACCGGCAGATGCAGTTCCGGGTCGTCCAGGCTCTCGATGGTGTCGATCACCAGCAGGTCGGACTCATCGACCAGGCGGATCGACACGCTCGCGCTGAAGCGCGCGGCCAGCGCGCGCAGTTGCGGGCGCGCCCAGCCCATGGTGTTGGCGAGCCGCCCGGCGAGCGCGCCGATCTCCAGCGCCTTGAAGCCCAGCGCGTAGCGGCGGGTTGCCGGCTCTCGGCGCACGTAGCCCATGTCCTCGAGCGTGGTGAGCGCGCGGTGGACGCGGCTCTTGTGCACGCCGAGCTCGCGCGCGACTTCGCTCACGCCCAGCGCGGGGCGGGCCACCGAGAACAGGCCGAGGATCTCCAGCCCGCGGCGCAGGCCGGCCGAACGGGCCGCCGCAGGCGTGGCGCGCGGGCGGGGGGCTCTGGCGGTCGCGGTCTCCATTGTGCGATTGTCCCATCCGCGACGAGCCGGGCGCCAGCGAGAGGCCCCGCGGCGTCGGGGATGTTTCTTGCTTCGGACAAGGCCACTGGCCGGCCCGAGGCAGCGGGCCCGGAACGCCCGCGAACCACCGGAGGAACCGATGTCGGCATTCAGCATCCGCTCAGGCCCGATCGCCACTGCGCCCCACCCGTCCGTCCGACCTGACGCGGCCTCCCCTCGGCTGGGTGCCGCCCTTCTGGTCGCGGGTGCGCTCATGCCCTGCGTCGCGCACGCACAGGCCCCTGCCTTTCCCGTGAAACCGGTGCGCGTGCTCTCCCCCTTCGAGCCCGGGGGCAGCAACGACGGGGT
>CAIKXV010000124.1 GCA_903831455.1 uncultured Pseudomonadota bacterium | reverse complement strand
GCGGCGGCCTCGTCCGCGCCGCCGGGCAGTGCAGCGGCGGCCTCGTCTGCGCCGCCGGGCATCGCCGAACTCGAGGCGCTGGGGGTCAACGTGGCCGCGCTCGCGCTCGACAGCCGGCAGGTTCGCCCGGGCGACGTGTTCCTCGCCTGCCCCGGCGTACGCCAGGACGGACGCGCATTCATCGACGATGCGATCGCCCGCGGGGCAGCCGCGGTGCTGTGGGAGTGCGGCGACGGCTACCGCTGGAGTGCTGCCGCGCACGTGCCCAACGTCCCCGTATCCGGGCTGCGCCATCGCCTCGGGGAACTCGCCAGCCACGTGCACGGCCACCCTTCGAGGCAACTGTGGGTGGTCGCGGTGACCGGCACCAACGGCAAGACCTCGGTGTCGCGCTGGGTCGCGCAGGCGCTGTCGGCCAGCGGCCGCCGCTGTGCGGTGATCGGCACGCTCGGCGCGGGCTTCCCCGACGAGGGCACGATGGTGCCGCTCGTCAACACCACTCCCGATGCGGTGACGGTGCACGCGATGCTGGCCCGGCTGCATGCGGCGGGGGCCCGTGCCGTCGCGCTGGAGGCCTCGTCGATCGCGCTCGAGCAGGATCGGCTGTCGGGCGTGGACATCGACGTGGCGGTATTCACCAACCTCACGCGCGACCACCTCGACTACCACGGCACGCTGGAGGCCTACGGCGAGGCCAAGGCGCTGCTGTTCGAACGCCCCGGTCTCTCGCAGGCGGTGGTCAACGCCGACGATGCCTTCGGCCGCGAACTGCAGCGTCGTTGCCGGGCGCGCGACCTGCCATGCCGCGACTACTCGGTTCGCGCGCACGGGTCGGCCCTCGCCGCGCACGACCTTCGGCTCGATGCGCGAGGCCTTCGCCTGGAGATCGTCGCAGGTGCCGAGCGTGCCCGGTTGCAGACCCGGCTGGTGGGTGCGTTCAACGCCGCCAACCTGCTGGCCTGCGCGGGTGCGCTGCTCGCGAGCGGGCTCACGCTCGTCGAGGCTGCCACGGCCCTGTCCGGCGTCGACGCCCCGTCCGGCCGGATGCAGCCGGTGCCCGTCCCGTCGGGATGGGCTGGTCGCTTGCCCGCCGTGATCGTCGACTACGCGCACACCCCCGACGCGCTCTCGGCTGCCCTGCAGGCCCTCCGGCCATCGGCGGGTGGGGCGCGTCTGCACTGCGTGTTCGGCTGTGGTGGCGATCGCGATCCCGGCAAGCGCGCCCCGATGGGCGAGATCGCGGCCCGGCTCGCCGACGAGGTCTGGGTCACCAGCGACAACCCGCGCAGCGAGGCGCCCGAGGCGATCATCGCCGCGGTGCTCCAGGGCACCGGGCCCGGGGTACGGGTCGAGTCCGATCGCGAGCGCGCGATCGCGGCGGCGATCGACGCGGCCGCCCCGGGCGACGTCGTGCTGCTCGCGGGCAAGGGACACGAGACCTGGCAGGAGCAGGGCGGGCAGCGCCTGCCGTTCGACGACCGCGAGGTGGCGGCGCGCTGCCTCGGACTGCGCGCACGGCGGGAGGGCCTCGCGTGATCGCGCCGTGGCAATTGTCCGAGATGGCGAGGGTGGCCGGTGGCGAGTTGCGTGGTGCGGACCGTTCGGTCCCGGCCGTCGCGATCGACGGACGCGATCTGCCGCGCTGCGCGCTCTTCGTTGCCCTGCGCGGCGACCGCCACGACGGCCATCGTTTCGTGGCGCAGGCAGCACAGGCCGGAGCCGCCGCGGCCATGGTCGAGCGCGCGGCGCTGGACGCCGGTCTCGAGTGGCCCGCGCAACTGCCCCTGGTCGTGGTCGATGACACGCGGCTGGCCCTCGGGCGCATCGCCGCCGAGCGCAGGCAGCGACTGCGCGGCCCGCTGGTGGCCATCACGGCCAGCAACGGCAAGACGACGATGAAGGAGATGACCGCCGCCATCCTGCGCGCCGAGGCGCGGTTGCGTGCGCCGGCCCTGGCCGAGCCGGGCGAGCCGGTGCTCGCCACGGCGGGCAACCTCAACAACGAGATCGGCGTCCCGCTCACCCTCCTGCGCATCGAGGACTCGCACCGCTATGCGGTCGTCGAGATGGGCATGAACCATGCGGGCGAGATCGCCCGCCTCACGCGCATCGCCCGGCCCGATGTCGCCGTGATCGGCAACGCCGGCGTCGCGCATATCGAGAACCTCGGCACGCGCGAGGCGATCGCGCTGGCCAAAGGCGAGATCCTCGAGGGCCTGCGCCCGGGCGGCACCGCCGTGCTGAGCGCCGACGACCGGTACCTTCCGTTGTGGCATCGGCTGGCGGGCACGCACGCGGTGATCGACTTCGCGATCGAGCGCGCGGCGGCGGTGAGCGCAGTGAGCCGGACCGACGCGCACGGCGCCGACATCGTTCTGCGGACGCCACGCGGCGAGGCGAAGCTCCGGCTCCCCGTCCCGGGCGAGCACAACGTCCGCAACGCGCTGGCCGCGAGCGCGGCGGCGATCGCCTGCGGCGCCGGACTCGATGCGGTGGTCGCCGGCCTGCAGTCCTTCGAACCGGTGGGCGGGCGGTTGCAGGCGCTGCGCGCGCGGGGCGGGGCGAACCTCATCGACGACAGCTACAACGCGAACCCCGACTCCGCCTGCGCGGCGATCGACGTGCTGGCATCGCTGGCGGGGCGGCGCGTGCTGGTGCTGGGCGACATGGGGGAACTCGGGCCGGACTCGGCGGCGATGCACGCGGCGGTGGGTGCCCACGCGCGAGCGCGCGGCATCGAAGCCCTTCTGGGCATCGGGACCGATACGCGCCGCGCGGTCGAGGCGTTCGGGGCCGGGGCCGGCCACCACGAGACGCTCGCCGACCTGCTCGACGCGCTGGAGTCCTGGTTGCAGCCGGGGACGACCCTGCTGGTCAAGGGTTCGCGGTTCATGCGCATGGAGCGCGTGGTCGATCACCTGCGCGAAGGCCCGCGCGCGACGGCAACCCCCCACTGACCCGGATCGACGACGATGCTCCTCGAACTCTTCCAGTGGCTCGCGCAGTTCGACCGATCCTTCAACGTGTTCGGCTACATCACGCTGCGGGCGATGCTCGCCACCATCACCGCGGTGCTGATCTGCCTCGTGGTCGGCCCGGCGATGATCCGCAAGCTCACGCAGTACAAGATCGGCCAGGCGGTTCGCAGCGACGGCCCCCAGACCCATCTGGCCAAGAGCGGTACGCCCACCATGGGCGGGGCGCTGATCCTGGTGTCGATCACCGTGACGGTGCTGCTCTGGGCCGACCTGTCCAACCGGCTGGTCTGGGTGGTGCTGCTCGTGATGCTGGGCTTCGGCGTGATCGGCTGGGTCGACGACTACCGCAAGGTCGTCCACCGCAACCCGAAGGGCCTGTCGGCTCGGTCGAAGTTCTTCTGGCAGTCGGTGCTCGGGCTGGCCGCGGCGATCTTCCTCGCCTACAGCGGCAGCACCTCGCAACTGGAGCTGATCGTCCCGTTCGTGAAGACCTTCGCCTATCCGCTGGGGGCGATCGGATTCGTGATCCTCACCTACCTGGTCATCGTGGGCACCAGCAACGCGGTGAACCTGACCGACGGGCTCGACGGGCTGGCGATCCTGCCCACGGTGATGATCGGCTCGGCACTGGGCATCTTCGCCTACGTCGCGGGCAACGCGGTGTTTGCCCGCTACCTCGGCTTCCCGGTGATCCCCGGTGCCGGCGAACTCACGGTGTTCTGCGCCGCGATGGCCGGCGCCGGCCTCGGCTTCCTCTGGTTCAACGCGTATCCCGCCGCGGTGTTCATGGGCGACGTGGGCGCGCTCGCGCTCGGCGCCGCGCTGGGCACGATCGCGGTGATCACCCGACAGGAGATCGTGCTGTTCGTGATGGGCGGGGTGTTCGTGGTCGAAACCCTCTCCGTGGTGATCCAGGTGGCCTCGTTCAAGCTGACCGGTCGGCGGGTGTTCCGCATGGCGCCGCTGCACCACCACTTCGAACTCAAGGGCTGGAAGGAGAACCAGGTGGTGGTGAGGTTCTGGATCATCACCGCCCTGCTGGTGCTCGCCGGCCTCTCCACGCTCAAGCTGCGCTGACCCTGGATGAACGGCCCCCACCCCACGTCCCATCGACCGGAATCCGGACGCCACGCCGGCGAACGCGTGGCCGTCGTGGGCCTGGGCGCGACCGGACTGTCCGCGATCCGCTACCTGTCGAGGCACGGGGCGCAGGTTCGGGCGTGGGATACGCGGCCCGAGGCGCCAGCCGCGCTGGCGGTGCGCGAGGAGTTCCCCGGCCTGCCGCTGGCAATGGGCGAGGTGCCCGGGAACGCCTTCGAGGGCTGCGACTGGGTCATGCTCTCGCCCGGCGTGCCGCGCTCGCTGCCGGCGGTCGCACAGGCGATCGCGCGCGGCGTGCCCGTGCGTGGCGATGTCGACGTGTTCGCCCGCGAACGGACCCGCTCGCTGCCCGATGCGCGGCTGCTCGCGGTGACCGGCACCAATGGCAAGAGCACCGTGACCGAGATGGCCGGTGCGATCGCCCGTGCCGCCGGCCTGCGCACGGCGGTCGCGGGCAACATCGGACTGCCGGTGCTCGACCTGCTGACCGAGGTCGAGCAGCGCCAGCGGGCCGGCGAAGCGCCGCCGCAGGTCGTGGTGCTCGAACTCTCCTCCTTCCAGCTCGAGTCCACGGAGGCGCTCGGTGCGGACGCCGCGACCCTGCTCAACCTGAGCGAGGACCACCTCGATCGCTACGGCAGCCTGGCCGATTACGGCCGCGCGAAGGCGCGCATCTTCGACGCCACCCGTGCCCAGGTCCTCAACCGCGACGACCCGGCGTCGATGGCGATGCGCCGACCGCCTGCGGCATTGCGCACCTTCGGCCTGGGCGAGCCGGCGGGCGATCTCGAATTCGGCCTGCGAGCGCAGGGGGGCGAACGGCTGCTCGCGCAGGGCTCGCGCCCGCTGATGCCGCTGGCCGCGCTGCCACTGCCCGGTTTGCACAATGCGGCCAATGCGCTCGCGGCCGCAGCGCTCGCCGATGCGGTCGGGATCGACGCTGCGGCCGTGCCGGTGGCGATGTCCGGCTTCACGGGGCTGCCGCACCGGGTCCAGCGCATCGCCGAGATCGGCGGGGTCGAGTTCTACGACGACTCGAAGGGCACCAACGTCGGGGCGACCGTGGCTGCACTCGCAGGCTTCCCGCGACCGGTGGTCCTCATCGCCGGGGGCGATGGCAAGGGCCAGGACTTCACGCCGCTCGCCCGCGCGATGGAAGGCGCGGTACGTGCGGTCGTGCTGATCGGGGCCGATGCCGACCGCATCGACGCGGCGCTTCGCCCCAGCGGCGTGCCCCGCGAGCGGGCGGGCAGCCTGGAGGAGGCGGTCGCGCGCGCGCGCTCGCTCGCGCGGCCCGGCGATGCGGTGCTGCTCTCGCCCGCCTGCGCGAGCTACGACATGTTCCGGAACTACGTGCACCGCGCGCAGGTCTTCCTGCGCGCGGTGACCGCGCTGCAGGGCGGACCGGTGGCGCCGCGGACCGATGCGCCGCGCGCGGCGAGGAGGCGGCGATGACCGCGATCCCGTTCGAGGCGGTGCGTCCGGCGCGCACGATGCCCGACTACGACCGGGCGCTGCTGTGGCTCGCGCTGCTGATGATCGCCTTCAGCGTGGTGATGGTGTACTCCGCCTCGATCGCGATCGCCGAGGGTGGCCGCGCGACCGGCTACCGCGGGCATTTCTACCTGGTCCGGCAGTGCACGTTCGCGCTGATCGGGCTTCTGGCGGCTGCCGTCGCCTTCCAGGTGCCGATGAGCGCGTGGCAGCGCGCCGCTCCGTGGCTGTTCACCTTCGGCATCCTGCTGCTCGCGCTGGTGCTGGTGCCGGGCGTGTCGCGCGAGATCAACGGCGCGCGTCGCTGGTTGCCGCTGGGCGTGTTCAACCTGCAGCCCTCGGAACTGGTCAAGCTGTTCGCCGTGCTCTACGCCGCCGACTACACGGTCCGCAAGGCGGGGTGGGCAGACAGCCTTCGCCGCGGCATCGGTCCTATGCTGGTCGCGATGCTGCTGGTCGGCGGGCTGCTCATCCTCCAGCCCGACTACGGCGCCTTCGTCGTGGTCACCCTGATCGGCATGGGCATCCTGTTCCTCGGCGGGATGAACTGGCGGCTGTTCGCCGGCGTGCTGGCGCTGCTCTGCGTGGGCTTCCTGCTGCTGATCGTGATCTCGCCCTACCGGATGCAGCGCGTGATCGGGTTCCTCGATCCGTGGGCGGACGCCTACGGCAAGGGCTACCAGCTCTCGCACGCGCTGATCGCCTTCGGGCGCGGCGAGTGGTTCGGCGTCGGGCTGGGTGCGAGCGTGGAGAAGCTGTTCTACCTGCCCGAGGCGCACACCGATTTCCTGCTGTCGGTGATCGCCGAGGAGCTGGGCTTCGCCGGCGTGCTGGGGGTGATCGCCGCGTTCGCGTGGATCAGCTGGCGGGCGTTCGCGATCGGCGCCCAGGCCGCACGCCTCGATCGCCCCTATGCAGCCCTGGTGGCCCAGGGGGTGGGCATCTGGATCTCCGCCCAGGCCATCATCAACATGGGCGTGAACATGGGCGTGCTGCCGACCAAGGGGCTGACCCTCCCGCTGCTGTCCTATGGCGGCAGCGCGCTGGTGGCCAACTGCCTCGCGCTGGCGCTGCTGCTTCGGGTGGATTCGGAGAACCGTCGGCTGATCAAGGGGATGCCCGCATGAGCGCCGCCCCCACGCTGATGGTGATGGCCGGCGGCACCGGTGGCCACATCTTCCCGGCACTGGCGGTTGCGCAGTGGCTGCGCGAAGCCGGCTGGTCGGTGGTGTGGATGGGCTCGCCTTCCGGCATGGAGGCGCGCCTGGTGCCCGCACAGGGCTTCGAGATGGAGGCCGTGCAGTTCGCCGGCGTACGCGGCAAGGGGTGGCTTCGCCAGCTTCGCCTGCCGCTCGAACTCGGACGCGCGATCGTCCAGTGCGTGGTCGCGCTGCGGCGGCGGCGCCCGGACGTCGTGCTGGGCATGGGCGGCTACATCGCCTTCCCCGGGGGCGTCGCCGCAGCGCTGCTGCGCTGCCCGCTGGTGATCCACGAGCAGAACTCGGTGCCCGGCATGGCCAACCGCTGGCTCGCGCGCCTGGCCCGCCGCGTACTGGCGGCCTTTCCGTCCGCCTTCGGCGAGCGTTCGCGAGCCGAGTGGACCGGCAACCCCGTACGCGAGGCGATCGCCCGGTTGCCCGCGCCGCAGCAGCGCTTCGCCGGGCGCGAAGGTCCGCTGCGGCTGCTCGTGATCGGCGGCAGTCTCGGCGCGCGGGCGCTCAACGAGTGCCTGCCCGTGGCCATGGCACGCATCCCCTCGTCGCGGCGCCCGGTGGTGATCCATCAGGCCGGGCGCGATGCGCGCGTCGCGCTCGAGGCCGCGTATGCGCAGGCCGGCGTGGATGCGACGGTCACCGAGTTCATCGACGACATGGCGGCCCGCTACGGCGAGGCCGACCTGGTGGTGGCACGCGCGGGGGCGACCACCGTGGCCGAACTCGCGTGCGCAGGACTGCCCGCGGTGCTGGTGCCCTACCCGCATGCGGTGGACGATCACCAGACGGCCAACGCCCGCTTCCTGTCCGGTCGTGATGCGGCCTGGCTGATGCCGCAGCACGAACTGTCGCCTGCGACCCTGGCTGCGCTGGTCGAGTCGGTCGATCGCCCGCGCCTGCTGCAGATGGCCTGTCGCGCGCGCGAGGCGGCACGTCCCGATGCCACCGAGCGGGTGGCGCGGGCGTGCGCCGAACTCGCCCGCGCCTCCCGGGGAGGCCGGGAATGAGCGCGGCGAATCGCGTGCCGGGATGCACCGGGACCGCCGGCCCGCGGGAGGCCCGCGATGCGGCATAAGGTCCGGCACGTGCACTTCATCGGCATCGGCGGCAGCGGCATGTCCGGCATCGCCGAAGTGCTCGCCAACCTCGGCTACTCGGTCAGCGGCTCGGATCTCGCAGAAGGCGGCGTGACCCGTCGGCTGCGCGCGCTGGGCATCCGCGTGGACATCGGCCATGCGGCCGCGAACATCTCGGGCGCCGATGCGATCGTCGTCTCCAGCGCGGTGCGCGAGGACAACCCCGAGGTGCAGGCGGCACGCGCCGCGCACGTGCCGGTGGTGCCTCGCGCCCTCATGCTCGCCGAACTGATGCGCCTGCGCCAGGGCATCGCCGTGGCCGGCACGCATGGCAAGACGACGACCACCAGCCTGGTGGCCAGCATCCTCGCCGAGGGCGGACTCGACCCGACCTTCGTGATCGGCGGCCGTCTGGAGGCGGCGGGCAGCAACGCCAAGCTCGGCCGCGGCGAATTCCTGGTCGCCGAGGCAGACGAGTCGGATGCCTCGTTCCTCTATCTCACGCCCGTGATCTCGGTGGTCACCAACATCGATGCCGACCACATGGAGACCTACGGCCAGGATTTCTCCCGGCTCAAGCAGGCCTTCGTCGATTTCCTGCAGCACCTGCCGTTCTACGGCGCGGCCATCCTCTGCCTCGACGACCCCAACGTGCGCGAGATCCTGCCCCGGGTCAGCAAGCCGGTGACCACCTACGGGCTGGATCCGGCGGCACAGGTGCGCGCGCACTCGGTGCAGGCGCTCGAGGGTGGGCGGATGCGGTTCGCGGTCGAGCGGGTGAACGGGCAGCGCGCACCCAGCCTGGAGATCACCCTCAACCTGGCGGGCGTGCACAACGTGCTCAACTCGCTGGCGGCCATCGCGGTGGCCACCGAAGTGGGCGTGGCCGACGAGGCGATCGTGCGCGCGCTCGCCGAATTCCGCGGCGTGGGCCGGCGCTTCCAGCGCTGGGGCGAGATCGCACTGGCCGCAGGCGGGCGGTTCACCCTCGTCGACGACTACGGGCACCATCCGGTCGAGATGGCCGCCACGCTGGCCGCCGCGCGCGGGGCCTTCCCCGGGCGGCGGCTGGTGCTCGCCTTCCAGCCCCATCGCTACACGCGTACCCGCGACTGCTTCGAGGACTTCGTGCGCGTGCTGTCCACCGCGGATGCGCTGGTCCTGGCCGAGGTCTACCCCGCCGGGGAGGCCCCGATCGTGGCGGCCGACGGCCGCGCCCTCGCCCGGGCGGTGCGTATCGCCGGGCGCGTGGAGCCGGTGTTCGTGGAGTCGGTGGAGTCGGTGCCTGCCTGCCTCGGCGGCGTGCTTCGGGACGGCGATGTCCTGCTCACCATGGGTGCGGGCTCGATCGGCGGGGTGCCGGCGAAATTGCGCGAAGCGCAAGGGACGGTGGAATGAACATGGCCGAGCCCTTCGTCTCCCGCCCCCCGGCCGTCCTGCGCGGCTGCGATCGCCGCGACGTGTCCACGGCGCGGCTGGTGAGCTGGCGCGCGGGGGGGCTGGCCGATCGCGTGTACCAGCCCGCCGATCTCGCCGACCTGATGGTGTTCATGCGGTCGCTGCAAGAGGACGAGCCGGTGCTGTTCGCGGGACTGGGCAGCAATCTGCTCGTGCGCGATGGCGGCTTTCGGGGCACCCTGGTGCTCACCCACGGGGCGCTGTCCGGATTCGGGCCCGACTCGCGCGCAGATGCGCCGGCCGGCAGCGTGCAGTGGGTGGCCGCCGCAGGCGTGCCGTGCCCCAAGATCGCCCGGCAGACCGCGCTGCACGGCTGCGAGGGGGCCGAGTTCCTCGCCGGGATTCCCGGCACCCTCGGCGGCGCGCTGGCGATGAACGCCGGCTGCTACGGCAGCCAGACCTGGGAGCGCGTGGTGCGCGTGACCCTGCTCACCCGAGACGGCAGGCTGGTCGAGAGGCGGCCCGGCGAGTTCGAGGTGGGATACCGCCATGTCGCGCTGCGCGGGCCAGGCCGGCTCGGCGAGGACGAGTGGTTCGTGGAGGCCACGCTGCGCCTGCCGCTGGGCGACGGCGAGCGCGCGAGGGGCCGCATCCGCGAGTTTCTCGCGCGGCGGATCGCCACCCAGCCACTGCAGCAGCCCAACGCAGGCTCGGTGTTCCGCAACCCGCCCGGCGGGCATGCGGCCCGGCTCATCGAGGAGTGCGGACTCAAGGGCCTGCAGATCGGCGGGGCGCGCGTGTCCGAGCGCCACGCGAACTTCATCGTGAACGCAGGCGGGGCCAGCGCGGCGGATATCGAGGCGGTGATCGAGCGGGTGCACGCCTGCGTGCTCGAGCGCACCGGGGTCGACCTGGTCCGCGAGGTGCGGGTGATCGGGGAGCGCGTCCATGGCTGACTTCGGACGGGTCGCGGTCCTGATGGGTGGCATCAGCGCCGAGCGCGAGGTCTCGCTGATGTCGGGCCGCGCCGTGCTCGCCGCCCTGGAGGCCGCCGGCGTGGAGGCCTTCGCCTTCGACCCCGCCCAGCGCAGCATCTGCGATCTGCGCGGCGAGCGGGCCGACCGGGCGTTCATCGCGCTGCACGGTCGCCAGGGCGAGGACGGAACCGTTCAGGGCGCCCTCGAGATGCTCGGCATTCCCTACACCGGCAGCGGCGTGGCCGCCTCGGCGCTGGCGATGGACAAGATGCGCACCAAGATGGTGTGGATCGCGGGCGGCATCCCGACGCCGACCTGGGAGGCGGTGGGACCTGGCGTGGACGCGGATGCGCTCTGCGCGCGGCTGGGCCTGCCGCTGGTCATCAAGCCGGCGCGCGAGGGCTCGACCCTCGGCTTGACCCGGGTCGAGCGGGCGGCGGACGTCGCGGCGGCCTGCGATCGCGCGCTCGCCCACGATCGGCTGGTGATCGCCGAGTCGTTCATCGCCGGGCGCGAATACACCGCCGGCTTCGTCGGCGAGGAGCCCCTGCCGCTGGTGCGCATCGAGGCGCCCGGCGGCAACTACGACTACCACAGCAAGTACTTCAGCGACGAGACGCGCTACCACTGCCCCTGCGGACTGCCGCCCGAGCGCGAGCGCGAGATCCAGGCGATCACGATGCGTGCGGCGGCACTGCTGGGTTGCGAGGGCTGGGGGCGCGCCGACCTCATCGTGCGCGAGGACGGCAGCGTGCAGTTCCTGGAGATGAACACCTCGCCGGGGATGACCGGGCACAGCCTCGTGCCCATGGCGGCGCGCGAGGCGGGCTACGACTTCGGGCGGCTGGTGCTGCGAATCCTGGAGGGTGCGCGTGCTCGCTGACGCCTGGGACCGGCCCGCCGTCCTCAACTCCGTCGCCAATCTGCTCTATGCGGTGGCGACCGTGCTGGGCCTGTACGCGATCTTCCTGCTGGTGATCCACCTGCCGGTGTTTCCGCTGCGCGAGGTGCGCGTGCTCGGCGAACTCTCGCACGTCACCCGCGAGCAGGTCGAGGCGACGACGCGGCGCCATCTCGCGGGCAACTTCTTCACCGTCGACATCGCCGGGACCCGTCGCGCCTTCGAGCGCCTGCCCTGGGTGCGACGGGTCGAAGTACGCCGCGTCTGGCCCGACCGGCTGCACGTCGTCCTCGAGGAACACGTCGCGCTCGCGCGATGGGGCGACTCGGCGCTGGTCAATACCCATGGCGAACTGTTCTCCGCCGCCTCCGATGCCTCGCTGCCGATGTTCAGCGGACCCTCGGGTAGCGCGCCCGAGGTCGCGCGCCGCTACCTGCGCCTGCGCGAGGCGCTGGCGCCAGCCGGCCTGGTGCCGGCGGAGCTGACCCTGTCCGAGCGGCGGGCCTGGGAGCTGCGGCTCGCAGGCGGGCTGCTGCTGCGCCTCGGCCGCGATCAGGTCGAGGAGAGGCTGGCGACCTTCCTGGCCGTCTATGCGCAGACCGTGGCGCCGGTGGCCTCGAGACTCGATTACGTGGACCTCAGGTACCCCAACGGGTTCGCCGTGAGGGTGTCCGGGCGGCGCGAGGGCGGCGGCGAGGCGAATACCCGCCCCCCGCAGCAACCGCGCGCGGCTCCCGAGCGCCGGACGTGAGCGGCGGACCCGGACGAGGGACGGAGCGAGAGAGATGAGCAGATCGCGTGACAACCGGAACCTGATCGTGGGCCTGGACATCGGGACCTCGAAGACCGTTGCCATCGTCGCCGAGATCGGCGCGGGCGGGGCGCTCGAGGTGCTGGGCATCGGGCAGCACCCGTCCCAGGGACTCAAGAAGGGCGTGGTGGTGAACATCGAGTCCACCGTCGCGTCGATCCAGCAGGCGCTGCAGGAAGCCGAGGTCACCGCGCAATGCAAGATCCGCGAGGTCTATGCCGGCATCGCGGGCAGCCATATCCGCAGCTTCAACTCGACCGGCCTCGTCGCGATCAGGGACAAGGAGGTCACGCAGGCCGATGTCGACGGCGTGATGCAGACGGCCGCGGCGGTACAGATCCCCAACGACCAGCAGATCCTGCACATCCTCAACCAGGAATTCGTGATCGACGGACAGGAGGATGTCCGCGAGCCCCTGGGCATGAGCGGCGTGCGGCTCGAGGTGAAGGTCCATATCGTCACGGGGGCCGTATCCGCCGCGCAGAACATCGTCAAGTGCGTGCGCCGCTGTGGCCTCGAGGTGGTCGACCTGGTCCTGCAACCGCTGGCCTCGGCCTGGGCCGTGCTGTCCGAGGACGAGAAGGACCTCGGCGTATGCCTGATCGACATCGGTGGCGGCACCACCGACATCGCGGTGTTCTCGCACGGGGCGATCCGCCACACCGCGGTGATCCCGATCGCCGGGGACCAGATCACCGGCGACATCGCGATGGCGCTGCGCACGCCGACCAAGGATGCCGAGGACCTGAAGGTCCGCTATGGCTGCGCGCTCGCCAAGCTGGCCGATCCGCGCGAGACGATCGAGGTACCCGGTATCGGCGATCGCGAGCCGCGCCAGCTCGCGCGCCAGATGCTGGCCTCGGTGATCGAGCCGCGCGTCGAGGAACTGTACGACGAGGTGCTGAAGGAACTGCGCCGCGCGGGCTACGAGGACGTGCTGCGCTCGGGCATCGTGATCACCGGAGGCAGCGCGGCCATGCAGGGCATGGTCGAGCTCGGCGAAGAGGTATTCCACATGCCGGTGCGCGTCGGGGTCCCGGCGTACGCCGGTCCGCTTTCGGAGGTGGTGCATACCTCGCGCTTCGCCACCGGCATCGGCCTGCTGATCGCCGGGCGACAGCGCATGGAGCGCGCGGCCTCGGGGCGCCTGGGGCGGGGTGCGATCGGCCGCGTGCTCGATCGGTTGAAAAGCTGGTTCCAGGGCAATTTCTGACCGGCGCACGCGCGCCGGTTCCACGGTATCGACCCGCCTTGCGGCGGGTGGTGTGAAGGGTGGTCGCAGGATCGGGTCGGAAGCAACACTCAATGCAAGAGGAGACGGCGATGTCCACGATGTTCGAGATTCTCGATGCGTCGAACCAGGAGGCGGTGATCAAGGTGATCGGTGTGGGCGGCTGCGGCGGCAACGCGGTCGACCACATGGTCGACAGTGGCGTGCACGGCGTGGAGTTCATCTGCGCCAACACCGACGCACAGGCGCTCAAGCGCGGGCAGGCGAAGACCCAGCTCCACCTGGGCAACGCGCTGACCAAGGGGCTGGGCGCGGGCGCGAATCCGGAGATCGGGCGCCAGGCGGCGATCGAGGACCGCGAGCGCATCGCCGATGCGATCCGCGGCGCGGACATGCTGTTCCTCACCGCCGGCATGGGGGGCGGCACCGGTACCGGCGCCGCGCCGGTCGTGGCCGAGGTGGCCAAGGAGATGGGCATCCTCACCATCGCGGTGGTGACCAAGCCGTTCGGCTTCGAGCGCAAGCGGGTACGCATCGCGCAGGACGGCATCGAGCAGCTGTCCCAGTTCGTCGACTCGCTGATCGTGATCCCGAACGACAAGCTGATGGAAGTGCTGGGCGCCGAGGTCACGATGGCGCAGGCCTTCAAGGCCGCCGACGACGTGCTGCGCGGCGCGGTCGCGGGCATCTCCGAGATCATCACGCTGCCGGGTACGGTCAACGTCGACTTCGCCGACGTGCGCACCGTGATGTCGGAGACCGGCATGGCGATGATGGGCACGGGTTCGGCCTCGGGGGTCGACCGGGCGAAGATGGCGGCCGAGCAGGCGGTGGCCTGCCCGCTGCTGGAGAACGTGGAACTGAACAACGCCCGCGGCGTACTGGTCAACATCTCCGGCAGTCCGGACACGCTGACCCTGGGCGAGATCCACGAGGTGATGGACACGATCGCCGAGTTCGTCGCCGACGATGCCACCACGATCTTCGGGTCGGTCTTCGACGAGTCGATGGGCGACACCCTGCGCGTGACCATCGTGGCCACGGGCCTGGGCGGCGTGCTGAGCCGCAAGCAGCCGCAGCCCCAGGCCCGTACGGTGACGCAGGCGCAGCCGCAACCGCAACCGTTCACGCTGATTCGCAACGGCACCGACGGCCTGCCCGTGGACATCGGGACCCCGGCGGCCGGCGGGTACGGCGCGGAACTGGACACGCCGGCGGTCTTCCGGCGTCGTCCCCAGCAGGTCGAGGCCTTGCGCAACTCGGGGGTCGATACGTCCGAGATCCCGGCGTTCCTGCGACGACAGGCCGACTGACCGGCAGGGGCAGCCGGCCGTCCCGGCCGGCGCCCCTGCGGTGCGGTCTATAATCGGGCAGTGCGCGGAGGCGTGCGGGGCGCAGGTGTGGTCCGCTCGCGGCCCGCGCGCTCGACGGTGGCGGCCGGACCGTCATGTTCCGAGGATCAGCGGACCCCATGCTTGCCCAGCGGACCCTGAAGACGATCATCAGCACCACCGGCGTTGGCCTGCACACCGGCCACAAGGTGAAACTCGTGCTGCGCCCGGCGGCGCCCGATACCGGGGTGGTCTTCCATCGGGTCGATCTCCCCGACGCGCCCGCCATCCCGGCCCGCGCCCTCGACGTGACCGATACCCGACTGGCGACTTGCCTGGGTGATGGCGAGGCGAAGGTCTGGACGGTCGAGCACCTCATGTCGGCCCTGGCCGGACTGGGGGTCGACAACGTACATGTCGATCTCGATGGCCCCGAGCTGCCGATCATGGACGGCAGCGCGGGTCCGTTCGTGTTCCTGCTCCAGTCGGCGGGTATCGAGGAGCAAGCGGCGCCCAAGCGCTTCATCCGCGTGCTGCGCCCGGTCGAGGTGGCCCACGGGGACAAGGTCGCCCGGCTCGAACCCTACGACGGCTTCAAGGTCACGCTGTCGATCGATTTCCGCCATCCGGTGTTCGAACGCTCGGGCAACGTCGCCACCATCGACTTCGCCGAGGATTCCTACGTGAACGAGGTCAGCCGGGCGCGGACCTTCGGCTTCATGCAGGACGTCGAGGCGATGCGGGCACAGGGCCTGGCCCTCGGGGGAACCCTCGACAACGCGGTCGTGATGGACGAGTTCCGGGTGCTCAACCCCGACGGTCTGCGCTACGCCGACGAGTTCGTGAAGCACAAGATCCTCGATTGCGTCGGCGACCTGTACCTCGCGGGGCATCCGCTGATCGGTGCCTTTCGCGGCCACAAGACCGGCCACGCGCTCAACAACCAGCTGCTGCGCGCCCTGTTCGCCGAGGCGTCGGCCTGGGAACTCGTGAGTTTCGAGCAGTCCGACAAGGCGCCGGCGTTCGCGCGCGGGCGCCTGGCGGCCGCCTGATCGCCGCCGCCGACCGGCGCTGCGCCCCATCGTGATCCTCCGACTGCTCCTGTTCGGACTGATCGCGGTCGTCGGCGTCTCGCTGGCCGCGTGGGTGCTGACGCGCGACCGGCGCTACCTCGCCTTCGCGTGGAAGGTCGTTCGCGCGGCGGTGATCGTCTTGCTCGCGCTCGGCCTGATGTTCGTGCTCGAGCGCGCGCTCACCGCGGTCTGATCGCGAGCGAGCGCACGGCCGCCCCCGGTGGCCCGCGTCGGCGGCGCCCGACAGTCCCCGGCAATCGTCATCGAGCGGTCGCTAGCTGGCCGGTCGGCGCCGTGTCGCCAACGCGCGCAACGCGGCCGATAG
This sequence comes from uncultured Pseudomonadota bacterium, assembly GCA_903831455.1. GTDB lineage: Bacteria > Pseudomonadota > Gammaproteobacteria > Burkholderiales > CAIKXV01 > CAIKXV01. The sequence continues at coordinate 5,494 of CAIKXV010000124.1, read as the reverse complement.
GCGCGGATCGCGGACGTTCGAAGATAAAGCCAGCATTTCCTGCCGTGCGGCCTCGGTCAATGTCGATTGCCGGACGGCGGGGGGCGATGCCCGCGGTCGCGCGTCGCGCGGTTGCACGACCACCCGCATTCCCGTAACCTGCGGGTCGTTCTGGCGCATCTGCGCCGACAGCCGCGGCGAGATCTGACGCACCGCCGTGGCGACCGCAGGACTTGAAGCAACGATCGTGAGCAGGCCGTCGCGCAGCGCGGCGACCGAACAGCAACCCGACACCCCTTCAGGCAGCAGCGCCTCCAGCCGGGCCTGCAGCCGCTCCAGGCGCCGCGCCTCGTCACGCATCAGGCGCAGCCGGTCCTCCGACGACAGCACGTCAGCGATGGAACGATTCACCGCGGCCCCCGGGCTGCGCGTGAGGGGGGCGTGTCACCGCCGGTGGCGGATGCAGTGGAGACCGGACGGGTGAATGTCATCATCGTTTCGGGCAATCTGGGCAGCGGAAGAACGATAGCACTGACCGGGTGGCAACTCGCCGGCGGGCTGGTCGCGCTGGTGATGGTCCTGACGCTGGCGGTCGGCGCTGCGCAGGTCGCCCTGCTGCGCTACAGCGCGGCCCACAACAGCCCGCTCGTCCAGACGGTCCTGGGCGCCACCGCCTCCGTAGGCGAGGGCGACGGCCAGGCTTCGGTCCTGCGCGAGAGCCTCGACCTGATGGCGGCCAAGGTGGGCGAGATGCAGGCGCGCCTGCTGCGCCTGGACGCCCTCGGCGAGCGGCTGGCGAGGGCGGCGGGTTTCAAGCCCCAGGAATTCAATTTCGAGCAGGCCCCCGGCCGCGGGGGGCCGGCAGCCTCGAGCCTGGTCCCGCGCGAACTGTCCGTCGGGGAACTCGGCCAGCGACTCGACCAGCTCGCGCGCCAGGTCGACGACCGCACCGAGCGACTGGGCATCATCGAGTCGATCGTCACCCTCGATTTCGCGCGGCGGACCTTCGTGCCCAGCGGGCAGCCGGTCTCCGAGGGCAACCTGTCGTCGAATTTCGGCTGGCGCCTCGACCCGTTCACCGGCCGGAATGCCTTCCATGAAGGCGTGGACTACTTCGCCGACCCCGGTACCCCGATCCTCGCCGCGGCCAGCGGCGTGGTGGTGGTCGCCGAGTTCCACCCCCACTACGGGCGGATGATCGAGGTCGACCACGGCAACGACCTGGTCACCCGCTACGCGCACGCGCAGGCGCTGCACGTGAAGGTGGGCGACATCGTCCGCCGGGGCCAGCGCATCGCCGAGGTCGGCAGCAGTGGGCGCTCGACCGGCCCGCACCTGCACTTCGAGGTGCGCCATCGCGGCATCGCCCAGAATCCCGCCCGTTTCCTCGCCCGCGCGGGCTGAGCCGCGACCGAACCGGCCCGGCTTGCCCGGTGCCGCTTCGCCCGGGCGCGGTACACTAGCAAGTTATGCCGGCAGACGCCGGCGGCGCGCGCACGGCGCGAGCGTCGCCCTGCCGCCCGCGATACCGGACCCGACACCGCGATGATCAAGAATCTCTTCACGAAGATCTTCGGCAGCCGCAACCAGCGCCTGCTCAAGCGCTACGGGCAGGTCGTGGCCCGGATCAACGCCCTCGAGGCCGGCCTGCGCGACCTGCCCGACGCCGAACTCACCGCCCGCACCGCGGTGTTCCGCTCGCGGATCGCGGCCGGCGAGTCCCTCGACCAGTTGCTGCCCGAGGCCTTCGCGGTCGTGCGCGAGGCCTCGCGCCGCGTGCTGGACATGCGGCACTTCGACGTGCAGCTGATCGGCGGCATGGCGCTGCACCACGGCAAGATCGCCGAGATGCGCACCGGCGAGGGCAAGACGCTGGTGGCCACCCTGCCGGCCTACCTCAACGCGCTGGCAGGCCGCGGCGTCCACGTGGTGACCGTCAACGACTACCTGGCCCGCCGGGATGCCGAGTGGATGGGGCGCCTCTACCGCTTCCTCGGCATGGAAGTGGGCGTGATCCTCTCGCAGCAGGAGAACGCGGACAAGAAATCCGCGTACGCGGCCGACATCACCTACGGCACGAACAACGAGTTCGGCTTCGACTACCTGCGCGACAACATGGAGTACCAGCTGGCGGACAAGCGCCAGCGACCGCTCAACTACGCGATCGTCGACGAGGTCGACTCGATCCTGATCGACGAGGCGCGCACGCCACTCATCATCTCGGGGCAGGCCGACGACGTCACCGACCTCTACGGCCGCGTCGACCGGATCGTCCCGCGGCTGGTGCGCCAGAAGCAGGAGGAGGGCGAGGGCGACTACTGGGTCGACGAGAAGCAGCACCAGATCATCCTGTCCGAGGCGGGGCACGAGCACGCCGAGCAGCTGATGACGGCCGCCGGGCTGCTCGAGGCGGGCACCAGCCTGTACTCGGCATCCAACATCCAGTTGATGCACCACCTCAACGCCGCGTTGCGCGCGCACTCGCTCTTCCATCGCGACCAGCAGTACGTCGTCCAGGATGGCGAGGTGATCATCGTCGACGAGTTCACCGGGCGACTGATGCCCGGGCGGCGCTGGTCGGACGGGCTGCACCAGGCGGTGGAGGCGAAGGAGGGGGTGCAGGTCCAGAACGAGAACCAGACGCTGGCCTCGGTCACCTTCCAGAACTATTTCCGGATGTACCAGAAGCTCGGCGGCATGACCGGTACCGCCGACACCGAGGCCTACGAGTTCAAGGACATCTACGGGCTGGAGACGGTGATCATCCCCACCCACCGGCCGATGATCCGCCGCGACCTCATGGACCAGGTGTTCCGCACCTCCAAGGAGCGCTACGACGCGGTGATCGCCGACATCCGCGACTGCCACGAGCGCGGGCAGCCGGTGCTGGTCGGCACCACGTCGATCGAGAACTCGGAGCTGGTCTCGCGCCTGCTCGAGCGCGAGCGGCTGCCGCACCAGGTGCTCAACGCGAAGCAGCACGCGCGCGAGGCCGACGTGGTTGCGCAGGCCGGCCGGCCGAAGATGATCACCATCGCCACCAACATGGCCGGACGCGGCACCGACATCGTGCTCGGCGGCAACGTCGAGCGCGAGATCGCCGTGCTGCGCGACGACCCCTCGCTGCCTGCGGCCGAGCGCGACGCGCGCATCGCGGACCTGCGCACGAAGTGGCAGGCGCTGCACGACGAGGTGCTGGCCGCGGGTGGCCTGCACATCATCGGCACCGAGCGCCACGAGTCACGGCGGGTGGACAACCAGCTGCGCGGCCGTTCGGGCCGGCAGGGCGATCCCGGATCCAGCCGTTTCTACCTCTCGCTGGAAGACCCCCTGCTGCGCATCTTCGCCTCCGACCGCGTGGCGGCCATCATGACCCGGCTGCGCCTGCCCGAGGGCGAGCCCATCGAGCACGTGTGGGTGACGCGCGCGATCGAGAACGCGCAGCGCAAGGTGGAGGGCCGCAACTTCGACATCCGCAAGCAGCTGCTCGAGTACGACGACGTCGCCAACGAGCAGCGCAAGGTGGTGTACCAGCAGCGCGACGAACTGCTCGCCGCCCAGGACATGCAGGAGTCGGTGACCGCGATGCGCGAGGACGTGCTGCGGGCCGTGATCGGCCAGTACATCCCCCCGGGCAGCGTGCACGAGCAGTGGGATGCCGACGGACTCGCCAAGTTCCTCGCGTCCGAATTCGGGTTCGACGCGCCGACCGGCGAATGGGTGCAGGCGCAGGACGAGATCACCGAGGAGGAACTGGTCGATCGCACGCTGGAGGCGGCTCGCGCGCACTACGACGGCAAGGTCTCCCGCGTGGAAGCCGATGCGATGCGCCAGTACGAGCGCGCGGTGATGCTGCAGAGCTTCGACACCCACTGGCGCGAGCACCTGTCCGCGCTCGACCACCTGCGCCAGGGCATCCACCTGCGCAGCTACGCCCAGAAGAACCCCAAGCAGGAATACAAGCACGACGCGTTCTCGATGTTCAGCGACATGCTCGAGCGCATCAAGGCCGACGTCACGCGCACGCTGATGCTGGTGCAGATCCGATCGGCCGAGGAGGCCGCCCAGGCCGAGGAGCAGCACGCGCAACTGCGCAACCTGAGCTACCAGCACGCGAGCGCCGAGGATGTCGCCGCCGCCGAGGCGAGCGGCGCCGACCCGGTGACCGCCGCGATGGCCCCGGCGGGAGACCTCGCCGGTGCGGGCGCGCAACCGTTCGTGCGAGCCGGACAGAAGGTCGGACGCAACGATCCCTGCCCGTGCGGATCGGGACGCAAGTTCAAGGTCTGCCACGGCCGCCTGAGCTGATCCGGCGAGCGGAGCATTCCCCAGGAGTCGACGATGGCTGTGAATCTCGCGGCGCCCGATCCGGCGTCGCTGCACCCGGTGCCGGGCGTGGAACTGGGCTTCGCCGAGGCGGGCATCCGCAAGGCGGGACGCCTCGACGTGATGCTCGTCCGGCTCGCGCCCGGCACCCGGGTCGCCGGCGTGTTCACCCGCAACGGCTTTGCCGCCGCACCGGTACAGGTCTGCCGCGAGCACCTCGGACGCACGAGTGGCATCCGCGCGCTGGTGGTCAATGCCGGCAACGCGAACTGCGGTACGGGCGAGCAGGGCCTCGCGGATGCCCGCCGCAGCTGTGCGGAGGTCGCTGCGCTGCTGGGTTGCCAGCCCGCCGAGGTGCTGCCGTTCTCGACCGGGGTGATCCTCGAGCCGCTGCCAGTGGACAGGCTGGTGGCCGCGCTGCCGCGCTGCGTCGAGAGCCTGGGCGCGGATCACTGGGCGCGCGCCGCCTCCGCCATCATGACCACCGACACCGTGCCCAAGGCGGCTTCGACCCGCGTCGACCTGGGTGGCACGCGCGTCGTGGTCACCGGCATCGCCAAGGGCGTGGGCATGCTCCAGCCGAACATGGCGACCATGCTCGCGTACCTCGCCACCGATGCCGCGATCGCCGAGCCGGTGCTGCGCGCCCTCGTGCGCCGGGTGGCCGACCGATCGTTCAATCGCGTGACCGTGGATGGCGACACCTCCACCAACGATTCGTTCGTCCTGATGGCCACCGGCCGCAGCACGGCGGCTTCGATCGACTCCGAGGCCGACCCGCGCCTGGCCGTGCTCGAGTCGGCGCTGGTGGACGTGGCCGCACGGCTGGCCCAGGCGATCGCCCGCGATGGGGAGGGGGCCACCAAGTTCATCTCGGTCGTCGCAGGCGGTGCTCGCGACGAGGCCGAGGCGCTGCGCGTGGCGCGGGGCATCGCCAACTCGCCGCTGGTCAAGACCGCGATGTTCGCCTCCGATCCCAACCTCGGGCGCCTGCTGATGGCGATCGGCAACGCGGGGGTCGAGTCGATGGACACCTCGCGCGTGCAGTTGTGGCTGGGCGACGTGCGCGTGATCGAGAACGGCGGTCGTGCCGCCGCCTACCGCGAGGAGGATGGCGCTCGCGTGATGCGCCCCGACGAGATCGAGGTTCGCGTCGACCTGGGACGCGGCAGCGCATCGGCCACCGTCT
>CAIKXV010000123.1 GCA_903831455.1 uncultured Pseudomonadota bacterium | reverse complement strand
GCCGCAGCCGCCGTGATGCCCGCGATCAGTCGCGCCAGCCCGCGCGCACCCGGGCTCAGGGCAACCTCGCCCTCGCCCTCCGCGGCCAGCCCCTCGGCCGAGGACGCCGCCGCGGCCGAAGGGGTCGACGCGGCGGACACGCGAGTCGAGCCCTCGCGCGCCGCCAGCACCAGCACCGGGTCGCGAGCGAGCACGGCCAGCCTCAGTTCCTCGCCCGCCGCGACGGCCTGCGGCAACTGGAGCACCGCCGGTCGCCCGTCGATCAGGATCGAATGACGGCCCGCACCGACCTCTGCGAGGACCCGTGCGCCGACCTCCTGCCCGACGGCCATCGCCCCGACGCGCACCCGCGACTCGACGAGGATGCGGTCGCCCGCCGGCGGCAGGCCTCCCCCGGTGCGGACCGCGGCCGGGCCCGGCTTCAGGCCTGCGGGATCGATGGCCATGGCGGCAGGACTACCGGTGGGAACGCCCGGCTTGCCCGGCTCAGGCCGGAGGGGAGCCGTACAGCGCGTGGATCAGGTCGGCCTCGCCGCGCGACAGGCCGCAGTCGCGCACCAGCGCCGCGGCAGGATAGCCTGCGCGCGCGAGCCGGATGGCTTCGGCATAGGCGCTGCCGGGCGGCAGGTTGGGGGGCGGCACCGTCGAGGGCACGGCCGCGGTCGGGTGCGGCGATGGTGGCGCCGGGACGGCCGAGGGTGACGGCGCAACCGGGACGGCGGCCGGGCCCTGCTGTCGAACCTGTTCGCGCAGCGCGGCCACCTCGCGCGCGAGCGCTTCGACGTCGCGACGCAGTTCCATCATCGCGCGCCCCTGCGCCTGGGCCTGCGCGTTGCGCTGCCAGAACCGCCAACCCGGCAGGCTGCCCCTGCGCAGCAGCAGCAGCATTTCCGCCACGTAGACGGCCAGCACGCCGACGAGCAGCAGCAGTACCTCGCGCCAGGTGATGACGATCGTATCCATGCCCTCCGGAGTCCGGCAGCCGCCTCGCAGACGCGCGGATGGTGCAGCCGGCTGCCGGCGGCGTCAACGCGGGGACGCCTGCCGGGGGCCGAGGGGCGGTCGCCGCCCGCGCCGGCACCCGATCGGTCCTACCGCTGGCCGTAGGCCCGCTGCAACCGGTCGCGATTCTGCTCGGCATCGAGCACCGCGCGCAGTTCGCGCATCCAGTCCTGGGCGAGCGTGGACACCTCCTCGTCGCAGGCCAGCATCCGCGCGAGCGCCTCGCGCTTGTGCGACCGCAGAACCCGATCCGTCTCCGGCCGGCCCTCGAGTTCCCGCAGGCGATCGAGGACGCCCGCGCGCGCCTGTTCCGCCGCCACCAGGTCGTCCCAGCGCGATTCGCGGGCACAGGCCAGCATCTCCTCGGACAGGCGCAGCGCCTCCTGGTAGTCGTCGAGGGTCCCCATGCGGGCGGCGAACCGTTCGCGACCCGGGCTCAGACCGCGCCCAGCCGGGCGCCGGTCGCCGCCGCGCGCGCCGCGAGCGCCCTCTCCGAGGCCTGCTCCGACTCGCGGGCGCACAGTTCGCTCCAGCCCTCGCGCAGCTCCCGTACCAGCGTGCCCACGGCGTCGAGCGCCTCGACGTCGTTGCGCAGGCTGGCAAGCGACAGGCGGGCCACCATGTACTCGTAGAGCGCCCCGAGGTTGGCCGCGATGTCGCCGCCGCGCTCGCGATCGAGCGTCGGCGCAAGGCCATCGCCGAGGATGGCCAGCGCCTTGCCGACCGCCTCGCCCTTGCCGGCCATGTCGCCCGACAGCATGCCCAGGCGCGCACGGTGGATCGCCTCGAGCAACCCGTCGTGCAGCATCAGGGTCAGGCGCGCGGGACTGGCATCGGCGATCATCGATTCCAGCGCGGTGGACGCGTAGGCTCTGGAGGCCTGGAACGGGTTGGCGAACATCGTGTCGGTATCCTCTGCAAGCGGGCTGCGGACGCTATGGCCGGCGGGAACGGGGCGCGAGTCGCCTGCACCTGCCACCCTCGCCGTACCGCCGACCTGCACCGCTTAGATCGGCACGCAGGCCGGAAAACTGTAGGGCACCGGCAGCGGTACGCGTCAGCCGAGGCTGGAGAGCTGGCGGCCGAGGAAATCGCTGGTCGAGCGCATCCGGGTCACCATCGCGTCGAGCGCGATGAACTGCGCGCGCAGGCGCTTCTCCACGCCCTCGAGCCTGCGGGTGACCGCCTCGCGCTCGGTGCCCAGCGACTTGACGCTGGCGTCGAGGCTGTCGGTCCGGCTCTTGAGCATCGCGGTGCCGTCGAGCTGCGCCTTCGCCAGCAGCGCGAGCTGGCTGGCGAGGCCTCTCGAGAAATCGACACTGCCGCGCGCACCGGGTGCCCCACCGGTGACCCGAAGCCGCAGGCCATCGCCCGACCGGAGCTCCTGGCCTGCACCGGTGGCCTCGAGGCCCCCGATGCTGCCGGCGGCGTTCTGGCCTGCCGTCTCGACGGGCGTGCCTGCGAACAGCGTGGCCGCCGCGTTTCCGCCGACGGCTTGCACCGCGGAGCTGGAACCGTAGGTGTCCGAGGTGAGCGTGAGCACGCCGCCGCTGGCGGCCACCTGGACCGATCGGCTCGCGCCCGACAGCACGGTCGAGCCGTTCAGCCGGGACTGGAGTTCGAGGGCGAGCGCGTCGGCCGAGGCATAGGTGCCGGCCGTCAGCGTGACGCCGACCTCCAGCTGGTCGACGCGCAGCGAGAGCGTGTCGTTGACACCCTCGGTGATGACGAGGCCCGCGGCGCCTGCGCCGGCCAGCGTCCCCCGGGTGGCCAACTGGCTCACCGAGACGGCGAAGGTTCCCGCAGCCGCCTCGTCGGCCGCCCCGACGTACTGCACCTGGCTGTCGGTCGGGCGCCCCACCACGCCGAACAGGGCCGCCACCGCGGCAGGGTCGGCCGCCATCGCCCGATCGAAGCGGGCGGCGTTCAGGGCGAGCGTTCCATCACGCTGCGTGGTGATGCCGATGTCGGCCAGGGTGCGGAACTCGCTGGAACTGGGGTCGAGCGGCCGGTTGAGCGTCGCGCGCAGCTGCGACTGCAGTGCGCGTACCGCCGGGTCGCCGTACAGCGCCCCGGCTTTCCGGGTGGTCGCGTCGTAGTTGCCGAAGTCGTTGATCGGCCGCATCACGTCGTTGAAGCCCTTGACGAAGCTCTCCGCGGCGCTCTTCGCCGCGGCGGTGTCGCGCGCCACCGTCACGGTCGCCGGACTGCCGGTGGTGGTCTTCAGCAGGTTGAGGGTCAGGCCCGGCACCGCGTCGGCGACCGTGTTGGTCGGCCGTGTCACCGTGATGCCGTTGATCTTCAGCTCGGCGTCGCGAGCGGCCGAGGTCTGCCGCAGGTTCTGCGTGCCGGCGGGGTCGTTCGACAGCAGCGACTGCAGCGACGCATCGCCACTGACCGAGATCTTCAGCGCACGCGAGGCGCCGGTGTCCCGCCCGTCGAGCACCAGCCGCCACGGCGATGCGCCGCCGTCGTTGATCACGCTCGCGCGCACGCCCACGTTGGCCGCGTTGATCGCATCGCGGATGTCGTTGAGCGAGGTCGCGCCCGCGGCCACGGTGACCGTGCGCGTGCCGGTACCCGAAGCGGTGAACGTGGCGCCCGAATAGGTGCCGATGGTCTCGTCCAGGCTGCCGCCCGAGATCGTTCCGAAGTCGATGCTGATCGTCCCCGCGCCGATGGCCGCCGTGGCGCTCGCCTGCCCTCCTGCCACCAGCGAGGGGGCCTGCGCGAGCCGGGTGGTCTCGACCCGATAGGTACCGGGCGCGGTCCCGGATGCGGCCGAGGCCCCCAGCGCGTCCGCGGCCGAAGAGGTGGCGGTGGCGCCGGTGAACCGGTTCGGCGCGGCGAGGCCGGACATCGCGGTCTGGAAGGTGCCGAGGAAGCTGCGGATCACGCCGAAGGCCGACAACTTGGCCTTGATGCCGGTCTCCCGGGTGTCGAGCTTGGCGAGTGGCGCCCGCTCGGCCGACATCAACTGGGACACCAGCCCGTTCACATCCAGGTTCGAGCCGACGCCGGCCGCGTTGATCGCCATGCTTCCTCCGCTGTGTTCGCTCCAATAACGGCAGCGCCCCGCCGGGCTTTAGGCCGGGCCGGGGTGGACGACGAGGAATCGCACCCGCCAGGCGGGCGACCGGGAAACGGCCGGCGGCCGCGGCTCAGGCCTCGCCCTGGACCAGCAGGCCCTGCATCCGCTCGATGGCCTGGGAGATGGCCAGCATCTCCTCGGAGGGAATCTGCCGGATCACCTCGTTGCTTTCCGAATCCATCACGCGCACGACCATCTGGCCGCTGCTGTCGTCGGCCACGAACTGCAGGCGGCTCTGCACCGCCTTCACCACCTCGTTCGTCGTCGACACTGCTTCGCGCACCTGCTCGGGCGAAGGCTGCGCCTGCGGCTCGGGCTGCGCCGGCGCGGCCACCTGCGAGGGCGCGGACTGCGGATCGGGGGAGGACACGGCGCGCTGGGCCAATGCGACGTCGGGGCGCGCGGCGGTGGTGGTACTGACCGCCTGGGGGCTCTGGATCACCATGGGTCGATCTCCTTCCGGAGCGTGAACCCGACCGGACGCTCGGTCCGGCCGGAGGACGGCTCAGGGCGGGTCGCGATCGCGGCCCGCCCCCGCCGATTACCGAAGCAGCGACAGCACGTTGTTGGGCAGCGCGTTGGCCTGCGCCAGCATCGCGGTACCGGCCTGCTGCAGGATCTGCGTGCGGGTGAGGCGCGCGGTCTCCTGGGCGAAGTCGGCGTCCAGCACCCGCGAACGCGAGGCGGTCAGGTTCTCCGCGTTGGTGTTCAGGTTCGACACCAGCGCCTCGAACCGGGTCTGCACCGCGCCCAGCGTCGCGCGGGCGGAGGCGACTGCCGACAGCGCACCGTCCATCGCGTTGATCGCATCGGTCGCACCCGCAGAGGTGGCGATGCTGTTCGACGCGAAGCCGGTGGTCGTGGTCGCCGTCGTCGTAGCCGCGGTCAGACCGGTGATCGCAGCCGTCGACGAGGCGCCAGCGTGCGCGATCGTGATGTCGCCAGTCGAACGCAGCGTGACCGTGGTGTTGGTGTCGTTCACCGCATACACCCCGGTCTGCGATGCCACGGAGTTGATCGCATCACGGATCTGGCTGGCCCGCTCGGTCGCGTTGCTCGCCGCCGCGATCGCGCCCACGCTCACGGCCGAGCCGCTGGTCGGGCCATCGATCGTCAGGTGCCCCGCGGTGATCGCAGTGAACGCCGTGGCGGCAGCGCCCGTGACCGAGGCCGCGCTGTAGCTGCCCAGTGAGGACGCGTTGGCGTTGGCGATGCTGTCGATGGTCAGGGTCTCGCCCGCGTTCGAGCCGATCTGGAAGGCCACGTTGCTGAACGAGCCGTCGAGCAGCTTCTTGCCGGCGAACGAGGTCTGCTCGGCGATCCGGTTGATCTCGCTGCGCAACTGGCCGAATTCAAGCTGGAGGGAGTCGCGCTCGCTCGAGGTGTTGGTGCCGTTGGCCGACTGCACGGCCAGCTCGCGCATCCGCTGCAGGTTGGAGGTGACCGAGGCCAGCGCGCCTTCGGCGGTCTGCGACAGCGAGATCGCGTCCTGGGCGTTGCGGGCCGCCATGTTCAGGCCGCGGATCTGGGTGTTGAAGCGCTCGGAGATC
>CAIKXV010000122.1 GCA_903831455.1 uncultured Pseudomonadota bacterium | reverse complement strand
TCATGTCTGGAGCCGCGCATGCACCTCCGCGCGGCAATCACCGCCCTCGAACCCTGCTCGCGACCCGGCGCGAAGGACGCCACTCCCCGACCGCACGCGCACCCCGTTCCCGCGATGGCCGGCTCGCGGACACGCGCCCGCCCGGGTACGGCGAGCGCGTCCCCGGGCCTCGGGCACGCGGGGGGTGCCCACCCGCACGCCGGGTCCGGCATCGCCGCGGCGCGCCACGCCCGCCGCGGCTGGCTGCAGGCGCTGCTCGCGGCCCCGCTGCTGCTGGGTGTCGCCGGCGAGCCGGCCGCCCAGTCCTATCCCGTCAAGCCGGTCCAGATCATCGCGCCCTTCTCCGCCGGCGGTGACGCCGACCTCGCCGCGCGCGCGCTGGCCTCGGTGCTGCCCCGCTACCTCAACGGCCAGCCGGCCGTGGTGGTCAACCGGACCGGGGCGAGCGGCGCGATCGGCTCCGAGGCGGTCGCGCGGGGAACACCCGACGGCTACACCCTCCTGCTGGGGCGAGTGGGCTCCGCGGCGGTGCTGCCCGCGCTCGCGAGCAAGCTCGGCTACCGCTGGAACGACTACACCTTCCTCGGCCTGCTCGAACTCAATCCCTACGTCTGCATGGTGCGCGCCGACTCGCCGATCCGCAGCTTCCAGGATCTCGTGGCGGCCATCCGCAGCCGCCCCGGCAAGCTCACCTACAGCACCGCCGGCTTCGGCACCATCCACGAGATGGGGCCGCAGATGATGTTCGACGCCTTCAAGCTCGGCCGTGATGCCGCGGTGCAGGTGCCGTTCAAGGGCGGAGGCGATGCGGTGGTCGCGATCCTGTCCGGGCAGGTGGACTTCGGCTGCGGCAACCTCGGCCCGGCCAACCCGCAGATCCAGGCCGGCAAGGTGCGCGCGCTGATGGTGACGCTGCCCGAGCGGTACCGCGACATCCCCGACGTGCCTACCGCGCGCGAGAGCGGTGCCGAAGCGATGGAGCGCATCGTCGGCTGGAGCGCCCTGATGGGCCCGCCCGGCATGTCGCGGGAACTGCAGGCCTTCTGGGCCGGCGTGCTCGCCCAGGTCGCGAAGGACCCGGACTGGATCCGCGCCACCGAGAAGATCGGCTCGGTGCCCCGAATCCTGTCCGCGGCCGAGACCGAACGCTTCGTGCGCGAGCAGGTCGAGACCTACGAGCGGATCGGCAAGTCGGCCGGCATCACGCTGACGCCCTGATCCGCGCCCCTCGGCGCGGATCACCTCGCCACCGCGCCGAAGGGCGCGGACGCCCGGGCCACCGCGACACGTGGCGCGGGCTCCCGGCCTGCGCCCCGGCAAGACGCAGGCCACCACCCGATCGGGAAGTCCGCCTCCCGTCGGCCGTCCGATCACGGCCCTGCGACGGCCTCGCGCGACCGGCAGTGCAGGAGGCTGGTCGCCCGCAGCGGTGCGTGCGGCGCACGGGCCCGGGCGGAGGTGCGCGCCGGCAACCGGCTACTCGATCACCACCAGCCAGTCGACGGCGATCGCGTCGGTGGTCGAGAGCATGATCGGGTTCAGGTCGAGTTCGCGCAGTCGCGGCCCTGCGGCCGCCGCGAACCGCGACACCGCGCAGATGAGTTCGATCAGTTTCCCGCGCGCCACCGGCGGCCCGCCGCGCACGCCGTCGAGCAGCGCACGCCCGCGCAGTTCGTCGAGCATCCGGGCCGCCTGCGTCGGCGTGACCGGCGCGCGCCGGAAGCTCACGTCCTTGATGACCTCCACCAGCACCCCGCCGATACCGGCCATCACCACCGGCCCGAAGGCCGGATCACGGCTGACCCCGAGCACGAATTCGGCTTCCCCGACGATCATCTTCTGCACGATGACGCCGTCGATCGACGCCTCGGGGCGGTGGCGACGCACGTTGCCGTGGATCACCGTCCAGGCCTCGCGCACCGCCGTCTCGTCGGCGAGCGCGAGCTTGACCCCGCGCACCTCGGTCTTGTGCAGGATCTCCGGCGATTCGATCTTCATCGCCACCGGGAAACCCAGCGCCCGCGCGTGCTCCACCGCCTCGTCCGCGGTGCGCGCGAGCCGCACCGGGGCGGTGGCGATGCCCGCCTGCGCGAGCAGTTCCGCGGCCGCGATCGTGCCCAGCGCGCGCGGGGCCCCGGCTGCGATCGCCGCGAGCGCGGGCAGTGCGGGCAGCGCGCTCGCCTCGCGCACCGGCCGGTCGGCCATCCACTCGCGGCGCGCGCGGCTGAACGCCACCAGCCCGGCCAGCGCATCGACGGCGGGCTCGGCGCTGCGGATCACCGGGATCTGTGCCTCGCGCAACGCGAGCAGCGCCGGCTCGGGGATGCTCACCCAGCACACGATCAGCGGCTTGTCGTACTTCGCGCGCACGGCCTTGAAGATGTCGACGTTCATCTTCCACAGCTTCTCGGTGAGCGACAGCCAGATGATCACCGCATGCACGCCCGGATCTTCCATCACGATCTCGATGCTGCGCTGGATGAGCGTCGGGTCGACCAGCCCCTGCGCGGTGACATCGACCGGGTTGCCGGTCGAGCCGAACACCGGCACCACCTCCTTGAGCCGCGCGCGTGTCTCGTCGGTGAAGTTCGCCATCTCCAGGCCGAGTTCGCCCGCGCGATCGGCCATGATCACGCCCGCGCCACCGGAGCGCGTGATGACCGCCAGCCCGTTGCCCTTCGCCTCGGGACAGCAGGCGAGCACCTCGACCATGTCGAGCAGCTGCTCCTCGTTGCGCACCCGCTGCACGCCGAACTGGCGCGCGACGCCGTCGAAGACCGCGTCGGCGCCAGCCAGTGCGCCGGTATGCGAAGCGGCCGCACGCGCACCGGCCGCGCTGCGGCCGACCTTGATCGCCACCAGGGGCTTGCCGATGTCGAGCGCATGGCGTGCGGTCTCCACGAAGCGCTCGCCGTTGCGCAGGCCTTCGATGTAGCCCGAGCCGACGCGGATCGCGGGGTCTTCCAGCACCGCGCGCATGGCCTCCGACCACTCGACATCGACCTCGTTGCCCGTGTTGATGAAGTAGCCGAAGCTGAAATGCCGGCGCCTCGCGGTGCTGTTGGTGGCCGTGCCCAGCGCGCCGGACTGGGTGACGAACGCCGCCGGCCCCGGCGGCGTCGGTCCGGAGGCGAACTGGCTGAAGGTGCCCATCACGTTGCGGGCGGCGTTGATGAAGCCCAGGCAGTTCGGCCCGAGCACGCGAATGCCGGTCTCGTCGATCGCGCGGCGCACCTCGCGCTCGCGCGCGGCACCGGCCTCGCCCGTCTCGGAGAAGCCGGAACTGAACACCACCGCCGCGCGCACCCCGCGCGCAGCCAGCTCGCGCAGGGTGTCGGCGACGATCGCCGCCGGCGTGGCGACGATCGCCAGGTCCACGCCGTCGGGCAACGAGGCCACGTCCGGGTAGCAGCGCAGCTCGCCGATGCGCTCGTACTTCGGGTTGACCGGGTAGATGCCGCCGGCATAGCCCTTGTCGACCAGTGCGCGCACGGTACGGCCGTTGAGCTTCTCGGGATCGGCCGAGGCACCGAGGATCGCGATCGCCCTTGGGGCGAGCAACGGCTGCAGCAGGTCGGGGGAGGCGGGTTCGTTCACCGGAGGCTCGCTGGCGGGATCGGGGAGGGCGGACGGCGTCCGGCTCCAGGCGCGCGGGTTGCTCGCGCGGGGCGTGCGACGATAACGCACCGGGTCGGGAGGCGGCAACGCCGCGGCCCGGGGCACGAAGGGCGTGCCCGGACGATAGAGGTCTCGTGCTCGGAGCCACCGACGTCGACCCTGCCGGACGATGCGCCCCGCGGGCGTGCGGCAGGGCAAGCCTCGTGTCGCGCGCGACGACCTGCGGGTCGGCGCGATCTCCTCGCGCGCAGCCTCCGGCACCGATGGTAGGCTCTCCACGGTGCTCGCCGCCCGGGAGTCCGCCGCATTCCCGGGGTACGCGCCGGTCCCGCCGGCGCAGGCATCCGGCGGACGCCCGCGCGAAGCCTGCACCGTCGACACCGAGCGCAACGCCGGCGAATTCAGGCAGGATCGCCGCACAGGCGGCCGGGCCGACGACCCTGGCGCGCCCTCCGGAGGACACCCGATGCCCCAATCCCCCCGCTCGCATCCGATCACGGCCGCGCTCCACACGCTATGCCTCGCGGCGCTGGCGGGCGCGCTCCTGCCGGCGGCGCACGCGCAGACGCCGCCCTTCCCCGTGAAGTCGGTGCGACTCGTGCACACCTTCCCCGCCGGCGGACCCGTCGATTTCGTCACCCGCGGCATCGCCGAGGAACTGACCCGACTGTGGGGCCAGTCGGTGGTCGTCGATCCGCGCCCGGGCGGCGGGGGTTCGATCGGCAGCGAAATCGTCCGTGCCGCGCCGCCCGACGGCTACACGCTGCTCACCGGCACGCACTCGGGAATGGTCGCCTCGCCGCTGCTCAACCCGGCCGTGAAGTACCACCCCCTGAAGGACTTCACGCCGATCACGCAGATGGTGAACAGCCCGTTCTTCCTGATCACGAACGCGCAGGTGCCGGCCACCTCGCTGAAGGACCTGCTTGCGCTGCTGCGTGCGCAGCCGGGCAAGCTCAACTACGGCTCGGTCGGGCAGGGCAGTTCGACGCACCTCGCGTTCGAGATGTTCGCCCACACCGCCGGCGTGAATGCGCTGCACGTGCCGTACAAGGGCACCGCCCCGATGATCGTCGACCTGCTGAGCGGCACGCTGCAGATGACGATCACCAGCATCCCGACGGTGCTGCCGCACGTGAAGAGCGGCAAGCTGCGGGCAGTCGCCAACGGCTCGCTCCGGCGCTCGACAGCGCTGCCCGATACCCCCACCTTCAACGAGGCTGGCATGCCCGGGTTCGAGTCGGTCACCTGGTACGGACTGTTCGCGCCCGCGAAGCTGCCTCGGGCGCAACTGAAGGAGATGAACGCCACCGCCGTCAAGGCGCTGGCGAGCCCGGCACTGCTCGCCCGCTACGGCGAGGCGGGCCTGGAGACCGTGGCCAGCACGCCCGAAGCGTTCAGCCGCTTCATCGGCGAGGAGATGGATCGATGGTCGAAGCTGATCCGGCAGGCGGGCATCAAGGTGAGCGAGTGAGCCTGCGCGCGACCGATCCCGCGCGACCGATGCACGGCGATCCCGATCTCCACGCACCTCCGGCCCCTGGCCCGCAGGCCTCGCGACGGCTTGCGCCGCGGGACGCCCGCCGCGCGCGGCTCGCCCTCGCGCCCGCCCTGGCGATCGCGCTGTCCGGTTGGGTGGATGCCCGCACGGCAAGCGCCCAGCCTGCCCCGTGGCCGCAGCGGCCGCTGCGCTTCATCGTCCCCTTCGCGCCGGGTGGCCCGCTCGATGTCAGCGCACGCCTCATCGCCCAGCCGCTGGGCGCGGAGTTGCAGCAGCCCGTGCTCGTGGACAACCGGCCGGGCGCGGGCGGCAGCACGGGCGCCGCGCTGGCCGCCCGCGCGGCCCCGGATGGGCACACCCTGCTGATGGGCGCGCTCTCCACCCATGCGGTCAACCCGTTCCTCTACCCGGACGTGGGCTACGATGCCGAGCGCGACTTCGCGCCGGTCACGCTGGTTGCGCGCGTGCCCAACGTGCTGGTGGTGCACCCGTCCCTGCGGATCGACTCGGTCGCGCAACTGGTGGCACTCGCCCGCGCGAAGCCCGGGCAGCTTGCCTACGGATCGGGAGGCGGCGGCAGCGGCGGCCACCTGGCCGGCGCGCTGCTCGCCCAGCGCGCCCGCGCGGAACTCGTCCACGTGCCCTACAAGGGCGCGGCGCCCGCGATGGCCGATCTCGTCGCCGGGCGGGTGCCCTTCATGTTCGACAACCTGGCCTCGGCGCTGCCGCAGGTGAAGGCCGGTCGCGTCGCCGCGCTGGCCGTCACCTCGCCCGCGCGCAGCCGCTTCCTGCCGGAGGTGCCGACCATGGCGGAAGCCGGCCAGCCAGGCTTCGACATCACGACCTGGTTCGGCGTGTTCGTGCCCGCGGGCGTCCCCGCGCCTCGCGTTGCGCGACTGCACTCGCTCGTCGCCGGCATCCTGGTGCAGCCGGGCGTGCGCGAGCGGATGGCCGGCTTCGGCAGCGACACCGAGCCACTGGGGCCGCAGGCCTTTGCCGCGTTCGTTCGCGCCGAGCGCGAGCGCTACCGCACGCTGGTGCGCGACACCGGGGCGAAGGCCGACTGAATCGCCCTGCACGCCCGGGGCACTCGCGGCCGAGTCGGCTGGCGGCGCACGGGCGGATCGGAGGGCCGCCCGGACGGTTTGCCGTCGACGCCGGGCGCGCCCACGCGCAACACCGGGGGTCCTCCAGGACGACGCGCCTTCGTGCGGGGACGATCGGCACCGCACCGCAGGCGTTCCCACGCGCGCGCGGCCTCAGCCGCCCGCGTCCGCGGCAGGCCACAGCCACGCCGCGCCGCGCACGCCCGAAGACGGCCCGTGACGGCTGCGCAGCAGGCGCGTGGCGATCGTGTCGGAGAACACGTGCGGCCCCCAGCGCTCGGGAATGCCCGCGTAGAGCGCGTCGATCTCCGACACACCGCCACCGAGAACGATGACGTCGGGATCGAGCAGGTTGATCACACCGGCGAGCGCGCGGGCGGCGCGGTCGAGGTAGCGGGCGAGCGTGGCCGTAGCGTCCGCCTCGCCGGCCCGTGCACGCTGCGCGATCGCCGGTGCGTCGAGCAGCGCCCCGGTGACGCGCCGATGATCCGCGGCCATGCCCGGACCCGACAGCCAGGTCTCCACGCAGCCGCGGCGACCGCAATAGCACAGGGGGGCGGCATCGCCGACCTCGAGGAGCCCGGGGCCGGCCAGCGGGTTGTGGCCCCACTCCCCGGCGATCGCATTGGCCCCCTGCAGCACGCGCCCGTCGATCGCGATCCCCGCCCCCACGCCGGTGCCGAGGATCACCCCGAACACCACCGCGGCCCCGGCCCCGCTGCCATCGGTCGCCTCGGACAGCGCGAAGCAATTCGCGTCGTTGGCGAAGCGCAAGGGGCGCGGCAGGCGCGCGGCCAGGTCCTCGCGCAGAGGCCGGCCGTTGAGGCAGGTGGAGTTCGCGTTGCGCACGCGGCCGTCCGCCGGCGAGAACGACCCGGGCATGCCGATGCCCACCCGGGCTTCGGGTGCCGCCCGATCGCCGCCGCGGCCTTCGAGTTCGACGACCAGCCCGGCGATCACCCCGAGGGTGGCTTCGTAATCACCCTGCGGGGTGGGCTGGCGGACGCGACCGCGCTCGACGCCCGCCGCGTCGAGCGCGATCGCCTCGATCTTCGTGCCACCGAGATCGACCCCGATCCGCAACATCGCGGGGCAGGCGGACGCGGTCGCGGGCAGCGCTGGGCCGGTGGCCGGGGGCGGGTGCCTACTCGGGCGTGATGTTCGCCTGCTTCGCGAGCTTCATGAAGCGATCGACCTGCTGTGCGACGAAGCGATCGAAGTCGGCGGCCGGCATCGGGATCGGATCGGCACCGAGTCCACGGAAACGCTCGCGAACCGCCGGCTGGTTGAGCACACCCACCACCTCGCGGTTGAGCCGGTCGACGATCGGACGCGGCGTGGCCGCGGGGGCGAGCAGGCCGAACCAGGTGTCGTAACGGAAGCCGGCGAGCCCCGCCTCGGAGATCGTCGGCACCTCGGGCAACTGCGACACGCGTTTCTCGACGGTCACGCCCAGCGCCTGCACCTTGCCCCCCGACACCTGCGGCAGCGCATTGGGCATCGGGGTCATGGTGTAGTTGACCGTGCCCGAGGCCACCGCCGTGAGTGCCTCGGGAATACCCTTGAACGGCACATGCGTGGCCTGGATGCCCGCCATGCTGTTGAAGAGTTCGGCGACGAAGTGGGTGGAGGACGCGATGCCGCCGGAGGAGAAGTTGAGCGATCCGGGCTTGGCGCGCGCGAGCGCGATGAGTTCCTTCACCGTCTTCGGCCCGTTGGCCGCGCTGGTGACCAGCACCGAGGCCACGTTGACCGTGGTGGTGATGCCGGCGAAGTCCTTCACGACGTTGTAGGGCAGCTTGGCCGTGACCGCCGGCCCGATCGCGTGGGAGGCGGAGACCGAGAGGAGCGTGTGCCCGTCAGGCGTGGCCCGCGCGACCATCTCGCCGGCGATGATGCCCCCGGCGCTGGGCCGGTTGTCGACGACGATCGTCTGCTTGAGCGCTTCGGACAGGCGCTCGGAGATGACCCGCGCGGACACGTCCACCACGCTGCCGGCGGAGAAGCCCACCATCACGCGCAGCGGCCGCTGGGGAAAGTCCTGCGCGGCCACGGGCAGCGCCGCGAAGACGCCGGCGAGAGCCGCGCAGGCGGCGACGCGCGGGGCGTGACGAACGGGAGTAGCGGACATGGAATGATCCTCGGGCAAGGGTTCGGCAGGCGCGGGAGGCGCCCGTCGCGATCGATCGGATGCATGCGGACGCCGCGCACGCGGGGCGCATCGGGCCGTGGGGCGTGGCCGGGGAACGGGGCTCGCTCGCCGCCGGCACGGATTCGCCGGGGACGAGCAGGTCGCCACTCCTCCCGCAGCCCACCTGCCCTCGGATGATCACCAGCCCCGGCATCCGTGGCAAGTGCCGGCACGACTGCACAGGCCACGCCCGGACGCCGTGATCACACCGGGCCGGTTCACGGTCGGGCAGAATAGGCACCCACGCCAGCGGCGGGCCGCCGCGCCAGCGCGACGCCGGCGGGCGCGATGGGCAGCGGCGGAGCGCCCTGCCGGGCGCCGTCCCGGCGCAGACAGGAGTCGAGCATGAAGGGCTATCACGACATCGGCGGGGAACCTGCCGGACCGATCCCGCGCGAGGAGCACGACATGATGCTCTGGGAGAAGCGGGTGGAGGCGATCCTCCTGCTGCTCTCGCAAAAGGGCATCCTGCGCGTGGACGAGAACCGTCGCGGCCTGGAGTCGGTCGGCGCGGAGGTCTACCACGGCGCGGGCTATGCCCAGCGCCGCATCCAGTCCATCAGCAGCAACCTCGTGCTCAAGGGCATCGTCAGCATCGAGGAACTCGCGGCGCGCGTGGCCGATATCGAACAGCGCAAGGACGTGCTGCCATGAGGAGCCCTGCCCGCCCCCCGCGCGGTGTCGAGCCGCCCGTCGAACCCGCCCCGCGACGCGGCTTCGCGGGGCCTGCAGTCGAGCCGGCCTCGGCGGATCCTGCGTGCCACGCGGCCCGGCCCGCTGGCATCTCCGGCCGCCCGCATCGGAGCGCCCCGAGATGAGCGCGACCACCGTGACCGACCCCGTGGCCTGCGCCGGCGCGCTCGCCCCGCGCTACGCGCCCGGAGACAGGGTCCACGTGCTGCGGGTGGACGTGCCGGGCCACATCCGGACGCCGTACTACGTCCGCGGCTGCACCGGCGTGATCGAGCGCGTGGTCGGCACCTTCCGCAACCCCGAGGAACTCGCCTACGGGCGCAGCGGCGAGCCGCGCCGCTACCTGTACCGGGTCCGCTTCGTCCAGCGCGAGGTGTGGCCCGACTATTCCGGCGCGTCGGCGGACACCGTCGACGTCGACCTGTACG
>CAIKXV010000121.1 GCA_903831455.1 uncultured Pseudomonadota bacterium | reverse complement strand
CCATCGATTACGCGCCCACGTCCGTGCCGGCCCACGCACGCTTGTCGGTGCGAGCGCGGATCACCGAGGGTTCGCGCCTCCTGCACGTCACCGATCGGTTCAATCCTGTCGGGGTCGGTCCGGGGGTGTCCCGGGTCGACCTCGAGTTGCGGACGGTATCGCATCCGCGCTGAGGGTCCTGTCGGTCGGGACCGGTGTTGCCGCCGGGCAGTGCCCGCAGCGAGACGGCCATGCCGGGCCCGAGTCCGGCGCATCCTGCCGGGGGGCGCGAGCGGGTTATCGCGAAACGTCGGTCGACGATCCGTCGCCCTCCAGTTCTCGGGGGCGCATCACGCGAAAGGTGATCAGCGCGGCGACCATCAGCAAGGCGATGGATCCGAACGCGACCGTCCAGCCGATGGGCGACATGCCACCGGCCGCATCGAGCATCAGTCCGACGATCAGCGGCCCGAGGAAACCGCCCCCGTAGCCCAGCGAGGAGTGCACGGCCAGGGTGGCTCCGCGGCGCGCCGGGTCGGCGGTGCCTGCGGCCCCGGCGGTGAGCGACGAGGAGTCGAGCCACGTGACCATGCCCCAGGCGAGCAGCAGGCCGGTGGCGATCCAGTAGGACCCGCTGCCGAGGTAGCCGATCAGGGAGGCGAGCAGCGTCGAGCCGAGCATCGCGATCGTGATCAGGCGGCGGCGTCCGATACGGATCGAAGCCTCGTTGCCGACCACGCTCGCGAACGTGCCCAGCAGCGAGAGCAGCGTCAGCACCACGGGCGGTGAGAGCACGGCGCTGCCGCCGCCCGTGCTCGCCGCCACGTATCCGAGGAATGCGACGCCCCAGCCGCGCAGGGCGTTCATCTCGAGGGTATGGACGGCGTAGGCCACGCCGTAGGCCATCGCCGAGCGGTTGGCGAATACGGGCCGGAAGTCGAACAGCGCGGGCTGCGAGGACGTGGCGGGTGCGGCCGGTGGACGGCGAGCGGCCGGTACGCGAAGCACGACGATCGCCCAGGCGATCGCCGCCGAGCCCGCCGCCAGCGCGAAGGCCGCACGCCATCCGGTGAGGCCGTCGATCAGGGCTGCCACCGTGTAGGAGGCTGCGCCGGAGACACCGATCGAGGCGACATGGCCGGTGACCGCGCGCGACATTCGACGAGGCTCGATGCGGTCGGCGAGCAGCTTGAGTCCGGTCATGTAGGTGCCCGCCCAGCCGACGCCTGCCAGTGCCCGCAGCAGCAGGGCGGACCAGAAACCGTCGGCCAGCAACGCGAACAGTCCGTGGGCCAGCACCGTGCAGGCGACGCCGCACAGATAGACCCGCCGCGGATCGACCCGGTCGGTGAGGGTGACCAGCACGGGTACGGCCAGCATGTAGGCACCGTAGAACGCGGCGGTGATCCACCCCGCCTCGGTGTTGGACAGCGCCCAGCGCGACATCATGTCCGGCAGGAGGGCCGGCCAGAAGAACGCGCCGATCTGCACGAACACCTGGGCTACGCATACGAGCACGACCAGCGTGCCGGGGGACTGCGGTGACGCAGACGCGCGGTCGGGGTTCACCGGGGTCGCCTCCCGGTCGGGATTCGAAGGCGCGCGCGACCCATCAGCCCCTGCGATCGACCCGGAGCACGCGCTCGCTGCCGGGAGCCGGCCCAAGTCGGTATCGGACCGTGCGTTCGCCGCCGCCCGGCGCGGCATTCGGATCGCCGGGGCGATAGACCGGGAAGCGTCGCAGCAGCGCGTCGGGTGCGACCTCGAAGCGGTCGCGTCCCTGGTAGCCGCGGAGCAGGGGCGACTCGGGCTCGATGTCCTCCAGCCGCAGCCGGACCAGCCGCCTGTCCGAACCGAGCGTCACGCCGATCATGGTTCCGTAGCTGCCGCTGCCCGCGCTGGCCACGTACACGTACAACTCGGGTTGCCCGTCGCGATCCAGGTCGGCGACCTCGGCTCCGGTGACCACTCCATCGACCTCGAGCGAGATCGCGTGCGTCGCGCGTCCCCGCAGTTCGATGTGCAGCGTATTGAGGGACCCGGCATTCGCGCAGCGCACGTGGAAGTCGACCCCGAGGCTCGAGAGCGAGCGTTCGAAGGCCGACTGGGCGAGCGCACCGGCGCTCGATGCCAGGGCGAGGGCTGTACTGATCAGGGCAGCGGCGAGGGCCGCGGTGGGTCGGCGACGGGTCATCAGGATCTCCTCCGGCGCATCATGCCATCGGCGTGCGCCCCTTGCTCCGCCCGGGGGAGTGCCCTCCAATGGCGCGAGGCGCTCGACCGGGGCCGTCCCCGCGTCGGGCATGCTCATCATCGGTGGGTCGACGGGAACCGGTCTCGCGCGCGGTGCCAGTCCGTCCGAGCGGTGTACCGTCCATTGACCGGTTCGAGGGCATGCGCAGCACCGATATGATGAGGACCGGATAACGCGGGAGCGTGGGGAGCATGAGCGACAGCACGGGGTATCGCCTGATCGACCACCTGCGCGCGCGACGACGCGCGCTGGGGACCATGGCCAAGGGTGGGGTCAACCTGGTGGGCCACCTCGCCAGTGCGGGGCTCGATTTCCTGATCGTCGACATGATGCATTCCGGCGTCGACTGGACCGAGCTGTCGCACGTGTGCTGGAAGGCACGCGCCCACGGGGTCTACCCGATGGTCCGATTGCCTGCCGATCCGTGGACCAGCGGCAGCGCACGGGCGGACCGACGGTTTGCCGTCGACGCGCAGCGTGCGCTGTCCTGCGGGGTCGAGGGGCTGGTCTGGTCGGTGGCTTCGGCCGAGGATGCGCGGGCGCTCGCGCATCTGGCGGGCGATCCCCACGGCACGGGGCCGATCACCGATGCTCCGGAGCGCGCGCGCGTGCTCGAGGCCGCTGCGAACACGCGCCTGCTGCTGCCGCTGGTCGAGTCGCGGGGCGCCCTGAATGAACTCGAGGCGATCCTCGACCTCGAAGGCATCTCCGGCGTGTTCATGGGCTGCAGCGATCTGGCCGAGGTGCTGGGCCACCCGCTCGATTACCTGCACCCCGAGGTCCTGGGGGCGGTGGAGCGGGCCTGTACCGCTGCCAACGGTCGCGGCAAGGTGGTGCTGGCCAACACGGGTTACGCGTTCGACTCGATCGACGGGCAGATCGCCCACGCGCGCAGGCTCGAGCAGGCCGGCGTGGACATGATCATGCTGCAGACGGTCGAGTTCCACGTCTATCTGTCGACGCGGGCCGTCGCGGGCGCGCTGCGCGCGGCGACATGAGACGGTCGGCCTCCGCCGACCCTGGCCCGTCGCTTCCGCGGCGCGGGACGCAGACGCTCGCCGTTCGCGCGGCACCTAGCGAAGAAGGAAGCGCAGCAGCCGGTCCGTGGTACGCGAGAAGGGCGGGTAGAGCAGGCTCCGGGCCGACAGGCGGGACGCGTGATGCACCGGTCGCAGCTTCGAGAAGGCGAGGAAGCCTTCGTGGCCGTGGTAGTGCCCCATGCCGGAGGTACCGATGCCGCCGAACGGGAGGCCGGGCTGGGCGACCTGCAGCAGCGTGTCGTTCACGCACACGCCCCCCGACATGACCTCGGCGAGCAGCCGATCGAGTCTGCTGCGGTCTCGGGTGAACGGATAGAAGGCGAGCGGTCGCGGCGGCTCGCGCAGTACGGAGACGGCATCCTCCAGTCGATCGTAGGGCAGGAGCGGCAGGATCGGACCGAAGATCTCCTCGCGAAGCAGTCGGCAGTCGGCCGGCGCGTCGACCACGAGGTGGGGGGCGAGCCGGTGTGTCGCCTCGTCCATCGGCGCCCCGGGCAGTAGGGGCAGAACGCGAGCGCCGCGCGCGCGCGCGTCGTCGAGCAAGTCGACCAGCCGCCTCCATGCACGGGCGTCGATGATCGAACTGAGGTCGGGGCTGTCGAGGGAGCCGTAACGTCGCGCGGCAATCGAGCGGGCCTGCTCGATGAACGGGGCGACGGAGGCCCGCGGCAGCCAGGCATGGTCGACCGATACGCAGATCTGGCCGGCGTTCAGGCACTTCGCATCAAGGATGCGCTCGGCCGCCCCGGGGAGATCCGCGTCGTCGCAGACCAGGGCGGGTGACCGCCCGCCCAGCTCGAGCGTCACCGGGCAGAGGTTCGCCGCCGCGGCCGCCATCACTGCCCGGCCGGTGGCCGTGGAACCGGTGAACAGCAGGTGGTCGAGGGGCAGTCGCGAGAACGCCTCGCCGGTGGTCCCGGTCTCGGCGAACACCTCGACCGTATCGGCCGGCAGCGCGCTCGGGAGGGTCTCGGCAATCAGGGCGGCCAGCCTCGGAGACCGTTCGCTCATCTTGAGCATCGCGCGATTGCCGGCGGCGAGGATGGACACCAGCGGCGAGAGGCTGAGGTTGATCGGGAAGTTCCAGGGCACGATCACGCCCACCACGCCCAACGGCTGCGGGATGACCTCGTTGCGCGAGAACCCGAAACGCAGCCGGTCGATGCCGCGCCGCTGCGGCCGCATCCACCGCCCCAGGTGTGCGAGCGCGTGGTCGATCTCCGCGAGCACGGGCGCGACTTCGCAAAGCAGGGTCTCGTGGCGGCTGCGGTGGCCGTAGTCCCGGCCGATCGCTTCGCAGAACCGTTCGCGGTGCGCGAGCACGTAGCGGCGCAGTCCGAGCAGACGCTGCCGACGACTGTCGAGGGTCGGGGCGGACTGCGCCGCCTGTGCGGCGCGCAGGCGGACGAGGGCGGTTTCGAGTGGTGCGGAGGCCATGGCGCGAGCCGGGGGCGGGCCATGATGATGCCGCAGGCGTGCCGCGCTGGAAATGGCACCGTGCGCATGTGCGACCCGGGCGGGAGTCCTGCGATCCGAGGGAGGTATCGGCCTCAGCGCTGTACGCAGAGCGCGACACCCGCCACCGTCAGCGCGATGCCGCCCAACTGGCGGTGCGTGAAGCGCTCCTCGCGCAGGAACAGCGCCGAGAGCAGCAGCGTCAGCAGCGGGTAGCTGGCGACGATGGGCGCGACGCGCACGACCTCGCCGTGCGCCAGTGCCGCGTACATCAGGAACATCGCCGACCCGTTGAACGCGCCGACGACCAGGAACGCGACGATCCCCCGTCGCGTGTAGCTCAGCGGGTGGCGGCGACCGGCCAGGCGACTGGCGAGAAGCACGACCATGGTCGACACGGTATAGCCCACGAGGGTGGCGGCATAGGCGGACGGCCAGAGCGCGAGGCCGAACTTCATCGCGACCTGCGACGCTCCGCGCACGACGGCGGCGCCTGTGGGCAGCAGCAGGTCGCGGGGTCGGGAGGCGCCGCCTCGCGGCATTGGACGGGCGTTCCACGACAGCATCGCGATACCCGCGACGATCATCACGGTGGCGACGGTCACCGACAGGGACAGCACCTCGCCCAGGAACAGCACGGCGGCGGAGAAGGCGAACAGTGGCGCGGTGCTCGACACGGTGGCGGTCGTCGTCGGACCGAGCCGGGCGTTCGACTCGTAGATCATCAGCGTGACCGTGGCCGGGAACAGGAGGCCGATGGCGGCGAACACGGCCACGGCGTCCAGATGCGCGCCGGTGTCCCGCAACCACCAGGGCGCCAGCAGCCATAGAACGGTGGTCACCGCGGGGATGCTCACCGTGGCACCAGCGAGGGTCGTCATGTGCCGCAGGGCGACTCGATTGGCAACCGTGGCCGATGCGAAGCCGAGTGCCGAGGCCAGCGCGAGCAACGTGGACTGGGCCTCGAGGCTCATGTCGATCGACCCTGGCGCCTCTGGCGAGCCCTTCGTGCCCTGTGCGCGGCCTGGACGGGTGATGCGCCTGTGAGGCTCGGTGCCCGATCCGCGCCCTGTGCATCCGCGCGACGAACCGTGGATCCCGCGAGGCCGGGCAGGACAGCGCGAGCACTCGAGTCGATGACCTTATCAGGTGCCTTCGGGCAAAAGCACCGGCCTTCGCAGGGCAAGGGTCTGCGGGATGTACTCAACCCGGCCAACTGGGAATCCGCCAGTCTCGGCGGGCGGCCAGCACCCGCAGGCCGGTGGCGACCGCGGCCGCCGAGAGCATGCAGGGCCAGGGTTCCAGCGAGAGCGCCTGCAGGCCGACCAGTACCCAGGCGCCGGCGAACGCGCACAGCGCATAGGGGCGGTGGTCGCGTAGCACGCGCGGGATGTCGTTGCACACGACGTCGCGCAGCACGCCCCCGAAGATGGCCGTGATCACGCCCATCACCACCGCGACGAGCGGCGGCATCGCCATGTCGAGCGCGAGCTGCGTGCCGCTTGCGCAGAACAGGCCCATGCCGATCGCATCGGGCCAGAGCATGGCCCGCTCGGTCGGATCGAGGTGGCGGCTGCGCATGAACAGGATCGCGCCCAGCGACAGCAGCAGCACGAACCAGAGCAGTTCCGGGTGCTGCACCCAGAACAGCGGCCGCCGATCGAGCAGCACGTCGCGCAGCGTACCGCCGCCGAAGGCCGCGAGCCCCGCGACCACGCCGATGCCCACGGCATCCAGGCGCTTGCGCGCGGCCTCGATCACCCCCGACAGCGCGAAGGCGCCGATCGCGCAGGCCTCGATCAGGTACTGCGCGGTGCCGAGCAGGCGAGGGGAGAGGAGCGGATCCATCGAATCGGCGGGGGTCGGGCGAGCACAGGGCAGACGCGTGGCCCCCGAGGGTACCGCGCGCAGGCGCACGCCGTTCGGGGTGCCGGGCGATTGCACGGCCAGCGGCCATGTGCGGGCGTTCGGGGCCGGGTCGGGCACCGGGCGTGGATCAGGCATCACGACCGGCCGCACGAACGATGGGTCAGGAGCCCTCGGGGGCGGGGATCGCCATCAGTTCCGGCGAGAGCCCGGACACCCGGGCGTGCAGTCCATCGGCAGGCTGCAAGGCCGGCGGTGCCAGCCGCTTCAGCACCACCTCAAGGCCCGCATGGGCGCTGTCGATCAGCGGCAGCGGGGACGCATCCGACAGCGCGGCGGCGTAGCCAGCCAGCCCGGCGCCGCCGAGGATGATCGACCGTACGCCCGGTACCGCAGCACGGCGGCAGGCCTCCGCCAGGCAGCGCAGCGCGAAGTCGGCGTCGGCCTGCAGTACCGCGCCGCTGGCCTCGACCGTCTCCACATGCCGCAGCCGCTCGCCGTAGCCCAGGCCTTGCGCGAGGCGCTGCAGCATCGGCCGCCAGCGCTCCCCGCCGGTCACGATGGCAAACGGGCCGAGCGCCGCCGCCTGGATGAAGGAGGCTTCGGCCAGCCCGGTGACCGGGCAGCCGCTCACCTCGCGCAGCGCGAACAGCCCGGGGTCTCCGAAGCAGCCGATCAGCACCCCGTCCAGGGGGGCGGGGTGCTGCGCGCGGTGAGCCGCCCAGGCATCCAGGCAGGCATGCGCGGCGATCGCGTGGCTGGCCTCGCAGGCGATGTAGCGCGCGCCGAAGCGGGCGGTGCAGGCCTCGAGCCGAACGTCCTCGGGCAGGCGCGGCCGCAACGTCTGCTCGAGGCGCTGGGTGGTCGCGATGCCGGTGTTGGGATTGATCAGCAGGAATCGGCGGAGCGGGGCTTGCAACGTGGAACCTCCGGTACGCGCTGCACGGGGCGGTCGGTTGTCCAGCATTGTACGAACCCGCGTCGATCGCATGGGTCGTGTCCGCCGCCGCGGTCCGGGCGGGGCCAGGGTCGGCTCCCGCTCGCCCCGTTCGCGTCGGGGGTCCGGTATGGCCGTAGCGCCGAGGAGTCGGAGCCCGGCGGCGGACGTCGGGGAGCGCGGCCAGGCCAGGCCAGGATGGAAAGGGGCGGCACGGGCAGGCGCGCCAGGCTGCGTCCCGCGCGGGGTCGTCGCCTCGGCCAGCCTGTCAGCCGCTGGCATGGTGCGTGCTTGGGTCTAGGACGGGCTTGCGGGTGCGCTGCACGCCCGCGAACAGCACTGACCGGTTTCCAAGAGGACATGCCATGAATCGCCGTGATCTGCTCACAGCCGGGGCCGCGGCCCTGGTTTCGCCCTGGGCGCATGCCCAGTCCCAGCCGTGGCCCACGCGT
>CAIKXV010000120.1 GCA_903831455.1 uncultured Pseudomonadota bacterium | reverse complement strand
GGCAAGCGTCCAGCCCGTGTTCGGATCGATCCCGATCATCACGTCGTCTCCGAGCGCGGCCCGCACCGTCTCGAACACCTTCACGTCGTGTCGCCAGCCTCGCCGATCGGCCATCTTCAGGCACAGCACCCGGATCCCGAACTCGTCGACCGCCCGACGCGCCTCGTCGACGACGGTCTGGATCTCCTCGGCCATGCTCACCGACCACTCGAGCGGAATGCGCGGCTGGCAGCATCCGCCGATCAGGTCGTGCACCGGCCGGCCCAGCGCCTTGCCCTGCGCATCGCGCAGCGCGATGTCCAGCACCGCGCGCGCGGCCGGGTTGCCGGCCAACCGTCGGTCGAACATCTCGTGGATGGCCTCGGTGTCGAACAGCGATCGCCCGAGCATGCCGGGAGCGTAGAACTCGCGAATGGCCGCGACCATGCTCTGCGTGGTGTCGGCCACGAAGTGGCCCGGGCTGATCGGGCGGATCTGTCCGTAGCCGACGACACCGTCGGCGTGCAGTTTCACCAGCACCGGCTTGCTGGTGATGCTGTCGTCGGGACCGGTATCGTAGGTACCGCTGGCGAAGATGCGCTTCAGGCGCGTGGACAGCGCCGTGACGAAGATTTCGATGCGCTCGATCATGCGGCGGATATCCTCAATCGGTACGCAGGCTGAGGTCGCGCACCATCTGGCTCCAGCGGGTGTTCTCGGCCTTGAGCAGGGCGGCGAATTGCTCCGGTGAACCGCCTACCGGCTCGATGCCGAGCGTTGCCATGTGCTCGCGCACGCTGGCGATTCCGAGCGCCTGGTTGGCATCGCGATTGATCCGGGCGACCACGTCGGCAGGCGTGCCTGCGGCGGCCAGCAGCCCGAACCAGGTGACCACGTCGAATCCGGGCAGCCCGGCCTCGGCCACCGTGGGATAGTCGGGCAGGATCGTCGAGCGCTGGGCGGCCGTCACCGCCACCCCGCGAAGCTTGCCGGCCTTGATGTGCTGGATCATGCCGGTGATGTTGAGGAACATCACCGGTACCCGCCCGCCGATCACGTCGAGCACGGCGGCGGCATCGCCCTTGTAGAACACCGGGGTCATCTGCACCTTCGCCATGCGCGCGAAGAGCTCGCCCGCCATGTGCGGGGAAGACCCGATCCCGCCGGTCGCGAAACTGAGCTCTCCGGGGCGCGAGCGCGCGAGCGCGACGAGATCCTTCACCGACTTCACCGGCATCGACGGCGTCACTACCACCAGCAGCGTGTTCTGCCCCGCCAGCACCACCGGGGCGAAATCCCGGATCGGGTCATAGGGCAGCTTGGGCATCATGTACGGCACGACCGCGTGGGTGGTCTGGGTGGCCATGATCATCGTGTAGCCGTCGGCGGGCGAGCGAGCCACGTATTCGGCGGCGATGGTGCCGCTCGCACCCGCCCGGTTCTCGACCACGACCGGCCGACCGAACCGCTCGCCCAGTTGCTGCGCGACCGTGCGCGCGATGGTGTCCGTGGCACCGCCGGGCACGAAGCCCACGACGATGCGCACCGGCTTGGCTGGCCACGCCTGCGCCAGCGCCGTCGCGGGTGCGACGAGCGCAGCCGCGACCAGCAGCCCAGCTGCCGGTGATTGCGTTGTCCTCGACGGCCAAGGCCTCGGCTTCATGTCGCCCCCTCCAGGCTTCGCACTGCGCTCGTCAGCCGGCCGTGGCCAGCACCAGGTCCGCGCCCTTCTCGCCGATGGCGATCGCGGGAATATTGGTGTTCGATGAGGGAATCGTCGGGCAGATGCCCGAGTCGATCACCCGAAGCCGCTCCACCCCGCGCACCCGCAGCTGCGGATCGACCACCGCCATGTCGTCGATACCCATCTTCGTGGTGCCGACCATGTGCCAGCTGGTCTGGATCGTCTCGCGCATGTACTCGAGCAGGCCGTCGTCATCGTCGATCTCGGGGCCGGGGCGCGTCTCGCGAACGATCAGGGGGCGCAACGCAGGCATCCGCGAGACCTTGCGCGCCACGCGCATCCCGGCGAGGAACATCTGGGCATCGCTCTCGTGCGACAGGTACTTCGGATCCATGCTGGCCTGCTTCAGCGGGTCGGGTGATTGCAGATGCACGGTGCCGGTCGAGCGCGGCTGCAGCACCGTGATCCCGAAGGTGAAACCCGGGAACGGATCCAGCCCATAGCGTGCCGTACGCGCATAGCGGTCCTTGCCCGACAGCGGCAGCAGCCGCAGCACCATGTCCGGCTGCGTCGCCTCCGGCCGCACGCGGTAGTTCATCTGTGCGCTGGCCGAGCAGATGGTGAGCAGCCCTTCGCGCCTGAAGATGAACCGCAATCCTTCGCGGACTTTCCTCAGGGGGCTGCGCAGCACGTCGTTGATGGTGATCGGCTGACTGCACTGGAAGGTCATGCGCGAGTTCGGGTGATCACGCAGGTTCTCCCCTACGCCCGGCAGGTGATGCACCACCGGGATGCCGAAGCGGCCGAGCAGTTCGGCATTGCCGATGCCCGACAGCTCGAGCAGGTGCGGCGACGCCAGCGGACCGGCCGACAGCACGACCTCGCGACGCGCCTTCACGCTGCGGGAGACCTCGCCCTGGCGATACTCCACGCCGTGCGCCACCCTGCCCTCCATGAGCACGCGCGTGACCACGGCCTCGGTGAGCACGGTCAGGTTGGGACGATGGATTGCCGGGCGAAGGTAGCCCGCCGCCGAGCTGTTGCGCAGGCCTCGGCGGGTGGAATACTGCAGGTAGAACGCACCCTCGTAGCTGCCGTCGTTGTAGTCGGGCAGGAACGGATAGCCCGCCTCCGTGCAAGCACCCACGAAGGCATCGGCCAGCGCGTCGAATCGGTCCAGGCGGGTACAGTGGATGGGGCCGCCGCGTCCGCGCACGGCCGGGTCACCCTCGGGGAAATCCTCGAGCCGCTTGAAGATCGGCAGCAGGTCGTCGTAGCCCCAGCCCGAGCACCCCTTCTGGTCGCGCCACGCGTCGTACTCGGCAGGATCTCCGCGCACGAACAGAT
This sequence comes from uncultured Pseudomonadota bacterium, assembly GCA_903831455.1. GTDB lineage: Bacteria > Pseudomonadota > Gammaproteobacteria > Burkholderiales > CAIKXV01 > CAIKXV01. The sequence goes on along the minus strand of CAIKXV010000120.1, from coordinate 17,570 downwards.
TGCCGTTGATCGAGCTCGACCCGCCGATCACCCGCCCGCGCGACCACTTCTGCGGCTTGCCATTCAGGTGCGTCTGCGGTTCGGTCTCGTAGGGCCAGGTCCAGCGCGTGCTGTTGAGCACGTTGGCCACCATCAGCGGGATCTGGATGTTGATGTTGTTGTCGCGCTCCCCGGCTTCGATCAGCAGCACCTGATGCCGACCGTCCGCACTCAGCCGGTTGGCCACCGCGCACCCCGACGAGCCGGAGCCGACGACCACGTAGTCGAAAACCGCTTCCTGGGGAATGCTGGCTGCGTACACGCGAGGCTCCGTCTACTCGGGCTTGATACCCGCCGCCCTGACCACCTTCTCCCAGCGAACGAGTTCCTCGCGGATGAAGCCGGCAAATTCTTCGGGGCTGTTGCCGACCGGGTCGAAGCCCTGCCGGATCATGCTGTCGCGCACCGCGGGCGTCTGCATCGCGCCGGAGATTTCTCTCGCGAGCGCATCGACGACCGGACGTGGCACCCCTGCCGGCAGCAGCAGGCCGTACCACGACGCCGCGTAGTAGTCGGGCAATCCGGCCTCGGCCATCGTCGGCACCTCGGGCAGCGCGGGGTTGCGCTTCGAGATCGACACGGCGATCGCACGCATCTTGCCCGCCTTGATCATCGGCAAGGCGGTGGGAATGGCCGTGAACAGGGTAGCCACCTCGCCGGACACCAGCCCCACCACCGACGGCGCGCCCCCCTTGTAGGGCACGTGCACCAGGCGCACGCCGGACTGGGCGATCATCAGTTCCATCGCGAGGTGCGTGATGTTGCCGATGCCCCCGGAGCCGAAGGACAGTTCGCCGGGCTTGGCGCGAGCGAGCGCAATCAACCCCTTCAGGTCCTTCACCGGCAGGCTCGGATGAACCACCAGCACCGAAGGGCCCAGCGCGACAAGGCTCAGCGGGAGGAAATCCTTGCGGATGTCGAACAATGGCTTTGCGATCAGGCTGGGGATGGCGATCGTCGAGTTGGCCATCAGCATCGCGTGGCCGTCGGCGGGCGCGCGCGCGACCAGATCGCCGGCGAGATTGCCCGAGGCGCCGGGGCGGTTGTCGACGATGAAGTTGCTGCCGAACGATTCGGACAGCCGCTGCGCGATCACGCGCGCCGCGATATCGGTGCCGCCACCCGCACCGAAGCCGACCACGATGCGCACGGGCCGCGCCGGGAAGGTCTGCGCCTGGGTCTGCGACGGTGCACCGCCCAGTCCGGCGGCGATGGCGAGCAGCGCGGCGCCCGGCACGATCGAGCGCATCGCCCTCGACCCGCCTGCGACCAGAGACACCGGATGCCAGCCCATCAGGCCGCGAGCGCCTGTGCGTATCGCGGGTGCGGCGGCAGCGCCAGCGCGTTGGCAGCCTCGTAGGGGCGATGGCCCTCCACCTGTGCCGCGTAGAGCACACGCCGGCTGTCGGACTGGAATGCGTCTCGCCGGTGCAGCGTGGCACGGTTGTCCCAGACCACGATGTCCCCCACCGCCCACTCGTGCACATAGGTGAACTTCGGCTGCACCGTATGCGCCCACAGTTCCTCGAGCAGCGCCTCGGAGTCCTCGAGCGATAACCCGTTCACGTAGGCGCCGTGACGGCGCCCAAGGAAGATCATGTTCCGACCGGTTTCGGGATGGGTGGAGATGATCGGATGGCTGGGACCGGGCACCTCGCGGATATCCATGTCCAGCGATGCGCCGGGCCGAACCTTCATCGCGGTGTCGACGATGTTCGCCTGCTTGATGGTCATGCCCGACACGCGCCGCTTCATCGCCTCGGGCAGCGCATCCCAGGCGGCGTAACAGTTGGCGAAGTAGGTTCGACCTCCTGCCTGCGGGATCTCCATCCCGAGCAGCATGCGCGCGGCGGTGGGCGCTTCCTTGAACGAGAAATCGGCGTGCCAGACCACCTCCCCGTCGCCGAGGATGCCGACCGGCTTTCCGTTCTCCTTCACGTTGGTGACGACCGTGATCTCGGGCGGCAGGCTGAACACCTTGTTCGCGGTGCGCTCGGCGAGGTCGCGCTTGTGCAGCGCGGACGAGGTCACCGGCGTGCCGAAGCGTCGCACGAGCGTGACCAGATCCTCGGGGGTGAACTGCTGGCCGCGGAATACCAGCAACAGGTGATGCAGCCAGAGGTCGTGCAGTCGATCGAAGGTGGCGTCGTCAATGCCGGTGAGGTCGATGCCGCGCACCTCGGCGCCGAGCGCGGCATCCGTCGGCACGAGATCGATGTCGGCGGAGGATGCGGTATTCATGGAGGGACTCCGGTTGAGGCGATCCGGGATCGCGAGGCGGCGCGCGTCAGTGCTCGACGGCAACCCGCAGGTAGTTCGACCGGCCACCATCGGCCGCGATCGTGGTGCCGGTGAGCATCCGGGACTCGTCGGAGGCCAGGAATACCGCGATGGAGGCGATATCCTCGGGCTCGCCCCTGGAGAACGGATAGAGCCTCTGGAAGGTGGCGCGCTCACGCGCCGCCGGCGAATCGGGATCCACGGCACCGCTTTCGTAGCGGAGGATCGACCGCTCGGTGCGGATCGATCCGGGCGCGACCGCATTGGCCCGGATGCCGTAGGCGACATACTGGGCCGCCAGCGTCTTGGTGAAGGAAATGATGCCGCCCTTGGCCGCGGCATAGGCAGGCTTGACCGAACCGATCAGGCCCAGATGCGAGGTGACGTTGATGATCGAACCACCTCCGGCTTCCATCATGTGCGGGATGGCGTATCGGCACATGAGGAAGGGGTGCAGCAGGTTGAGTGCCATCGTGCGATGCCAGACGTCGAGGTCCATCTGGTGCACCGGGCGATCGTCCTGGGAGGATCCGCCCGCGCAGTTGAACAGCGCGTCGATGCGCCCGAACGCCTCGGCGGCACGCGCAATGCCCTCGCGCACGCTGTCATCCCGGGTGACGTCCGCATGGACGAAGAGTGCGACCCCGCCCTCGTCGTTGATCTGCCGCGCGGCGGATTCGCCCAGTTCGCGATCGATCTCGAACAATGCGACTCGCGCACCTTCGCGCGCGCAGGCTCGCGCCGAGGCCTTGGCGATGCCCCCGCCGGCGCCTGTCAAGCAGACCACCTTCCCCTCGAGTCTTGCCACTGCGTCCGCTCCCGCGTCGCGGCTTGTCGTTGTGGAGCCACCCTGCAGGCCCGGGCCCACTGTAGCCCTTAAGGCGTCATCGCTCAAGATGCCCTTCGGCCGGAGTGATCACACGAACACAGGCACGTCGCTCGCGAGCACCGACCGCACGTTCCCGACCAGGTGCGGACGACAGGGGCCCTGCCCGCAAGGCGCCCGACCCAGGCATGACCGCCGCCGCCAAGCCGCCGCTGGCGGGCTGCGAAGGATCATCGAGCGGTCGACGGTGCCGTATTCGCTGCGAGCCCACTCGGTGAGCAGCCTCTGCAGACCTCGCGGGCGATGGATCGCCGTCTTTCGCGAATCTGCCCTCCCCGGTCGCCGAAGCCGACGCCCGCCCCGGCGCCCCCCCGGGGACAGGCATTGATTACAGTTGCGTTTTCAGGGAGGCGCTCCGGCATGGTCGGGCTTACAGTCCACGGTCTCGATGCGAACGTCCGGCCGTGCATACCCGCGCGCGGCGAAGGCGACGGCTCGCCTCGCGCCGCTGGGTACCGCGCAGCCCCTGGCCCCGGCTGCGGGCGGGGACGATCATCGCGCCCCGCCGCAGGGCGCCGCCGATCGTGACTTCCGCGCCCATGGACTGGCCGATGCTCGCGCCCGCGCGCGCGCCCGCGCTGTGCCAGCCTGCCTCGGCCGCCGAGGCGTTGGCCATGCACCAGCACCTGTCGGCCGATGCCGCCTACCTCGCTGGCGGGACCGCCCTGCAGTTGAACTGGGGCGTCGCCGAGGAGGAGCGACCGACGGTGGGCACCCTGATCGATCTGCTGGGCGGCGCCGTCGCCAGCGGCATCTGCGAAGGCACGCTGCCCGATGGGCGCCCCGCGCTGCGAATCGGCGCGGCGACCTCGCTGGAGGACCTGCGTCTGGACGCGAGCGTCTGGCTGCGCGCGCGTCGGCTGGCCGAGGCGATCGGTGCGGTCGGCGCGCCGGGCGTGCGCCATCTCGCGACGATCGGCGGCAACGTGGGGTGGCGCTGGGGCGACACCCTGCCCGCGCTGCTCGCGGCCGATGCGTGGGTAGAGCTTGCCGACCGGGGGCCGCAACCGCTGGCCGACGTGCTCGAAGGGGCGCATCGGGCGAACGCGGCGCTGCCCCTGATCGACGCGCTGCTCTGGCCTCATCGCGCGGCGATACGTCCGGGCTGGTCGGTATACGAGAAGCTCGGCGGACGCGAGGCCTTCTCGCCCTCGCGGCTGACGCTGGGGCTGGAGGCGCGCTGCGACGAAGGCCGCGTGGCGGACCCTCGCGTGGCCGTCACCGCCGCAGGCTGGCCCGCGCGCCGACTGCCGCAGGTGGAGGCCTGGCTGTCCGGGCGGCCGGCGGCGACACTGGCCTCGCACGCCACGGCGCTGCGCGACGCGTGTCTGGCGGATGTCGGCGACGCACACCGCGCGCGTCTGCTCGCGCGACTGCTCGTGGGCCATTTCGGACGGGAGGCTGGTCTGCATGGCTGAGCACCCGCACGCCCCGCGTAGTCCGCGGCAGGTCCGCGATCCCGCCTCGCTGCTGGCCGAGGCGCGCCCGCGCGCCGACGCCGATGCCAAGCTGTCGGGTCGTACCCGCTATCCGACCGACCGCATCGAGGCGGGTCAACTGCACGCGGCGATCCTGGGCAGTCCGCTGCCGCACGCCCGGATTCTCTCGGTCGACGCCTCGGCGGCGGCCGGGTTGCCCGGCGTGCATGCCGTCGTCACCGCCGCCGACATCCCCGGCCCCGCGCTCTTCGGCCTGCGCCATGTGGATCGTCCCGCGCTGTGTGGCGATCGCGTGCGCTGCATCGGCGATCCGATTGCCGCGGTGGCCGCCGACACCCCCGAGATCGCGCGCGCCGCGCTGGCAGCCATCCGGCTGCGGCTCGAGCCCCTGCAGGTGATCGATGATGCGCTGGCCGCGCTCGCGCCCGGCGCCACCGCGCTGCATGGCCGGAGCAACCTGCTGCACCAGGTCGCTCATCGACGCGCCGACGCGGCGCAATGGGCCGCCGCCGAAGCCGCCTGCACGCATGTCGTCGAGGCCGTGTACGAGAGCCCTCGCCAGATGCACGTGTGCCTGGAGACCGAAGGCGGTGTCGCCGAGCCCGACGGTGCGGGCGGGCTGGTCCTGTGGTGGGGCTGCCAGAACCCCGAGCGCGATCGCCAGGTGATCGCAGCGATGCTCGGTCTGCCACCCGGGCGGGTGCGCGTGGTGGGCTCGCCGGTGGGCGGCTCCTATGGTGCGAAGGACGAGCTGACCGTGCAGCCGATCGCCGCACTGCTGGCCTGGAAGAGCGGGCGCGCCGTACGACTGCACCTGTCGCGACCCGCGTCCACCGATCTCGGCGTGAAGCGCCATCCGATGCGCATCCGCATGCGCAGCGGTTGCGATGGCGACGGTCGCCTGCGCTTCCACGAAGTCGACATCCTCGCCGACACCGGTGCCTACGCGACGCACGGTCCCGAGGTGCTGGATGCCGCTGCCGAGCACGCAGTCGGGCCCTACGACTGGCCCGCGCTGTCGATTCACGCCCGCCTCGCCTATACGAACAATGGCATCGCGGGCGCGTTCCGCGGCTTCGGGGCCGTCCAGGTGCAGTGGGCGCTGGAGCAGCAGATCGACCGCCTTGCCCGCGCCTGCGGGATCGACCCGCTGGCGTTTCGCCAGCGCAACCTGTCCGCCCCCGATGCGCCCGGGCCGCTGGGCCAGCAGGTGGTGGCCTCGGACGGGCCACGACTCGCGCTCGCGCAGATTGCCCGCCATCCGCTGTGGATCGAGCGCGCATGCAACCCGCGATGCGACGACCGCCACCGATGGGGGCTCGGGCTCGCGCTGGTACACCGGAGCGACGGTTTCGGCCGCGGCGGCCCCAACGGGGGCAGGCTCGCGCTGGCGCTGGCGCCCGACGGCCAGATCGAGCTTCGTGTGAGCCTCACCGAAATGGGGCAGAGCCTGCCCGAGGCGATCCGCGCGCTGGCCGCCCGGCATCTGGGCTGCGCGGAGACCGACGTGCGCCCGGTGATCGGCGACTCGGCGCTCGCCCCTGACACCGGTGCTGCGGCGGCCTCGCGCTCAACCACGCTGGTACACCGCGCGCTGGAGTGCGAGGGACGCGCATGGATCGACTCGCTCACCGAAGCGGCCGCGGCGAGGCTGCGCACGCCCGCCTCGTCGCTACGCTTCGGACCCGGGGGCTGGTCCGACGCGGACGGCCGACCGGTCCTGGGCCTGGCGCAACTCGCCGCGGATCTCGTGGGTCCGCTACCCTCGCGCGTCATCGCCGTACCGCCCGAGGAGACGCCCAGCGCGGTGCCCGGCGCGCACTGGGTGTTCGGCGCCTGCGCGGCGCTCGCGCGGGTACGCATCGACACCTGGACTGGCGCGCTTCGGGTGGAGCGCCTGGTCATCGCCTCCGCCCTGGGCCCCGTGATCTCCCCCATGGGCCTGCTCGGCCAGATGGAAGGCGGCGCGCTGATGGGCCAGGGGCTGGTCACCACCGAGCACCTGGACATGCGCGAGGCCCGCTACCTCGCGCGCAATCTCGACGGCTACCAGGTACCCCTGCTCGCCGACGCCCCGCAGATCGAGCTATGGGCGATCGAGGACCTGATGCCCGACGATCCGGTGGGTCCGCGCGGCGCGGGCGAGATCGCGGTGAACATCGCGGCACCTGCCATCGTCAACGCGGTGAGCGCGGCTGTCGGCATGCCGGTCGACCGGCTGCCGATCGCCCCCGACGATATCCTCGATGCCCTGGAGCGCCATCCATGACCCCCGCGTCGCTGATCGAGGTGGACTTCACGCTCAACGGCCAGCCCGCGCGCGTGCGCTGCGAACCCACCCGCCGCCTGCTCTCCGTGCTGCGCGAGGACCTCGGTCTCACCGGCGCCAAGCCCGCGTGCGGCATCGGTCGCTGCGGGGCCTGCCTCGTCTGGATGGATGGCAAGCCGGTCAACGCCTGCCTGCTGATGGCGTGCCGACTGCAGGGACGCTCGATCGAGACCATCGAGTCAGTCGGGCAGACCGAACAGAGCGCACCGGTGCGCGAGGCGCTGGCGCGGGCCGGCGGCGTACAGTGCGGCTACTGCGGCCCCGGGCTGGTGATGATGCTCACGCACCTGTACCGGCAGCAGCCGCGCCCGGACGCTCGCGAGGCCAGCGCCCAGCTGTGCGGGCAGCTGTGCCGCTGCACCGGCTACGGGGGACTGCAGCGCGCCGTGGACCTGCTGTTCGCCGACTGAACCCCGGCACGCCCGCCCGCGCCGTCGCGCCGGTCGGACTGCGCAGGATCGCCGGCGATCAGACGGGCGACACCGCGCCCTGCTGGTTTCGCGCGAGCCAGGCTGCACGCCGCGCGAACAGCTCGGGCACCGCCTTCTGCGCCTCGGCGATCAGCGAGGCGAGGTCCGCGCTGAGCAGCCGCCCTTCGCGCACTACGACGCGGCCGTGCACCATGGTCATGGTCACGTCGCCCCCCTGCACGGCATGCACCAGGTTGTGGTGCAGGTTGAAGTGCTCGCCCCCCATGAGCGGCGTCATGCGCGGGGTGTCGGTGCGCACGGCGACGATATCGGCGAGCTTGCCGGCCTCGAGCGAGCCCAGCCGGTCGTCGAGCCCGACCGCGCGGGCCCCGTCGATGGTCGCCATGCGAACGATGTCCCACGAAGGCAGCGCGGCCGCGTCCATCCGCGAGAACTTTGCCAGCAGGGAGGCCATCTTCATCTCCTCGAACAGGTCGAGGTTGTTGTTCTCCTTCTCGCCGTCGGAGCCCAGGCCCACCGCCACCCCGGCGGCACGCAACCTCTCGACCGGCGCCGCGCCGCTGGCGAGCTTCATGTTGCTCGACGGGTTGTGGGCGATGCCCACGCGCCGGCGCGCAAGCACCTCGATCTCGCCGTCATCGAGCCACACGCCGTGCGCGAGCAGCACCGGGCCCGCCTCGAACAGCCCCAGCCGCTCGAGCGCATGGATCGGCCGCAGGCCGCAGCGCCGCAACATCTCGTCGACCTCGGCCTGCGTCTCGTTGCTGTGGGTGTGCAGCCCGGTCCGGTGGCGTCGGGCGAGATCCACCGCGCGGCGGGTGGCCGCTTCGGTGAAGTAGAACGCGTGCTCGAGGCCGACCCACGCCATCACCCGTCCCTCGGCGCTGCCGTGGCAGGTCTCGATCAGCCGCTCGTTGTCGTCGAGCGTGTCGAAGTAGTCGAAATCGGGATGTTCGCCAACATAGGGCACGAGGATGGCGCGATTGCCCAGCCCCGCCGCTGCTCGCGCGCCCCCTTCGAGAAAACGCCACATGTCCACGACCGTCGTGGTGCCGGCCAGCAGGGATTCCGCGTAGCACAGCCAGCAGGCGATCTCCGCCTCGTGCGGCTGCAGCACCCGGTGCATCGGATCGATGTACAGGCGCAGCCAGTCCCACAGCGCAAGCCCCTCGGCGGTGCCGCGCAGCAGGCCCGAGTGCATGTGGGTGTTGATCAGTCCGGGCATCAGCAGCGCGTTCGCGAAGCGCTCGCGCGTGGCCTGCGGATGCGCCAGGGCGAGCGCCGCGGCATCGCCCACGGCGACGATCCGGGCGCCATCGACCAGCACGCCTCCGTCCTCGATCACCCGATTGCCGGCGTCCATCGTCAGCACGAAGGGCGCCTCGAGCAGCGTGAAGGCCATGGTCACTCCCGCGTGATGCGTTCGGACTGCACGGCCCAGGGGAAGAAGATCCGTTCGACCAGCACGATGGACTGGAACAGCAGCACGCCCATGATGGAGAGCAGGATCACCGAGCCGAAGGCGAGGGGTACGTTGAAGAATGCGGTCGACTGGGTGATCAGGTAGCCCAGGCCCTTGTTGGCGGTGACGAATTCGGCCACCACCGCCCCGATCACCGACAGGGAGATCGCCACCTTGAGTCCGCTGAAGACGAACGGCACCGAGGCCGGCAGGCGAATGAGCCAGAGGTCCTGGAGGAAGCTCGTGCGCAGCACGCGCGAGAGCTCCACCGCCTCTCGCGGCGTGGACAGCAGTCCGGTCACCATGCTCACCAGCAGCGGGAAGAAGGCGATCAGGAACGTGATGGTCGCGCGCGACAGCTGCCCGGTGCCCAGCATCACCACCAGGATCGGCGCGATCGCGATGATCGGCGTGGACTGCGTGATCAGCAGCAGCGGGTAGACCGCGCGGGCGACGAAGGGGGAGGAGGCGATCGCCACCGCCAGCGGCAGGGAGATCACCACCGAAGCCAGGAACCCCGCCAGCACCGTGAGCAGCGTCGCACCAATGTTGGGCACGAGACGCACGCCGAGCTTGTCGAGTTCGGCCAGCACGCGCGTGGGGGCAGGCAGCAGGTAGTTCGGGATGCCGAACACGCGCACCGCGCCTTCCCAGAGCAGCACGAGCGCGACCAGCGTGAGCGCAGGAATCGCCACGCCCTGCCAGGCTCGCCACCAGCGCGCGCTGCGAGACAGGGGCGGCAGCAGGCGAGGCTGGTCAGAGGGCTGCGCCGACGACGGCACGCTCGGTGTCATATCCATAGATGATGCGTCGTATGGCCTGCGTGCAGGCCTGGAAGTCGGGCAGTGCCATCGACTCGAGGGTGCGGGGTCTGGGCAGCGGTACCGGGACGATGCTCTCGATGCGACCCGGGCGCGCCGACATCACGACCACGCGGTCGGAGAGCAGCACCGCCTCGGGGATCGAGTGGGTGACGAACACGATCGTCTTGCGTCGCTCGCCCCAGATGCGCAGCAGCTCGAAGCACATCTGCTCGCGCGTGAGCGCGTCCAGCGCTCCGAACGGCTCGTCCATCAGCAGGATGTCCGGATCCTGGATCAGTGCGCGGCAGATACCCGCCCGCTGCTGCATGCCGCCGGAGAGTTCGTGCGGCAGCTTGGAGGCGAACTGCCCGAGCCCGGTGGACTCGAGCAGCGCACGCGCACGCGTGCGATCCGCCTCGCCGACCCGCCCCCGGCGAACCCGGACCGGCAGCAGGACGTTGTCCTCGATCGACAGCCAGTGCAGCAGGGTGGGCTTCTGGAACACCATGCCCACGCGGTCGAGATTGGCCTCGACCGGCCGACCCAGAATCGCCGCGCACCCACGCGTGGGCTCGATCAGGCCTGTGACCAGGCGCAGCGCGGTCGACTTCCCGCAGCCGGACGGACCGACCAGCGAGACGAACTCGCCCGGCGCCACGGCGAGCGACAGGTCGCGCAGCGCCAGCACCTCGGCGCCGTCGGCGGATGCGAACGCCTGCCAGACGCCTTCGAGGCTCAGCGCCGGCGTGGCGGCGGCCTCGCTCATCGCTTCGGCAGGAATTCGCGCGTGACGAAGCTCTCGGGATTCACGCCCTTGGCCTCGAGCTGCTGGGCTTCGGCGACGGTCTCCCAGGTGCGGCGCAGTTGCGCGGCGTCGAAGGAACCCACGGGCAACCGCTTGGCCACTTCGCTGTCGAACACGAGCGCGTTGGCGATCTCGGCGGCGGCCATCTCGCGCTGGGCCTCGATCCCGGGCACCATGCGCGCCATCGATTCGGTGGCCGCCCGCGGGTTGGTACGGGTGAATTCCAGTCCGCGCAGGGTGGCGGCGACGAAGCGACGCACCAGCTCGGGATTCTTCGCGATCGTCGCATCCGAGGCAATCAGCGCATTGCCATAGATCTGCAGGGTCTCGGAGAACTGCAGCACGCGTACTTCCTTGCCCTGCTCCTTCGCCATGGCCTCGAAGCGCGGGCGGTTGGGCAGGAACCCGGTGACGGCGTTGGCCTTGCCCGAGACGAGCAGCGGTCCCATCGTCGCCGGTTCGGAGTTGATGATCTGCACCTTGCCGATGTCGACCTTGTTGCGCGACAACACCAGCGGCAGGAACACGCGCACGGCGCTACCGGGCGCCCCGGCAAGGCTGCGGCCCTCGAGGTCCTTGAAAGTACGGATCGGCGAGTCGCCGAGCACGAAGATCGAGTGCGGCGGACGGGTGTAGATGGAGGCGATCGCGCGAACCGGTACCTGCGAGCGCACGCTGCCGGCCATGAGCGCGCCGATGTCGGCGATGCCGAACTGCGCGACGCCCGTGGCGATCTTGGTCACCGTGTCCGAGGAGCCGAAGCCGCGCTCGATGGTCACGTTGAGCCCGGCTTCCTTGTAGAAACCGCGGTCGACGGCCGCGTAGTAGGCGGCGTAGTCGCCGGTCGGAATCCAGTCGAGCAGGAGCTTGACGTCCTGCGCGCGCGCGAGCGCGGGTGCGAGCAGGGTGGCGCCCACGCCGATCAGGGCGGCGGCGACGGCACGCAGTAGGCGGCGGGAAAGGGTACGGGGTAGCGTGGTGGCCATGGCGGGCTCCGGAAACAGGTCCGGACTACGCCAAGCAAGTAAGGTGCCAGCGCAACCTGGTTACCTGCCGGGCCCGCCGCCCCCGGCACCCGCCCCCGCCGCGGGTACGCCACGCAGTCGCCGGCCGCCCTCCGGCCGCCTGCCCCTTACTGCAGCGGCAGCGCCACGTCCTGCACGACCTTGCGGTAGCGCTGCGCGTCTCGCTTGACGCGGGCATGGGTCTCCGTGGGCGACAGGGCGACCGCTTCCGCTCCGCCGACCACCGCCAGCCGCTCGCGGACTTCCGGCAGTTGCAGCGCATCGGCGGAAGCCTTGTACAGCCGGTTCACGACCGTGGCGGGCGTTCCCCGCGGCGCGAACAGGCCGACCCAGATCGACGCGTCGACCCCAGGCACGCCCAGTTCCTGCGCGGTGGGCCAGTCCGGCGTCTGGGCGGTGCGCTTGGCGGTCGTCGAGCCGATCACCTTGACCCGCTTGGCCTGCAGGTGCGGTAGCACGCCCGGCAGGCCGGCCACGGTGAAGGTCACCTCACCCCCGGCCACCGCGGACACCGCGGGCGCGCCCCCTTTGTACGGCACATGCACCGCATTCATTTTCGCGGCGCTGACCAGCCATTCACTGGCCATGTGGTTGACCGATCCGGTACCTGGCGAGCCGAAGGTCACCGGCTTCACGCGCGACTGTGCGATCAGATCCTTCAGCGTATTGACCGGCGACTGCGCGTTCACCACCACCAGCATCGGCGCATCGCTCACCATGATGATCGAGGTGAAATCCTTGTCGAAATCGTAGGGCACCGACTTGAACACGTTCGGATTGACCGCGAATTCGCCCGTATGGGCCGAGAGCAGGGTGTAGCCGTCGGGCACCGCGCGCGCGGCGATCTGCACCGCGATGAAGCCGTTTCCGCCGGGGCGGTTGTCCACCACGAACTGCCACTCGTTGCGCTCGGTGAGCTTGCTGGTGAGGATGCGGGTGGATGTATCGACCACTCCCCCGGGCGCGAAGGGCACCAGCACCCGGATGGGGCGAGCGGGAAACTCGGCGGCAACGGTCGCAGCGGAGACGGCAATCAGGACGGCCCCCAGCAGCGGGGCGATCGGCGAGCGCTTCATCGGTGGGGTCTCCTCGTTGCCTGCGCGCTGGGCGCGTGATGGGACGGGACGGATTCGGGTCGAGGCGGGTCGCCATGATGCCGCTTTCCGCCCTCCGCGCGCCAGCCGGTCGGATGCCGGCGCTCGTCATGGCGCGCGTGCGGGCCGCGCACCGCGTTGTTCGTGCTAGCCGCGCGTGGCTCTCCGCTGGGCGACCAGTCTCACCGCCGCCACGATCTCCGGATAGGCCGCGCACCGACACAGGTTGCCCGACAGGTAATGGCGGATATCCTCGTCATCCGGCTGCGGGCACTCGTCGAGCAGTTTCCGGGTCATCAGCACGAACCCGGGCGTGCAGTAGCCGCACTGGAAGGCGCCGGATTCGATGAAGGCCTGCTGCACGTCATCGAGCCCGTCCTCGGTGGCGGCGGGCGCCTCGATGGTGCGCACATCGGCCCCATCGACCCGCGCGGCGAGCGACAGGCAACCGGACACCGCCACCCCGTCCACCAGGACCGTGCAGCAGCCGCAGAGCCCCTGGCCGCAACTCTCCCGCGCGCCGTAGAGGTTGAAACGGTTCTGGAGCAGCTCGACCACGTTCCAGTGGGAAGGCGCCTCGGTCGTGACCGGCTCGCCGTTGAGCGTGAAGCGGAGGGTTCTCGTCGTGCCCATGGATGCCTGTGCGTGTCAGTCGGCCTGGAGCGGTCGGCCCTGCTGCTCGCGCAGAGCGCGAAGGACCGACTCGGCGGTGATCGGCAGGCTCGTCAGTCGAATGCCCACTGCGTCCTCGATCGCGCTGGCGATCGCCGGCGAAACCCCGAAGGTCCCGCTCTCGCCCACGCCCTTGGCACCGAACGGGCCGCTCGACTGCGTGGCGTCCACCCGTTCGTTGTCGATGATCGCCGGGATGTCGAGGATGCCCGGGATGCGGTAGTCGGCGAGCGAAGGGTTCACGCACTGCCCGTCGCGGAAGCGCATCTGCTCGGTCATGGTGAAGCCCAACTGCATGATCGCCGCGCCCGAGAGCTGGGTCTCGACGATCGCGGGGTTGATCGCCCGCCCGGCATCGCCCACGTTCACCAGGCGGTTGACCGTCACCTGTCCGGTCTCGGTATCGACTTCGACCTCGACCCCAGTGGCCCCGATCATCCAGAATGGCGTGACGTTGTCCGACTGACCGGTATGGTGGTCGGTCGGGGTGTAGGCGGGCACGAAGCTGCCGCTGCCGACCACGTTGCCCGCCTGCATGCCGTACTTGCGGCGGAAGATCTCGCCGATCGGCGTGGTCTCGACCGACACGCCCACGTCCTGCGCGAGCGCGATCAGCTTGCTGCGCGCATCCTCGGCCGCGGCGCGTACCGCATTACCCATGTGGAAGGTGGACCTGGAGCCCAGCGTCGCCATGTCGTAGGGGGTGACATCGGTGTCGGGATGCACCACCGTGATGCGATCGATGTCGATGCCCAGCACCTCGGAGACGATCTGCGCCATCGCGGTATCCGAGCCCTGGCCCATGTCCACCGTGCTGCAATAGAGCGCGCAACTGCCGTCGGCGTAGATGTTGACGATCGCCACCGAGGTGGTGGGCGACACGCTCGCCTTGAAGCCGATCGCGATGCCGCGACCGCGACGTCGCGTGCCGCTGCCGCGGTCGAATGCCTCGCTCCACCGCATGCGCTCGGCGGTACGCTCGAGCACCTGCTCGATCGCCGCGTCGCGCATGACGGTTCCGGTGGCCTGCGGACGGCCTTCGCGCAGGATGTTGCGCCGACGCATCTCGACCGGATCGATGCCGAGTTCGCGGGCGATCATGTCGGTGTGGCTCTCGTAGGCCCACACCAGTTGCGGGATGCCGAAACCGCGCAGTGCGCCGGCGGGCGGCAGGTTGGTGTAGAGCGCGTACGAATCGATGCGAACGTGCTCGATGTCGTAGGGGCCGGGCGCCGTGAAGCCGGACTTCTGGGTGATGCGCGGCCCGATGTCGGCGTAGGCGCCGCCGTTCCACCAGACCTCGCACTCGCGCGCGGTGATGCGCCCCTCGCGGGTGACCGCGCTGCGGATGCGCAGGGTAGCCGCGTGCTTGGTGAGCGTGAAGAACTGCTCCTCCATCGTGAGCGCGATCTTCACCGGGCGCCCGACGATCAGCGCAGCCGCCGCGGCCAGCGCCTCGACCTTGATGTAGAGCTTCGCACCGAACCCGCCGCCGAGGTAGGGCACCTGCACCCGCACCCGGTTCTCCGGCCACCCGAGGAGGCGGGCGATCTCGATGCGAACGAAGGACGGACTCTGCGAAGCGGTATGGAGGGTGAGCGTGCCCTCGCCCGGCACGGCGGCCGAGACGAAGGGCTCCAGCGGCACGTGCAGGACCTGCTGGGTCCGGAAGCGGTGCTCGAAGACATGGTCGGCTGAGGCGAAGGCGCCGTCGGGGTCGCCTCTGCGCAGCGAGTAGTCGAGCGCGATATTGGTGTCGCGCTTGCCCTGCAGGTGCTTGAGATCGGGGAACGTGCCCGCGGGCTTGAGCACCTCGTGGACGACGGCCGTCGAATCCATCGCCTCGACCTCGTCGTACACCGCAGGCAGCGGCTCGTACCGGGCGACGATCAGCGCGGCCGCCTCCTCCGCCACGTGCGGATCCTCGGCCAGCACCAGGGCCACCGGTTCGCCGACGTAGCGCACCTTGTCGAGCGCGAGCACCGGCTGGTCGTGGAAGGCGGGCCCGTAGTGCGGGTCGGGCATCACCGCGAGGATGTCCTGCCCGACGAGTACGCGGTGCACGCCCGGCAGGGCGCGAGCCGCCGAGGCATCCAGCCCGAGCAGGCGGGCATGCGCGACGGTGCTGCGGAACACCTTGCCGTGCAGCATGCCCGGCAAGCGGAGGGTGTGGACGTATTGCGCACGCCCGGTGACCTTGGCGCGGCCTTCGAGTCGCCGGATCGACTGGCCGACGGCTCCCTGTGTGCTGGTCATGTCGGAGGCAGGCTGGAGAGGGAAACGGGCGCGCGATTCAACGCGCGGCGAGGGCGGCACGCACCGCGCGGCGCACGTAGACGTCGAGCAGTTCGCGCTTGTAGGCGGCCGAGCCGTGCTCGTCGCCGATCGGGGTGACCTCGGCGGCAGCGGCTTCGCCCACGCGCGCGAGCAGCGCGTCGTCGATGCGGACGCCGCGCAGCAGCGCCTCGGCTCGGGACAGCCGCGTCGGGACATCGGTGGCCGCGCTGACGACCAGGCGAGCACTGCGCACGACCTCGCCCTCGGCCTCGAGGACCGCGGCCACGCCGAGCGCCGGCCAGTCGTCCGCCGCCCGCGTGGTGCACTTGAGGTAGGCCGCGCGGCGCGAGCCCTGGACCGGGCAGGTGACTTCGGCGATCAGTTCCCCGCGCGCGAGGACGGTCTCGAGATAGCCGGCATGGAGGTCGGCAAGAGGCATCACCCGCTCGCCCGCGGGACCGACCACCCGCACGCTCGCGCCGAGCGCGATCAGCACCGGGGGAAGATCCATGTGCGGGTCGGCGTGGGCGAGGTGGCCCCCCAGCGTGGCGACATTGCGCACCCGCACGTTGGACAGCCGGCGCAGCGCCTGCGCGAGCACCGGGATCCGGTCGCGCACCAGCCCCGATCGCTCGATCGCGCGCAGCGTCGCGAGGGCACCGATACGCAACTGTCCGTCATCGTCGAGCGCGATGGTCGAGTAACGGTCCTCGACCGAGGCGAGGCTGACCAGGGTTTCCGGCTGCAGCACGCCCATCTTGAGCATGAGCATGATCGCAACGCCTCCCCCGACCGGGCGGGCCGCATCGCCCGCGGCATGCAGGAGCGTCGCCGCTTCGCGCAGCGTGCGCGGTTCGAGCAGTTCGAAGGGCTTCATGGAAGCGCGACTCTACTGGCTGTCCGGGCGCGGTTCAAGGACGGCGCACCGCCTGCCGTCCCCGGCCCGCCCGCGCGCGCAGCAGGCGCGCCCCGTCTTGCGCCCGAAGCCCGTTCGGGCGAGAGTTCATGCTGATCTGCGCCCACGCAGGCGACCGCCGCGGCACCGATGCCCGATCGGCACCTCGCGGCAGGGTCACACCGGGGGAGACATCGCATGCCCGCTGCGCCGCGCGGCCTCGCCGCCCTGCTCGTCATCCTGTCGGCCGCCCCGGCGGCCGCGCAGCCCTACCCCTCGCGCCCGGTGCGCGTGCTGATCCCGTTCACGGTCGGCAGCGCGGCCGACGTGATCGCGCGAGCGATGGAGCCGACCTGGCGCGAGCGCCTGGGCCAGCCGATGGTGATGGACAACCGGCCCGGGGCTGGAGGCAACATCGCGGCCGAGCAGACGGCACGCAGCACGCCGGACGGCTACACGATCCTGCTGGCCACCATCGGCACCCAGGCCATCAACCACAGCCTGTACTCGAAGCTCGCCTACCACCCGCTCAACAGCTTCACCGTCATCGCGCGCATCGGCGACAGCCCCAACGTGCTGGTCGTCAACCCGCGGGTGCCCGCCAGGTCGGTGAAGGAACTCGTCGCACTCGCGAAGGCACGGCCCGGCGTGCTCAACTACAGCACCTCCGGCGCCGGCACCTCGGTGCACCTCTCCTCCGAGCTGTTCAACACGATGGCCGGGGTGAAGACGGTGCACGTGCCGTTCAAGGGCGCGGCCGAGGCGCTCTCGGCGCTGATCTCGGGCGAGACCGACATCCAGTTCGCGAGCGTGTCCTCGGCCATCCCGATGATCAAGGCCGGGCGCCTGCGCGCGCTGGGCGTGACCTCGCCCTCCCGCATCCCGACGCTGCCCGACGTGCCGACGGTCGCCGAGGCCGGGCTGCCCGGCTATGCCGCCGTGGCCTGGTACGGGGTCGTGGGCCCGGCCGGTATCCCCGCGCCCGTGGTGGCCACGCTCGTCAAGGCCACGCTGGACACCCTCGCGCAAGCCGAGGTCATCCGGCGCCTCGGCAACTCGGGCGTGGACGTCAACGCGGCCGGCCCCGACGAGTTCCGCGCGCTGATCGAGGCCGAAATCCCGAAGTGGGCCGC
>CAIKXV010000119.1 GCA_903831455.1 uncultured Pseudomonadota bacterium | reverse complement strand
GTCTTCACGAAGGCAAACAGGTCGCTGGGCAGCATCGTCGCGGGTCCGCTGCCCAGCAGCCACGCGCGAAGCATGTTCACCGCCATGCGGTCGATCCGCATCTGTGCGCGAAACGGGCCGTGGTCCAGTCGCTCGAAGCGCAGCATCACCGCCAGGTGGTCCTGGAGATTGTGCCCGACCGGGAGTTCCGCACGAACCGCGATGCCGTGTGCAGCCAGTTCGTCCGCGGGACCGATGCCCGAGAGCATGAGCAGCTGGGGCGTATTGAAGCTGCCCGCGGCCAGCAGCACCTCGCGTCCCGCGCGCACCACGGCCGACCGTCCACGCCGACGATATTCGATGCCGACCGCCCGCGCACCTTCGAAGACGATGCGCGTCGCGTGGGCGTCGGTGACCACCCGCAGGTTGCCGCGCCGCATCGCCGGGCGAAGATAGGCGCGCGCCGCGGACATCCGACGCCCCCGGTGGATGAAGTACTGGCCGAGCCCGAAGCCCTCGGCCGTGCGCGCGTTGTAGTCCTCGTTCGTGGCGAATCCGCGGAGCCGGCCGGCTTCCTTCCAGCCCTCGTTGAGCGGGTCGCGAAAGCGGCCGCGCTCGACCCGCACGGGGCCGTCCTGTCCGCGCAGGGCGTTCGGGGTGCCGCCCCAGCCCTCCATCCGGCGGAAATACGGCAGCACGTCGGCATGGGACCAGCCCCGCGCGCCGTTGCGGGCCCAGCGGTCGAAATCGCCAGGGTCACCGCGGGTGATCGTCATCATGTTGATGCTCGAGGACCCCCCGAGGAGCTTGCCGCGCATCGCCTCGAGCCGACGGCCGCCCAGTCCGGGCTCGGGCTCGCTCTCGAGTCCCCAGTCGAACATCACGTGCTCGTGCAGCTTGCCGACCCCGAGCGGGACCTGCACCAGGGGATGGCGGTCATGGGCGCCACCCGCCTCGAGCAGCACCACCTTCGCCGAGGAGTCCTCGCTCAGTCGGGCGGCGAGCGTGCAGCCGGCGGTGCCGGCGCCGACGATCACGTAGTCGGCGTCCTCCACGAGGCCGATGGCCATCTAGATGGCGTCTTCCGTATCGACGACGACGCGGCGCAACTTGCGAGCCTCGCCGGGGTTGAAGTCGGTACGCGCATGGAGCACGCAGCGGTTGTCCCAGATCACGACATCGCCGGGGATCCACCGATGCTCGTAGACGAACTGCGGCTGCTCCTGGTGGTCGAACAGGAACTCGAGCAGCGCATCGCTCTCGGCACGGGGCAGGCCCTCGACGTATTCGGTCATCAGCCGGTTCACGTACAGGGCCTTTCGCCCGGTGCCCGGATGGGTCACCACCATCGGATGCGCGTGGCGCAGCGCCTTCGCGCTGGGCGTGGTCTTGCTGATCGGGGCCGCGTAGTTGTCCGCGGCGCCCGGCTCGTAGGCGTGCATCGCCCGCAGCCCCTCGACGCGTAGCCTGACCGGCTCCGGCAGGGTTTCGTAGGCGCGGTACTGGTTCGCGAAGAGCGTGTTGCCCCCGACCGAAGGGATGTCGATCGCGTAGAGCATGGTCGCGAGGCAGGGCCTGGCCACGTAGCAGCGGTCGGAGTGGAAATACATCTCGCCGTCGGGGAGCGCCCCGACGTACTGTCCGTTTTCCTTCTCGTTGGTCACGTACATGATGGCCGGGTGCGTGGTGCGGTTGATCGCGTACTTGCCGAGCGTGTTGGCGAGATGGCCGAAGTACTCGCCGAAGCGCACCTGCTGCTCCTCGTCGATCCGCTGCCCTCTCACCAGGAGCACGCAGTGCTGGTAGAGCAGGCCGCGGATCGTGCGGACGGTGTCGGCGTCCAGGGGCGCGGCGAGGTCCAGCCCACGCACCTCGATGCCGAGCGCGGGCGAGAGCGACCGCACGCGCTCACCGAATGCGGTGTCGTGGGCTGCGGTTGGGCGCATTTCCATCGTGGACTCCGTTACGCTTGACCGTCACATGACGCTCCACGGTAGCGCGGCGTGCACCGTCTTGGCAACGGTGGCGGGCGGCTTTCGCGGCCGGCGATCGGTCGGAGGCTGCGAATTGCCCCGGAATGGCGCATAGTGTGATCACACTGTGAGGATGCCCGGGCGCCCGGGCTCTTCCGGCACCCGTGGTATGCAAGTTGCTTCGATTCCAGTGCTCGCCAAGGAGACCTCCGATGGACCTGTCGATCCCCACCCTTCCGGCCGGCGACGCCCCTCGCGCCGGCATGTCGCACCCCGCCGCGCTGGCGATCGCCGCCATCGCCCTGCTCGGGTTGAACATGCCCGTCCAGGCGCAGCCGGCACCGTTCCCCGCCCGTCCCGTGCGCATGATCGTGCCGTACGGCACCGGCGGGCCGGCCGACATCCTCGCGCGCATCACCGCGCAGAAGATGTCGGAGAACCTCGGCCAGCCCGTCATCGTGGAGAACAGGCCCGGCGCCACCGGTGCGATCGGCTCCGAGGCCGTTGCCAACGCGACGCCCGACGGCTACACGCTGCTCGCCTCGACCATCGGCCCGCTGTCGATGACCCCGCACGTGCTGCGCAAGGTGCCCTACAACGCACTCACCTCGTTCACGGCGGTGAGCGGCATCGCGTTCTCCACCAGCGTGATCAGCGTCGGCGGCAACCAGCCGATGAAATCGGTCAAGGATGTCGTCGCGTTCGCCCGTGCCAATCCGGGCAAGCTGATCTACGGAACGTCCGGGATCGGCAGCATCGGACACCTGGCCGGCGAGGTGCTCAGCCAGACCACCGGCACGACGATGACGCACGTACCGTTCAAGACGGCGGGACAGGCGTATCCGGACATGATGACCGGGACGCTCAACATGATCATCGACACCCTGCCCTCGGCGATGAACCACATCAAGTCGGGCGTGGCGCGACCGGTCGCCATGCTGTCGCCGAGCCGCAACGCGATGTTCCCGGACGTGCCGACCATCGCGGAGGCGGGCTTCCCGGATGCCACCCTGGTGTTCTGGTCGGCGTTGCACGGACCGGCCGGCATGGCCCCGGCCGTCACGCAGCGCCTGCACGAGGCCGTGGTCAAGTCGCTCGCGGCACCCGACCTGCGCGAGCGTTTCGCCGCCCTGGGCGCCGAGCCGTGGGTCGCCAGCGGCAAGGATGTCGATGCCCGCGCGCGGCGCGACTACGACAGCCTGGGCAAGGTGATCAAGGCGGCCGGCATCCGGCAGGAGTAGCGTCTGCCGGGCGCAGGCGCCCGCGACGGCGCCTGCGCCCGGCAGCAGACGGCCTTCGGCCCATCCGGCGCCCGATGCCCTTCGCCGTGCGTATCCGGCAACCGGGCGCCCGGGTGTCGCGCAGTGCGCGCGTCGCTCGCGGTGGCGCGATCGGTCTCGTTCAGGGCATCGAGTTGAGCCGCTTGTAGCGCCGCACGAGGTCGTGGCCTGCCTCCGCCGGCAGCGGCACCAGCGGTCCTCGTCCGTGCGGGCAGCGCAGGTCCTCGACCGTGCCGTAGAGCCTGCACATCAGCGGCCTGTGCTCGTGCACATCGCAACGCCCGGCCAGCGAGAACGCACATCGGCCGTCGGCCCGCTCCGGCGGCGGCGAATCCAGTCCGACCGCCGCGAGTTCGTACGCGCTCCACGGCACCGGCCCGCAGCAGTCGGTGCAGCCCTCGATGCACTCGAACGCGGGGATGCGCGCGTACAACCGCCCGTGGACGGCAGCCCGGCGCGTGGGGTCGGACGACGCCATCGCCCGGCTCAGGCAGGCCAGCCTTCGAGCAGGTCGACCGGATTGCCGTGACGACTGGCCGCGGCGATCACCTTCGGATCGCGCAGCGCCGTGAGCAGCCCCCCCTCGACGAGCACCCGGTCGCCGGCCGTGACCGTGGAGTCGAGCGCCACCAGATCCATGTGGATCGGCGGCTCCTCCCAGTCGGGCATCGCGCGCCGGATGTAGGGGCAGGGCCGCTCGAGCTCGATGCCGAAGTGCAGGGCTCCAGGCGAGTTCGACCCCGCCGGATAAATGCCCTGGCGCGGCGCCTTCGGATTGAAGCCGCATCCCAGTTCCACCAGCACGCCGCCGACCAGCATGTCGCGCAGGATCGCGGCATCGCCGGATTGCCCGCGCACCTCGGTGATCCGGTCGTTCTCGAAGACCACCCCGATGCGCTCGTCGAAAGGCTTCGGGAAACCGACTGCACCCTGGGGATAGACGATGCCGTTGACCGGGTTGCGGGTGGCACCCCGATCCATGCGCGCGCCCAGCGTGGTGCGATCGTAGATGTTCGGTCCGTGCGTGGGCACCCAGTGGACATATGCGCCGGGTTCCTCGGCCGTGGTCTGGCCACGCCAGCGGTTCGACGACAGCATGTTCTCGCGCATCTCGGGCGTGAACTCGGCGGTCCAGTCGGTCCCACGCGGATCGGTGATGCGAAGCCTGAATGACTCGCCCTGCGGATACATGTCGCGCGTGGCACGGGTGATCTCGCCGACCAGTTCGTTGGGAAAGCGCGCCTGCGGCGTCTTCAGCACGTCGATGTTGCGGAAATACGTCATCTTCACGGTGCGCTGGCCGGTGTCGCGACGCACCTTCAGGCAGTACGGATCACCGATGGAGGCGAACCAGGTCGACACCACCAGCGACGATTTCTCGTAGAGCGCCTTGAGTTCCTCCGGGAACTTCCCGCTGTTCCACTGGGGGCTGACCACCATCTCCGGCTGCACGCCGCGGGCACGCGCGAGACCGGCGATCGCGGAGAACACCCGCGGGTCGATCAGCGGATCGGACAGGAAGAGCATCGTGTCGTCGGGCCGGATCGCGAACACCCGAGCCATGTTGTCCACGGCCTGGAACCACTGCTCGGTGAGCACGGTCTCGTTGGTGTTCTGCGGCGGCATGCTGCGCCACGCGGCAAACGCGTCGCTCATGGTCTGCTCCCTGTGCGTTGGATCGCCACCTACTGGGCCGTGATCCCCAGCCTGCGGATCAGGCGGCCGTAGCGATCGAAATCCGATTTGAGCAGCGCGGCGAACTGCTCGGGGGTGTCCGACGTCGCCTCGAAGCCGAGCTTCGCGAACCGCTCGCGGACGTCCGTAGCCCTGGCGGCCTGTGCCAGCACGGCGTGGATGCGCTGGACGATCTCGCGCGGCGTGCCGGCGGGGGCGAGGAATCCGAAGCGACCCTCGGCCACGACGTCCTTGAACCCGGCCTCCGCCATCGTGGGCACGTCGGGCGCCGCCGACGAGCGTACGCGGCCGCCGGTGGCCAGCAGCCGAAGCTTGCCCGCGCGCACCATCGCATCGACCTGTCCGAGATCGGCCACCATCATGTCGACTTCGCCGGAGATCATCGCGCCGATGCCAGGCACCATGCCCTTGTACGGTACGTGCACCATCTCGATGCCTGCGGCCGCCGCGAACATCTCGGTCGCCAGGTGCGAAACCGAGCCCGCACCCGAGGTCGCGTAACTGATCGCCTGCGGCTTCGCACGGGCGATCCGCACCAGATCGGCAACGGTGCGCGCGGGCACGCGCGGATTGACCGCCAGAACGTAGG
Organism: uncultured Pseudomonadota bacterium; assembly: GCA_903831455.1. Taxonomy (GTDB): domain Bacteria; phylum Pseudomonadota; class Gammaproteobacteria; order Burkholderiales; family CAIKXV01; genus CAIKXV01. The sequence continues at coordinate 4,287 of CAIKXV010000119.1, read as the reverse complement.
GCGCGAGCGCGACGTTGGAGATCGGCGCGAAATCGCGCAGCGGGTCGTAGGCGAGTTTCGCGTACAGATGGGGGGCGAACGCGAGGCTGCTCTGGCCCGCGACCAGCAAGGTATGGCCGTCGGGCGCCGCGCGCGCCACGAATCCCGTGCCCAGGGTGGCGCCCGCGCCCCCGCGATTCTCCACGGCGAAGGGTACGCCGAAGGCCTCGGTGAGCTTGCCCGCCATCGTGCGCGCGATGATGTCGTTCGGCCCGCCGGGCGCAAACGGAGACACCACCGTGACGCCCCGGGCCGGCCACGCTGCACCGACCTGCGCGCCCGCGAGCGAGGCCCCGCCGAGCAGCGCGCAGGCCGCCAGCAGGCTCGCGCGCCGGGCCATCGGACGGCGTGTACGGATCGGGGTGGCGGAAGACGGGACTGGGACGGTCATCGGCGGCACGGCAGTGATCGGCTGGAGGTCGGCGACGATAGCACCGGGCCTGTGATCACGGCAACGCACCCCGCCGCGGGCCTGGCGGCGATCGTGCGTGGTGCGATGCGCGGAGCCTTCGCACGATGGACTGCGGTGACACCTGCGCGGCAGTGATCCGGGTGCGCCGCCGGACGCGACGCCCGGGCCGGCGATCGCAGCCATTGCGCTCAGCCCAGGTGCTTCCGGAAGAAGTCGACCGACCGCTCGAGCGCGAGGTCGGCCTCGGCCTGGCGATACGGAATGCCGCCGTGGCGAGCGAACGCGTGATCGGCGTCCGGATACTTGTGGATCGTGACCCACGGACTGGGCGAGAGCCGCCGCTCCAGCAGTTCGTTCACCTCGGCCTGCACCCAGCGATCCTTCATCGCCATGTGCAGCATGAACGGGCGATGGAGGTTGGGTGCCTCGCGGATCCGGTGTTCGATGTAGGTGCCGTAGTACGCGACCGCGCAGTCGATGTCGGTCCGGCAGCACATCAGGTAGCACAGCTTGCCGCCGAGGCAGTAGCCGACGCTGCCCACCCGACCATTACCGCCCGGGATCGTGCGCAGGAAGGCCATGGTGTCCTCCATGTCGCGCACGCCGAGGTCGTAGTCGAAGTCGTAGTAGAGATCGAAAGCCTTGCGCACGTCCGCGGGGTTGCGATCCGACAACTCGACGCCGGGCTCCTGACGCCAGAACAGGTCGGGTACCAGGCAGATGTAGCCCGCTTCGGCGAACTCCTGGGCGTGGCGGCGCATGGTGTCGTTGACGCCCCAGATCTCCATGATCGCGATGATCGCGCCGGCGGGCTTGCGGTCGGGCCAGGCCACGTGGGCGCCCATGACGCCATCGCGCAGCGGGACGGTGATGTTCTCGGTGCGCATCCACTACCCCTCGTGTCGGAAGGACTGCACTGTATCGCCGCGCGGGCTATTCGGCACGCATCCGTGTTTCACGGACGATCCGGCCCAGTCGTTCGATCTCGGCCCGGGTGAACGCATCGAGTTCGGCTGCCGTGCCCGGCAGGGACTCGAGCCCCATTTCCGCGAAGCGTGCGCGCACTTCGGCAGAGTCCAGCGCGCGGCGCGTCTCCGCGTTGAGGCGGCTCAGTACGGCAGCCGGCACGCCGGCGTTGGTGACCAGCGCCCACCACGATTCGAAGGCGTAGCCCGGTATCCCGGATTCGGCCACGGTCGGCAGTTCGGGCGAGAGCGAGGTGCGCTGCGCGCCGGTGACCGCCAGCGCCCGCAGGCGGCCGGTCTTGATGTGCTGCACCACCACCGGCATGCTGGCGAAGATCAGCTGGATGTTGCCGGCGAGCAGGTCGTTGACCGACTGCCCCGTCCCCTTGTACGGGACGTGGGTGATCTCGACCTTCGCCATGTGCGCGAACATCACCCCGCTGATGTGCGAGGGGGTGCCGTTGCCGCCGGAGCCGAAGTTGAGGCGTCCGGGCTGTGCGCGTGCGAGCCGGATCAGGTCGCCTACCGAGGAGGCCTGCACGGACGGATGCACGACCAGCGCGGTCGGGCCGATCGCCACCCGGGAGATCGACGCGAAGTCCCGCAGCAGGTCGTAGCCGGGGTCGCGAAACAGCGTGGCGTTGATCGCGTTGGTCACGCTGGTGATGAGCAGGGTGTAGCCATCCGGCGCCGCGCGGGCCGCGATCTGCGTGCCGAGGTTGCTGCCCGCGCCCGGCCGGTTGTCGACGATCACGGGCTGGGGCAGTCCCTCGCCGAGTTTCTGCCCGAGCACGCGCGCGATCAGGTCGCTGGATCCGCCGGGCGGGAACGGCGCCACCAGCCGGATCGGTCGATTCGGATAGCCGGCCGCAGTCGCCGACGGGGGGCCGCCCTGCGCGCTTGCGCTGCCGGCGGTGTTACCCAACAGGACGAGCACACCGGCGAACGCACCCCGCGACACCCGCCGGTCGCGGCGAGAGAGTCCGATCATTGCGTTCTCCTCCGGCGGTCGGTTCATCGTGATCCGGGTTCCGCACAGGCGGTATCGCCCGGCCAGACCCACGCGGGCTGCCACCGCCTTCAGCCGCGCTGCCGCCCATGGTAGCGCCGCGCGACGCGCAACCGCCAGTCGGACCGGCACGCGGCTGGGCATGATGGCCGAGGCGGTGCCCACGCACCGTCGCAAGCCTCCGGCGGCGGCCGACCCGGCCCACTGCACTGCGATCGATCGAAGGGCGGGAAAAGGTCGCGAGATTTCGCGCCCCGAAGAATCGCGGGCTGCCCGTGACCTCGCTGGCCGCGCACGACCCGAGGCGTGCGCGCTTGCGCGCGGCATCGATTCCAGGGTCCGCGCGCGACCCGCATCGGCCCGGCCCAGGGCTCCGGGGCCCGCTCAGGGACCCGGCGTATCGCGGGCATGTCGTCGCTCGGCCTGCTTCAGGCAGACGATGGCGAGCAGCGCCGGTCCGGTCAGCGAGGCGAAGGCGATGCCGTAATCGTGGGTGAGCGCATACAACAGCGCGAAGATCGCCGGGCCGATGAATTTCCCGATGTTCACGTAGAGCAGCGTGCCGCTGATCACTGCGGCCACGCGGCCCGGGGGCGCGTGATGACCGACGTCGGCCATCAGGATGCCGGCCCACGCGCCCGAGGCGATGCCGAGCACGATGAACAGCCCGAACACCATGGGCAGCGACCAGTTCGGCCCGAGGGACAGGAACACCACGCTGGTGCCGAACATCACCCATGCCACGGCGGACATCACCCGCACCGCGCTGCCGATGCGGTCGGCGACCCATCCGGCAACCATCCGCCCGGCCGCATTCGTGAGCTGCACGGTCATCATCACGAGGCCCGCGGTAACCAGCGAGAGGTCGAGCGCGACCACGCAGGCCACCACGGTGAAGGTGGCCACGCAGAACTGCGCCCAGCAGAAGGCAAGGCCGGTCAGCGACAGTCGCCGGAGCCGGGGCTCGCGCCAGTTGTCGGCAAGGCCATCGAGCAATCGCGCCGCCAGCACGGGCTGGCGCGGGTCGCGATCATCGTCCCATCCCCGCCGACCCGCCTGCAGCAGGGCGACGGCCACGCCCAGCATCACCAGCGCGACGAGCCCTGCCGCACGCCAGCCGAAGTGCAGCGCAATCGCGGGGCCGACCAGCGCGGAGAGCATGCCGCCCATCGGCACGCTGGTCTGCTGGATCGAGAACATCAGGTTGCGCCGCTGCGGCGGGGTGAAGCGAACCAGCAGCGCCGAGGCCGCGGGCGCGAGCAGCCCGAATCCGATGCCGATGACCAGCGCACCGGGCAACAGGAACCCGATCCACGGCAACAGCGTGAGCACGGTGCCCACCGCCACCAGCCCATGGCCGATCTGCGCGGCCCGCGCCGCACCCACGCGCCGGCTCAGGTTGCCCACCGACACCAGCGAGATGATCAGGCCGAGGCTCACGATGCTGATGTGGTAGCCCACCAGCGAGGCATCGACTGCGTACTCGCTCGCCACCAGCGGTGCCACGGCAGGCAGCGTCATCATCGCCATCGCGGCCATCGAATGGCTCATGGTCAACGTGAACACGAGGTAGGCGAGCGCGCCGCCGGACAGGGGTGCTGCGCCGTCGATCGGAGCGGGGGTCGGAACGGTAGCCATGGGCGGAGTGTGCCGCGCCGCGCGCGAACCTGCGCGCCACGGCGTGCACGCGGCACAGCCGGGCACGGACGGCTGGGTTGCCGCGCGCCGGCCGGTCGAACCGGGATCCCTGCCGCGGGCTCCCGTCCGGACAGGGCCATGGACGCCACCCGCACGCGCCCGTGGCACCATTGGGCCGGTGGTGCATGCTGCGCGTTCGACCATCGGCGGTGCGTCGTGGGCCC
>CAIKXV010000118.1 GCA_903831455.1 uncultured Pseudomonadota bacterium | reverse complement strand
GGCGCCATGCTCCCGCAGACCGCCGCGATCGCCCTGGCCATCGCGCTGCTCGGCCTCACCGAGGCGGTGAGCATCGCGCGCAGCATCGCCACGCGCTCGGGCCAGCGCATCGACAGCAATCAGGAGTTCGTCGGCCAGGGCCTGTCCAACCTCGCCGGCGCCTTCTTCTCGAGCTATCCGTCGAGCGGTTCGTTCAACCGCAGCGGCGTCAACTACGACGCCGGCGCGTGCACCCCGCTGGCGGCGATCAGCTCAGCGGGCTTCCTGGTGCTGATCCTCGTGGCCGTCGCCCCCCTGGCGGCCTGGCTGCCGCTGTCGGCCATGGCCGCGGTCCTGCTGGTCGTGGCGTGGGGACTGATCGACGTGCCCACCATCACAGCGATCCTGCGTTCCGGTCGACGCGAGACGGCCGTGCTCGCATCGACCCTCGGGGCCGGCGTGCTGGTCAGCCTCGAGTTCTGCATCGTCGCCGGCGTGATGCTCTCGCTCAGCCTGCACCTGGCGAGAACCGCGCGTCCCCACGTGAGCGTACTCGTGCCGGTGGCCGGTCCCCACGGGCGCCACTTCGCGGCGGATCGATCCGCGGCGGGCTGCCCCCAGGTTCAGGTCATCCGCATCGACGGCTCCCTCTATCACGGTGCGGTCGACCACGTGGCCGAGCGCCTGCAGGCACTCGCCGGCTCGCCCGGCCAGCCCACCCACCTGCTGCTGGTCGGCGACGCCATCAACTGGCTCGACCTCGCGGGCGTGCACCTGCTCGAGCACGAGGCCCAGCGGCTGCGCGCAGTCGGCGGCGGACTGTGGCTGGTCGGACTGAAGAGGCCCGCGCTCGACTCACTCGAGCGCTCCGGCGCGATCGAGCGCATCGGGCGTGACCGCCTCCTCGACACCAAGGCGGCGGCCATCGCCGCCCTGCACCGGCAGCTCGACACCCCTACCTGCGCCGCCTGTCCCCGACGCGTGTTCCGCGAGTGCGAGACCCTGCCGGGCGCCATCGCGCGCGTCCATGCCACCGCCTGAGCCCACGATGAACGCCACGCCGCCCGCCGACACCCCACGATCCGCCCGCGGCCGCGGGCTCGCGCAGCGCCTGCTGCCCTTCCTCCGCTGGTGGCCGATGGATGCGGCCAGCCTGCGCGGCGACATCATCGCCGGCATCAGCGTGGCGCTGGTGCTGGTGCCGCAGTCCATGGCCTACGCGCAACTCGCAGGCATGCCGGCGTACTACGGTCTGTACGCAGGCTTCCTGCCGGTGATCATCGCGGCCCTGTGGGGATCGTCGAACCAGCTCGCCACGGGTCCTGCGGCCGTGTGCTCCATCCTCACGGCCGCCGCGCTGGCCCCGCTGGCCGCCACCGGCTCCGAGGCCTTCGTCGCCTACGCGATCCTGCTCGCCTTCCTGGTCGGCGCAATCCAGCTCGCGCTCGGCCTGAGCCGGCTGGGCAGCGTGGTGAACTTCCTGTCGCATCCGGTCATCGTCGGCTTCACCTCGGCCGCGGCCATCATCATCGGGCTGTCGCAGGTCAACAAGCTGCTGGGGTTGCCCATCGGACGCGGCGACTTCTTCCTGGGCGACATCGCGGCGATGCTCCGGCAGCTGCCCGAAGCCCACCTGCCCAGCGTGGCGATGGGCACCTTCGCGATGGCCGTGATCTGGGCCTGCCGACGCTGGCTGCCGCGATGGCCCGGCGTGCTGGTGGCCGTGGCACTGACCACGGCTGCCAGCGCGTGGATCGGGTTCGAGCGGGTGGCCGACGCCCCCCTCGAGGCCCTTGCCGATCCGCGGATGCAGTCGGTCGCCGCCGAACTGCAGCAGGCACGCCTGCGCATCCGCGAGATCGAGGCCCGGCTGGCCGCCGCCCGCGACGAGCAGCGACAGGCACCGGCGAAGGGCGGCGGTGGCCGCGAACGCGCGGCAGAGCTGGCCTACGAAGTCGAACTGGCCACCCTCGAGCGCGACGACCTCGCCCGCGAGAGCGCGCTGCGGTTGCGCGAACTTCGATCGGTACCGCTCGTCGCCCGCGGCGAACCCTCCGCCGGGCTCGCGCGCGCCGACGACGCATCGTCTGCCGACGGGACCCACTGGCGCATCCGCGACGTTCGCGACGGACGGCTACGCCTGTCGGCCGGGGGCGAGGTCGTCGGCTACATTCCGCCCGGGCTGCCGGCGGTGGCCATGCCCGCATTCTCCTGGGAGGCCATCCGCTCGCTGCTCGCCTCCGCCCTGGTGATCGCGCTGGTCGGTTTCGTCGAGTCGATCTCGATCGCCAAGTCGATCGCCGCCCGCACGCGCCAGCGCATCGACGCGAACCAGGAGCTGGTCGGCCAGGGGCTGGCCAACCTGGCGGGCAGCTTCACCCAGGCCTTCCCGACCATCGGCTCGTTCTCGCGCTCGGCAGTGAACTTCTCGAGCGGTGCGCGTTCGGGGCTGGCCAGCGTGATCACCGGGCTGCTGATCATGGCCACGCTCCTCGCGCTCACGCCCCTGCTCTACCACCTGCCCCAGGCGGTGCTGGCCGGCGTGATCATCATGGCCGTGGCCAACCTGGTGAGCCTGCGCGCGATGCACCATGCATGGGTCGCGCACCGCCACGACGGCATCGCCGCGTGGTGCACCTTCGTGCTGACCCTGCTGCTCGCGCCCGCGATCGACTACGGCGTGCTCGCCGGCGCGGCGCTGGCACTGGGCCTGTATCTCTACCGGACGATGCGCCCTCGCGCGACCACGCTCGCGCCGCAGGCCGACGGAACGCTGGTCGAGGCCGGTGGCGCCGAGGCGACCGACGCCCGGTCGCGGCTGGCGGTGATCGGCTTCGAGGGGTCGCTCTATTTCGCCAACGTGCACTGGTTCGAAGACGTGGTCCTGGAGACGCTCGCCGCGCGACCCCAGGTACGGGCGGTGCTGGTCGTCGGCGATGGCATCGGCGAGGTGGACGCCTCGGGCGTCGATGCGCTGGGCCAGCTGGCCGAGCGCCTCCGGGCCTCGGGCGTCACGCTGGCCCTGTGCTCGCTGCGCCGCCCGGTGATCGACGTGCTCGAACGCACCGGCATCGCGCAGGTGCTGGGCGCGGACAACCTGTTCCGCGACACCGCCGCCGCCCTGGCTGCCCTCGAGGCGAGGATGGACGGTACGACGCGCGCGCCGACCGGCCCCGCCGGGCACTGACCGCCGAGGGCCGCTGGTCAACCGCACCACGGCCGGTCGGGCCGACGGTGCGGGGTACCCTCCGGGCCATCGATCGTCACGGCCCCTAGCCGCTTCCTGTCATGGGCTACCGACTCTCCCGCATCTCCACCCGCACCGGCGACGCTGGCGAAACCGGCCTGGGGGACGGCTCGCGCATCGCCAAGGACGCCCCCCGCATCGAGGCGCTCGGCGTGATCGACGAGCTGAACAGCGCGATCGGGCTGGTACTGGCCGAGTCCCTGTCGGAGGGCGTGCGCGAGTGCCTCACCTGCCTCCAGCACGACCTGTTCGACCTGGGCGGCGAACTGAGCATCCCCGGGCATGTCGCGGTGGGCGATCGCCATGTCGAACGGCTCGACCGGTGGCTCGAGCAGTACAACGCGACGCTGCCCCCGCTGCGCGAGTTCATCCTTCCCGGGGGATCACGGGCCTCGGCCTGCTGCCATGTCGCGCGCACGCTCGCGCGCAGGGCCGAGCGACGGATGGTGGCGCTTGCGGCGAGCGAGTCCGTGTCGGCGGAGGCCCGGCGCTATCTCAACCGGTTGTCGGACCTGCTCTTCGTGCTGTGCCGCGTGATCAACCGCGAGGCGGGCATGCCCGACGTGCTCTGGCAGAAGGGCCGGGGTGCCTGAACCCTGAGCCCCTGCCGCCTGCGCCCGGCCCGGGTCCACGGGCCGTTGTTGCCGGTCGCGGGCGCGTCACGCCCCGCCGATCGCGGCGCACAGCTGGCGCAGTCCCTCGATCAGCCGCGGACCCGGCCGGTGCAGCAGGTCCGGATCGACGGTGCGCGTGCGCCCGGCGAGGACTGCAGGCAGGGCGGGGCGATCGCGCCAGCGCGCGAAAGGATCGGCCGCGCCGCGCGCAGCGACCACGACCTGCGCCCGCGACGCCAGCACCGCCTCGGCCGAGACCACCGGCACCGGCTGCGGCAGCGATCCGAAGACGTTCACGCCCCCGCAGCGCTCGATGGCCTGGCCGATGTAGTGCGACGAACTCACCGTCATCGGCGGTCGATCCCAGACCTGGTAGAAGACCCTCGGCGATGCACCCCCGGCGGTGGACGACACGGACGCGAGTTCGCGCTCGAAGGCCGCGGCCGCCCGCTCGGAGGACTCGACCAACCCGGCGAGGCGACCGATCGCGCGCAGCGACGCGGCGACATCCTCCAGTCTCCTTGCATCGGTCGAATGGACCGCCACCCCGCGCGCGCGCAGCCAGGCGAGGTCGGCGGGAGGGTCCCCGCTCGTCCAGCCGATCGCAAGGTCCGGCGCCAGCGCCGCGACACGCTCGCGATCGAGGCGACCCGGGCTGCCGATCACCGGAAGGCTGCGTACCTCGACCGGCCAGTCGCTCCCCGCGACCACGCCGACGAGCCGATGGCCCGCACCGGCCGCCCACACGAGTTCGGCGACGTGCGGCGCCAGCGCCACGATGCGCCGGGCCGGCATGCCGGCGGCCTCGCCGCGATCGGGCGGGAGGACCACCGCGGCACCCGATGACCCGCACGCGGCGAGGGCGAGCCACAGCCCGCCCATCCGGACGGCACGCTCGATCCGCGTCACCGCGCAGTCCTCGCCTGCCGCAGGCCGTCAACCGGCCTGCTGCATCACCTGCATCAACTGGGCACTGACCTGCCGAAGGCGCTGGTTGAGCAGCCGGGCCAGGTGCAGCAGGATCTTCTCGCCGAGCATCGGATGCTCGCGCATCACGTGCTCGAAGCCCACGCGATGCAGGGCGGCGAAGGTGACCTGCGTGGCCGCCACGCACGTGGCGAAGCGTGGCTCGCCGTCGATCAGCGACATCTCGCCCAGCGTGCGGCCCGGCTGCACCACGCCGACCAGCGACCGGCCTCCGGCCCGGGTGGACTTGAAGACCTCCACCTCGCCCTCGAGCAGCAGCACCATGAAATCCCCGGGGTCGCCCTCGCGGATGAACGCCGTTCCCGGCGCCGCCCGGTACACCTGCAGGAAGGTGCAGAAGGTGCGGATCTCCTCGGCGCCGAAGGCGGCGAACAGTGCGCTGCTGCCCAGCACCTCGCCGATCAGCGTCGCGTAGCCCGCCCCCGCCCCGATCGACTCGCCGACCGGCCCGGGCGCCGGTGGCGCGTCCACTCCCTGCCCTGCAGGTCGCGGAAGGAAACAGGTCGGAGTGGGGTCGGTCATCGAGGGACGGGATCGCGCGGGCCGCGGCCCGCAGAAAACGACGCGTAATCGAAAGGATACCTGCGACTACAATCCCGCGTGCAAGTTTCGTCGACACCCCCGGAGCGCCGCATGACCCCCACCCCCATGCCCAGGACCCTGACCGGCAAGGTCGCCGCCGATCGCGTCGTCACGCAGACAATACCGAGAGTGCCGGTCTCGACGATCGAGGCGTTCAGGCAGTTGTCCGACCTCACCTGCACGGTTTCGGACGCGATGGACACGCTGGGCATCGCCGCCGCCGTGCCTGGCCACGTGCTGCAACCGATGCTGCCGGGCCAGCGCATCGTCGGTCCGGCCGTCACCGTGCGCAACATCGAGCGTCGCGACCAGATCCACGCCGCCGCCCAGGGCAAGGTCAACCGCATGGGGGAGACCGAGGCGCACAACCTCGCGGAGCCGGGCGACGTGGTGGTGATCGAGGGCCTGCTGGGCTGCTCCAACCTGGGTGGCCAGTCGGCCACCATCGGGCACCGCCAGGGCGAGGCCGGCGTGATCGTCGACGGATCGATCCGCGACCCCGACGCCTCGCGCTCCCTCGGCTTCCCGGTCTGGTGCCGCGGCGTCACGCCGATCACGGGCAAGTGGCGGCTGGAGACCGTCGAGATCAACGGGCCGGTGTCGATCTGCGGCGTACAGGTCAACCCGGGCGATCTGGTCTGTGCCGACGACGCGGGGGTGTGCTTCGTGCCCCACGCGCACGCCGAGGCGGTCCTGGAGCAGGCTCGACTGATCGACGCGGGTGACGCCCGCCGCAAGGACGACATCGCGGCAGGCGTGGACGTGGCTACCCTGGTCACGCGCCGCTACAAGTAGGCGCAGGCGGAGCGGCCCGCGCAGGATTCCCGAGCGATGCGCGAGCCTCAGCTCGCGTGCGTCTCGATGTAGCGCTTGACCGCCGAAGCGTCTGCGTCCATCACCTCGAACCGGCGTGGAGCCTGCTCGATGGACTCGAAGCCCTGCGGCCGAGGTGGCCTCAGTCCGAGCGCCTCGACGATCGTGTCCTCGAATTTCGCCGGCTGCGCGGTCTCGAGGCAGATGACGGTCTCGCCGGGTTCGCGCCGCTCGCGTGCGACCTTGATGCCATCGGCGGTATGGGTGTCGACGATGCGGCCGGTCGCCGCGTGCACTTCGCGAATGGTGCGCAGGCGATCGGCGTGGCTGCTCGCCCCGGACACGAACCCGGTGTCCGGCACGCGCGCGAACTCAGGGCTCCCGGCCAGGTCGAACGCCCGGCCGGCCTCGACCTCGCGCCACAGCGCGGCGACGCGCGCGCCATCGGCGCCGGCGATGTCGAAGACGTACCGCTCGAAGTTCGACGCCTTGGAGATATCCATCGACGGGCTGGACGTGCGGCGGGTCTCCGCGCTGCCGCGCGGCCGGTAGCGGCCGGTGCGAAAGAATTCGTCGAGAACATCGTTCTCGTTGGTGGCGAGCATCAGTCGCCGGATCGGAAGCCCCATGCGGCGCGCGACATGGCCCGCATAGATGTTGCCGAAGTTTCCCGATGGCACGGCGAAGGACACCGGCTCGTCGTTGCCGCGGGTGGCCGCGAAATAGCCCTTGAAGTAGTAGACCACCTGGGCCAGCAGCCGCGCCCAGTTGATCGAGTTCACCGTACCGATCCGCCACCGCGCCTTGAAGGCGAGGTCGGTCCCGACCGCCTTCACGATGTCCTGGCAATCGTCGAACACGCCGCGGATCGCGATGTTGTGGATGTTGGGGTCGGTGAGCGAGAACATCTGCGCCGTCTGGAACGGGCTCATCCCGCCGTGGGGCGAGAGCATGAACACACGGATGCCATGCTTGCCTCGCATCGCGTACTCCGCCGCCGATCCGGTATCCCCCGAGGTGGCGCCCAGGATGTTCAGCGTCTCGCCGCGACGCGCCAGCGCGTATTCGAACAGGTGGCCCAGCCACTGCATGGCCACGTCCTTGAAGGCGAGCGTCGGCCCGTTGGACAGTTCCAGCAGGCGCAGGCCCGGTTCCACGGCCTCGAGCGACGAAAGGGGCGTGATGTCCCCCGAGCCGAAGGCCGCCGCGGTGTAGGTTCGGTCGATCATCCCACGCAGTTCACCGTGCGGAATGTCGTCGACGAACGGCGAGATCACCTCGAAGGCGAGCGCGCGGTAATCGAGTCCGCGCAGGCGGTCGAGCGCCTGCCGGTCGAAGCGCGGACACGACTGCGGCACGGCGAGTCCGCCGTCGGGTGCCAGCCCTTCGAGCAGGATTTCGAGGAAGGCTCGCGGCGGCATGCCGCCGCGCGTGCTCACGTAGCGCATCGGCTCAGAGATCCTCGAGGCGCAGGCGGGTGACCTTGCCCGACACCGTGGGCAGGGCCTCGATGCGCGTGATCGCCTCGTCCATGTTGCGCTCGACGGTACGATGCGTGAGCAGGATGATGTCGGTCTCCGCCTCGCCCTGGGCGGGCTCCTTCTGGACCATCGCGTCGATGGAGATCTCGCGGTCGGCCAGGATGCGGGTGATGTCGGCCAGCACCCCGGCCCGGTCCTGTACCCGCATGCGCAGGTAGTAGGCGGTCTCCACCTCGGAGATCGGCAGGATGCGCGCCTCGGTCATCTGGTCGGGCTGGAAGGCCAGGTGGGGCACGCGGTTGCCCGGATCGACGGTCGCGAGCCGCGTCACGTCGACCAGGTCGGCCACCACCGCCGAGGCGGTCGGCTCGGCACCCGCGCCCGCGCCGTAGTACAGCGTCTGCCCAACGGCATCACCCTGTACCAGCACCGCGTTCATCACGCCCTCGACGTTGGCGATGAGCCGGCGGGCGGGAATCAGCGTGGGATGGACCCGCAGTTCGATCCCGTCGCCCGCCCGGCGCGTGATGCCCAGCAGCTTGATCCGGTAGCCCAGCTCCTCGGCATACCGGATGTCCTCGGCCGTGAGACGGGTGATCCCCTCGGTGTACGCGGCCTCGAAACGCATCGGCACGCCGAAGGCGATCGCCGACATGATCGTGAGCTTGTGCCCGGCGTCGATGCCCTCGATGTCGAAGGTGGGATCGGCTTCCGCGTAGCCCAGCCGCTGCGCCTCCGCCAGTACCGTGTCGAAGGACAGGCCCTTGTCCCGCATCTGCGAGAGGATGAAGTTGCTGGTGCCGTTGATGATGCCGGCGATCCACTCGATGCGGTTGGCGGTGAGCCCCTCGCGCAGCGCCTTGATGATCGGGATGCCGCCGCCCACGGCCGCCTCGAAGGCGACCATCACGCCGCGCGCGCGCGCCCGCGAAGATCTCGTTGCCGTGCAGGGCGAGCAGGGCCTTGTTCGCGGTGACCACGTGCTTGCCGCGCTCGATCGCCTCGAGCACCAGTTCGCGCGCGACCCCGTAGCCGCCGATCAGTTCGACCACGATGCCCACCGACGGGTCGCGCACGACCTCGAAGGCGTCTGCCGTGACCTTCGCCGCCGCGGCGCCGGCCGGCGTATTCCCGGCCACCAGCGCCCGCGCGCGCTCCAGGTCCTTGTCCGCGACGCGGGTGATGCGGATCTCGCGGCCCGCGCGGCGGGAGATCTCCTCGCGGTTGCGGGCGAGCACCCGGAAGGTGCCGCCACCGACCGTCCCGATTCCCAGAAGGCCGACGTCCATCGGTTCCATCACAGCAGTCCGTCCTTGCGGAACATGTCCTTGACCCCGCGCACCGCCTGGCGGATGCGCGCCTCGTTCTCGATCAGCGCAAGCCGTACGTGGTCGTCGCCGTACTCGCCGAACCCGACGCCCGGCGAGGCGGCCAGCTTCGCCTCCTCGAGCAGCTTCTTGGAGAACTCGAGCGAGCCCATCTTCGCGTACGGCTCGGGAATACGCGCCCAGATGTACATCGCCGCCCGCGGCGATTCCACCATCCAGCCGGCCGAGTGCAGCCCCTGCACCATGACGTCGCGCCGCTTCTGGTAGGTGAGCGCGATCTCCTGGACGCACTCCTGCGGGCCTTCGAGCGCGAGGATGGAGGCCACCTGGATCGGGGTGAACGTCCCGTAGTCGTGGTAGCTCTTCATGCGCGCGAGCGCCGAGACCAGGTCGCGGTTGCCGACCATGAAGCCCACGCGCCAGCCGGCCATGTTGTAGCTCTTCGACATCGTGAAGAACTCCACGGCCACCTCGCGCGCGCCTGGCACCTCGAGGATGGATGGCGCACGGTAGCCGTCGAAGGTGATGTCCGCGTAGGCGAGGTCGTGCACCACGTAGATCTGGTGGCGGCGCGCGATGTCGATGATGCGCTCGAAGAAGGGCAGCTCCACGCACTGCCCCGTCGGGTTCGACGGGAAGTTGAGGATCAGCATCTTCGGCTTCGGGTAGGACTCCTTCATCGCCCGGTCGAGTTCGTCGAAGAAGTCCACGCCCGGGGTCATGCGCACGTGCCGGATGTCGGCGCCGGCGATCACCGGGCCGTAGATGTGGATCGGGTAGCTGGGGTTGGGCACCAGCACGATGTCGCCGCGATCGAGCGTCGCGAGCGCGAGGTGGGCGATGCCTTCCTTCGACCCGATGGTGACGATGGCCTCGGAGTCCGGATCGAGATCGACCCCGTACCGCGAGCGGTACCAGTTGCAGATCGCACGGCGCAGGCGCGGGATGCCCTTCGACACCGAGTAGCCATGGGTGTCCTGGCGCTGCGCGGCCTCGACCAGCTTGGCCACGATGTGCGGAGGCGTCGGCCCGTCGGGGTTGCCCATCGACAGGTCGATGATGTCCTCGCCACGGCGGCGCGCCGCCATCTTGAGCTCGGCCGTGATGTTGAACACGTACGGCGGCAGGCGGCGGATGCGGGCGAATTCTTCCATGGCGCACGGTCGGAGGCGAGTCCGACCCTCCCGGGACTAAACGTGCGAGTTTAGCCCAATCGGACCGGCCCGCCTCGCGGCACGGGCCCGGCCATCCCGCCGCCCTGCTCCCGCGCCCCAGCCGGGCCCCGTCGGCCGCACCGGCCCGCGCGGGGATCGGCGCGACCGCCGGCTACTGCGCGAATTGGGCCGTCGCCGACAGCGCGAGTGCGCCGGTGTCGTCCTCGGCCCAGAGCCTGGCCGAGCGGCCGTCCGCTGCGGGCTCCCCGCACAGCGAGATCGCGCGGTTCACGAACAGCGGGCGCACGTTGCGGGAGGAGAATTCCCGGACCGGCGCCGGGCCGAAGGCACGCGCGAGTTCGAACACGAGCAGGGTGGTCAGGCCACCGTTCATCACCAGGGTCGGATAGCCCTCGGTGCCGGTCACGTAGGGGTGGTCGTAGTGGATGCGGTGCCCGTTGAAGGTGAGCGCCGAGTAGCGGAACAGCATCACCGGATCAGGGGTGACCACCTTGCGCCACACGGGGGTGCCCGGCGCAGCCTGGGCCGCCGCCGGCGGCTTCGGGGCGTTCGGATCGGGCTCCTCGCGGTAGACGATGTCCTGCTCCTCGACCACCGCCACGCCGCGCCCGGTGGACATCTCGGTGCGCACGGTGACGAACACCATCTGGCCCGACTTCCCCTGCTTCGGCGTGACGCTCTGGATCACCGACTCGCGCCGCACCTCGTCGCCCACGCGCAGTTCACCCTCGAAGCGGATGCGCTTGCCGGCGAACATGCGTCGGGGCAGCGGCACCGGCGGCAGGAAGTCGCCACGCTCGGGATGGCCATCCGGGCCGATCTGCGACTGCCGGACCACGCGCGGGAAAAGGATCGAATGCCATCCGATGGGCAGCGGATCACCGTTGCGCGGCCGCGGGTCGTCGCGATCGAGGGTGGCGGCCAGCCGCAGCACCGAGGGGATGGTGATGGTGTCGATGTCCGATTCGCGCTGCCCGATCCATTCGGACAGGCGCGCCAGGTCCGCTTGCTGCATGCCGGTGAACTCCTCGAGTCGATGCCGCCCGCCGAACGGCTGCGCCCGCCTTCCAGCCGACAGGCCGTACGCGGGCGTCAGCCCCGTCATGCGAGGCGGCGTGTGTCAGGGCTTGCCAATGCTACACCCGGGGTGAATACTGGCCGCGTGGCGTCTCGCGGCCAGCGGACGCGACAGGCAGCTGGGCCGGCCGGGGGCCATCGACTCGACCGGCCTTTTTTTGCGCCCGCGCGTCCCGGGTTCGCCGCGCCCGGCACGCCGGGGTCGCCTCAGCCGCGGGGGTACTCGGACAGTTCGATCAGGTTCAGGTCGGGGTCCCGCAGGTAGATGGATCGGATCGGTCCGCAGGCCCCGGTGCGCGGCCCCGGCCCCTCCACGATCGGCACCCCGAGGCTCGACAGCCGCGCGATCACCTCGTCCAGCGGCTGCGAAACGATGAAGCACAGGTCGAGCGCGCCCGGCACCGGCAGGTGGGCGTGAGGCTGGAACTCCGCGCCCTTCACGTGCACGTTGATCTTCTGCCGTCCGAACCGCAGCGCCAGCCGCCCCTGCGGCAGCGTCGCGCTCGCCCCGAACCGCTCCAGCGTCATGCCGAGCACGCGGGTGTAGAAGTCGATGCAGGCCTCCGGATGCGCGGTGGTCAGCACGAGGTGGTCCAGCCGGTCGATCATGCGCTCGCCGTGTTCCCTCTCCCCGGTGCTCATCGCGAAGCGCCCGGCTCGCCGTCCTGGATCACGCCGCGCTCGCGCAGGCGCTCGATCGAGGCCTCGCTCACCCCGGCCTCGCGCAACACCTGCAGCGTGTGCTCGCCGAGCAACGGGGCCACCCGGCGCAACTGCCCCGGCGTCCCGGACAGCCGCGGTACCACGCCCGGCACCTCGAGGGGCTCGCCATCGGAGGCGACGATGCGCTGGATCATGCCGCGCGCCCGATAGTGCGGATCCTCGGCGATGTCGCGCGCGGTGTAGATGCGCCCTGCCGGAACCCGCGCCCGGTTCAGTCCCTCGAGTACCTCGGCCAGCGGCCGGCTTGCGGTCCACTCGCCGATCGCCGCATCCAGTTCGGCGGCGCGGCGCGCCCGGCCGTCGTTGGCGGCCAGTTGCGGGTCGTCGCGCAGGTCCGGACGACCGATCAGGTCCATCAGTCGCCGGAAGATGCTGTCCCCGTTGCCGCCGATCAGCACCGCTCCGTCGGCGCAGAAGTAGGCATTGCTCGGCGCGATCCCGGGCAACGCGCTGCCCGCGGGTTCGCGCACCGTGCCGAACGCGCTGTATTCCGGCAACAGGCTTTCCATGCAGTTGAACACCGCCTCGTAGAGCCCGATGTCGATCACCTGTCCGCGTCCCTCGCTGCCGCGCCGGTGCAGCAGCGCGAGCAACACGCCGATCACGCCATGCAGCGCCGCGAGCGTGTCGCCGATCGAAACCCCTACGCGTACCGGCAACCGTCCCGGCTCGCCGGAGAGGTGTCGCAACCCGCCCATCGCCTCGGCGATCACGCCGAAGCCGGGCCGGTCGGCGTAGGGGCCGTCCTGCCCGAACCCGGAGATCCGCAGCACCACCAGGCCGGGGTTCGCCTGCATGAGTTCGGCCGGCGACAGTCCCCAGCCCTCCAGCGTGCCGGGCTTGAAGTTCTCGATCAGCACGTCCGCCTCCGCCGCCAGCCTGCGGCACAGGGCCTGGCCATCGGGGTCGCGAAGGTCGATCGCCACCGAACGCTTGTTGCGCGACTGCACCTGCCACCAGACCGACGTGCCGTTGCGCAGCAGTCGCCACTTGCGCAGCGGATCTCCGGCACCGGGTGGCTCGACCTTGATCACGTCGGCGCCGAAATCGGCCAGCATCTTGCCGGCGAACGGACCGGCGATCAGCTGGCCGAGCTCCAGCACCTTGATGCCGGCGAGCGGCAGCGCGGGACGGTCATCGCTGGCGGAATCGGCGGCAGCGCGGGCCGCGACGGAGTCGGACTGGGACACGGCGGATATCCTCGATGAAACCGGGCGCGCATCGGCGCCCGTGGGCAGACCGGGCGCCCGGCCGCGCTATGCTTGCGCGATGAACCCCCGCGATCCGGGCACCCGACCAAGCATACCGGAGCGTCGGCGCCGCGCCTGCGTCGGTCTCGCCGGCCTGGTTGCGATGGCCATCGGCTCGCCCCACGCGGGCGCCCGCGCGCCCATGGCGAGCGCCGCCGAGCGCGCGGCGGCCGAGCGCGTCGCCGCCGGCAACCGCCCTCCGCCCCCGTCCGCGTTCGAACGCCGGCCCCGCTTCCTGGGCCTGCAGGTCGTGCCTCGCGAGACCACCGTCGACGGACTGCTGGTTGGCGGCCTGTCGGGACTCGACCATGACGGCGCAGGCCAGTGGGTGGCGATCAGCGATGACCGGGGCGGCCTCGGTCCCGCGCGGCTGTTCACGCTGGAGATCGACCTGCGCGCGTTCCGGACCTCGCCCCGACCGGGCATGAACGGCATCCGGTTCACCGGCGTGCGCAGGCTGCGCGACGCTGCCGGACGCCCCTACGAAGCCGGCCTGGTCGATCCGGAGGGCATCCGCATAGATCCGCTCACCGGACACCTGCTGTGGATCGACGAGGGCGAGCGCAGCGCGAGCCGTCGCGCGGCGCCCAGCCTGCGCAGCGCGACGCCGGACGGGTCATGGATACGCGACTGGCGGCTGCCGGCGACCTTCGCCCCCTACGGCAGCGTCGGCGGAAACGAGCCGGGCGATCGCGGCATCCGCAACAACCGTTCGGTGGAGTCGCTCGCCCTCGACCCGGTCGGTCGCCGCGCCTACATCGCCAGCGAGGTGGCCCTGGTCCAGGACGGCCCGGCTCCGGGCGTCGACCAGTCCTCCCCGGTCCGCGTGCAATCGATCGACCTGGTCACCGGCCGACCCGGCCCGGCCTGGATCTACCCGGTCGACCCGCTGCCGATACCGCCGCTGGTGCCAATGCTGCCGGCCGTCAACGGGTTGACCGAGATGCTGTGGCTCGGAAAGGACCGCTTCCTGATGCTCGAGCGGGGCTACACGCCGCTGGGCGGATACAGCGCACGGTTGTGGCTGGCCTCGGCCGCCTACGCCACGAATGTCGCGGGGCGTCCCTCCATCGCGGGCACCCGCTGGACTCCGATGGAGAAGCGGCTGTGGCTGGACCTCGGATCGCTGCGCCACGGCGATGGCAGCCCGTTCGTCCCCGACAACTTCGAGGCCATGGGCTGGGGGCCGCCCGATCCCGCGACCGGGGCACCCACGCTCGTGCTGGCCTCGGACGACAATTTCGCGGCCCACCAGCAGACCCAGTTCGTGGCGCTGGCGCTGGGCTGAGGACCAGGGCACGCCGAGCGCCCGGCGGCGTTCAGGAGGTCACCACCTGGTTGCGTCCGGATCGACGCGCCTGCTGCATCGCCGCGCCTGCGCGGGCCAGCAGCGCGATCCGGTCCTCGCCGGGCGTCCGCTGCGCGATGCCCGCGCTGAAGGTCACCAGCACCCGCTCCTGGGCATGCAGGAAGAACGCGCGGGTCAGTTCGCGCTGAAGACGGCGCACCCGGCGCGCGGCCTCGACCGAACCGATGCCCGGCATCACCAGCACGAATCCCTCGCCCGCCCCGCGCCCGATGGAGTCGGCGGGAGCGAGCAGCGGGCGTACCGAATCCACCAGGTGCCGCCGCGCCTGGATGCCGGCCCCCTCGCCGAGGCGATCGGCGAGCAGGCGGAATTCGTCGAGGTCGAGCATCACCACGCACAGGGGCTGTCCGTCGCGCTCGGCCTGCTGCGTCTCGCGAAGCAGCACCTCGTCGAGTCCGCGGCGGTTCAGCGCACCGCTGTCGGCGTCCTCGCGCATCGCGCCGCTGACCCGCTCGAGCTCGGCCGCCAGTTCCGCCGCCCTCGCCTGCGCCTGTTCGGATTCGGAACGCAACGCCACGACTTCGTCGCGCGAGCGCACCGCATCGATCTGCATGCCCCGCACGTCCTGCAGCAACTCGTCGATGCGCGAGCGCAGGCCGGGCACGTCGTGGGTGCCGCGCACGGCATCGAGATGCCGCGCGAGCCGGGACTGGTGCGTGTCGGCGGTACGCGCGAGTTCGCCCACGCGCTGGACGAAGACCTCGATCAGCGCCTTGAGCGAGCGCTTGGTCTCGCGCAGGCTCTCGCGCAGCGCCGCCTGCCGCTCGAGCGTGTCCTGGAACTGCGCCCGCGCGCGCTCGAGCGTTCGTGCGGTGGGCGGTTGCGAGAGCGTGCGTGCGAGCACCTCGAGTTGCCCGGACACCCAGCGATCATCCTCGACGAGCGAGGCGAGGTTGTCGAGCAGCATGCGCACGAGCCCGACGGCCGCCTGCAGGGCGTCTTCGCGCTCGGCGCGCAGGCGGTCGAGTTCGCGCAGCAGCGTCTGCGCGCCGGCCTCGATCTCCTCGCAGTCGGCGGCCGAACGGGTGGCCGCCACGCGCTCGATCAGCCGCTCCAGCGCCGCGGAGGCGGCGCGCTCGGCTTTCAACCGGGGTTGCGCCTCCGCGACCAGCCAGGCCTGCAGCGAGGCCACCAGCCGGCTGCCCAGTTCATCGACGATCGGGACCGCGGCGACGGGCCGTGCGGGCGCGAAACCCGCCACCGGCAGGCCCGGGCGTCCGATGTCCGCGCCTGTGCTCGCACCGCTCTCGACCGCGGCGGCACTGGGCGCACGTCCGCCCTCTTCGACCGGAACCGTGCCCGGCGCCACGGCGGGCCCCTCGCCCCAGACGCGGATCAGGGTGGCCAGCTTCTCGCCGAGTTGCGGCGAGCGCCTCGCGGTGATCAGCAGGCGCTCCAGCCCCTCTCGCTTCTGTGCCGTCGATACGCCCGCGTGGCGCAGTTCGAGCTGGCGCAGCAGGTCGCGGATCAGCTGCGCCCAGTCGGTCGCATCCACCGCCGGCCTCGGAGCTTCGGGATCATCCGGCAGCGGCGCCAGGGTCGGGGCTGCGAACGTGATCCCGGCCGAACCGGGGCGCTGCGTGCTGGCGGCATCGCCCGCCGCCAGCCGCACGATCGCCTCGTAGGCGCGCGCGTAGTTCTCAGGCGTCGGCGGCTCGCGCCGGGCGGCAAGCAGCCGCAGCGTCGCGCGCGCGCGCTCGCTCGCGGTTGCGGCGGCGCCGGCGCCGGCGGACGGAGGGGGAGCGGCTTCAGCAGGCATCGACCGCGCACCGTACCGCCGAGGGGGAACCCGCGCAAGACCGCGTCACGACGACGGCCGCCAAAGGCCCCGACGCACGCCCGAACCCATCACCACCGCGTAGACCACGAGCCCGAGCGCCACCGCGTCGAACACCCCGCCCAGCCCCCAGCCGGCGTAGCCGGCCAGCGCGCCGCCGCCGGCCGCGCAGCCCACGCGCAGCAGGGCCGCCACGAACGGCCGACCCATGCGGCCAGCCCCCTGGCTGGCGAAATACAGCGCCATGCCCAACCCGAGGGCGGCATACGCCGGGCCGATCGACCGCAGCGCCTGCGCGGCGATGGCGGCCACCGCCGGATCGTCCGTGAACATCCACACCCACGCCTGCGGCCACGCCGCCACCAGCAGCCCGATCACCCCGCTGCCCAGCGCCACGGCGAGGGCACCGCGCCACGCCAGCCGCCGGGCGTCGTCCCAGAGCCCGGCGCCCACCATCCGGCCAACGCGCTGGGTCAGGGTAGCGCCCACGCCGAAGGCCAGCGGCACCATCAGGAACTCCAGCCGCGCCGCGATGCCCCAGCCCGCGATCGCCGCCGCGCCGTGGTGGGCCACCAGCCGGGTGACGACGATGCCGGTGAGCACCGCGAGGGTCGCCATCACCGAGGCGATCGCCCCCACCGACAGGATGCGGCGGAACAACCGGACGCGCAGCCTCACGCGGAGGCGGGGTCGGAACCCGCAGGCCCCGCCGAGCACGGCCCGAAGCAGCACCAGGGTGGCCAGCGCGAACGCCGCCGCGTAGGCCACCGCGATGCCGGCCAGCCCGAGCGCGGGCAAGGGTCCCAGGCCCAGGACCAGGCCCGCCGCCAGCGGCGGCTCGACCAGCCACGCGCCGATGATCGCTCGCGCGGGAAGATCCATCACCCCGGCTCCCCGCAGCACGGAGGCCAGCGTCGCGGCGATCCAGTGCAGGGGCACGCCGATGAACAGCAGGCGTGCATAGGCGGCGGCGTCTTCACGCAGCGCGCCGCTTGCACCCAGGGCGCCGAACAGCGCATCGGCGCACAGGGCCATCAGGATCGCGAACGCAAGTCCGAGCCCCCCGCCGATCAGCAGCGCGTGCCCGACCAGGGCGGCCGCCTCGCGGCGACGGCCTGCGCCGAGCGCTCGGGCGACCGCCGAACTCACGCCACCGCCCATGGCCCCGGTGGACATGAACGCCATCAGCAGCGCGAAGGGCAGCACCAGTGCGTAGGCGGCGAGCGCCCCGGTCCCGAGCGTCCCCGCCAGTACCGTCTCGGAGACCAGCGCCGCCCCTTGCGCGATGCCCACCAGCATCGTGGGCACGGACTCGCGCAGGAGCCGCGCGAGCCCGGTATCGGCGCGCGCGTCCAGGCGGCTACTCCGCTCGTGCGAGCCGGAAATCGAACGCCAGCTCCAGCGCCGGCGTGCCCGCGACGGGCTCGAGGCGCGCGACCAGCGCTTCGCGCACGCCGAACACCGCGTCCTGGGCGAGGTAGGGATCGTCCTCGGGAAAGACTTCGGTGGTCAGCGGTGCGAATCCGGGCGCCTCCACGCGGAAATGGAAATGCGCGGGCCGCCAGGCATGCCGACCCAGCGCGCGCAGCAGTCGGCCCACCGGACCATCGTAGGGGACGGTATAGGGCGCCGGGCGCACGGTCTCGAACGCATAGGCGCCGTCTTCGCCCGCGCGCATCCTGAACCGGAAGTCCTCGGGTGTCTGCGTGGGGTCCTGCTGCCAGTAGCGCCCTTCCGCGTCCGCCTGCCAGAAATCGATCACCGCCCCCGGCACCGGGCTACCCGCGACGTCGAGCACCCGCCCATGCACCCTGACCCTCTGGCCGGCCCGCCCGGGCGCGAGGACCGCACCCGGCGCGCGCTCGGGCGCGCCCTCGGCGTGGAACGGACCGAGCACGCTGCGCGGCGTCGCTCCCGGGGCACTGCGCAGAAGGTCGGTGAGCGAGGTGAAGCCCAGCACGTCGGAGGCCAGCACGAACTCGTTGCGGGCCTCGTCGGTGATGCGCGCTGCATCGGTGAGGAAGGCCACCGCCGCGCGCCACTCCTCGGGGCGCAGGTCCACCTCGCGCGCGAAATCGTGCAGATGGCGCACCAGCGCGGCCATGACCTCGCGGGTGCGCGCGTCCCCGGCCCCCGCGAAGGACGCGATGACCGCGTCGGTGATGCTGTTGCGATCGATGCCCGCCGCCATCGCGCGCTCCTAGTCGGCCTTGAGGCCGAGTTCGCGGACCATCTTCCGGTAGCGCTCGACATCGCTGCGCAGCAGCTTGCCGAACTCGGCCGGGGTCATCGGGTTGGGCTCGCTCGCCAGCGCGAGCATGCGATCGCGCACGTCGGCGGAGGTGAGGGCGCGATTGATCTCGGCATTGAGACGGCGGATCACCGCCGCGGGGACCTGCGCCGGCGCGAGCACCCCTGCCCAGGTGTAGTCGGCGAAACCGGGGTAGCCCAGTTCGGCCACCGTGGGCACGTCGGGCAGCACCGAGGCGCGCGTCGCGCTGGTCACCGCGATCGGGCGCACCTTGCCGGCTTGCGCGAGCGGCACCATCGGCGGCATCGAGGTGCTGCCGATCGGCACCTGTCCGGCGACGACCGTGTTCGCGGCGGCCGCCGGCGTGTGCGGCACATGCGTGACGTCGAGCTTGTTCAACTGCCGGAACAGCATCTCGGCGGCCAGGTGCGTGGTCGTTCCCGTCCCGGAGGACGCGTAGCTCATCGGTTCCCGACGCGCGAGCGCGATCAGCTCCTTCAGGTTCGTGGCCTTCACCGACGGATGCACGAAGATGATGTTCGGCGCCAGGGTCCCCATCGCGACCGGCGCGAAGTCGGAGATCTCGTAGCCGGGCTTGCTGAACAGGCTGACGTTCACGGCAAAGGCCACGCTGGTGACGAGCAGCGTGTGTCCGTCGGGTGCCGAGCGCGCGACGATCTGCGCGCCGATGTTGCCGCCGGCGCCGCCGCGATTGTCCACCAGCACGCTGCGTCCGAAGGTGTCGGCGAGCTTGGGCTGGACCAGGCGGGCCAGCACGTCGGTCGCCCCCCCCGGCGGGAAGGCGACGACGATGCGGATCGGGCGATTGGGAAACTCCTGAGCACCGGCGGCCAGCGGCAGGGCGCCGGCGAGCGCGAGGGCGAGGTATCGGGCGGGTCGGTGGTTCATGTGACCTCCGGGGGACGGCGAGGGGTGGGAGATGCGGACGGCGGCGTCGATGCGCCCGTACGCCGGCCGGGGCGCGCGAGGCGGGCGGCCGATCAGATGAGCGTGCAGGCGTCCTCGAAGGGCAGTCGCGGCAGGCGGGCTGGCACCGCAGCCGGGTCACCATACCCGAGATTCAGGATGAAGTTCGAGCGGATCGAGGTGCCTGCGAACAGCAGTTCATCGAGGCGGCCGTTGTCGAAGCCGG
>CAIKXV010000117.1 GCA_903831455.1 uncultured Pseudomonadota bacterium | reverse complement strand
CTGGCGACGGCTGATCCGCGTGCTGGATCTCGAGGCCCTGGCGGCGGACCCGCGCTTCGCGAGCAACGCGGCGCGCGTCCATCACCGCGATGAACTGAACGCGGTCATCGGACCGAAGCTCAAGGCCGAGCGCTGCGACACCTGGCTGGAGCGCCTTCGCGCCGCCGGCATCCTGTGCGGACCGGTCAACACAGTAGCCGATACCCTCTCCGATCCCGAGCTGCGCGCCGTGCTTCCGCTGCTCGATACGGGGCTGGCTGAAGCTCCGCTGACCCTCGGCGGACCGATCCGCCGCGATGGCTGCTTTCTTCCCCTGCGTCTGCCTGCCCCGACAAGGGGCGAACACACCCGGGCGATACTGCTCGAACTCGAGTACACGCCGGCGGAGATCGACGGTCTCCTCGCCTCGGGCGCCGCCTTCATCGATACCTGATTGGCAGGCGCGGCAGCGCGGGCAATGCTCCGCGCGACGCTGTTCAATGACCCCCGGCTTCGCCTGCGGGCGGCGCTCGCACGCGCGTGAAACCACTGAATCGAAGGCTTGCGGGGGGCGGACGGCGCCACCCCGGTCGCCGCCGCGTGGCTGCGAGGACTCTGCATCCGCCAGCCCCGTCGGCGGGAACAGGACTTGCTTGTCTCGCCGGACGCAATCCAGCCAGGGCAACCACGACCCCGGCGGCGCACCGGTCGGTGATGCGTCCCGCACCGGCCCGTCCAACAGGTTGAGGAACTCCGATGAAGCATGACCTCCTGATTCATGGCGGGCGGGTGATCGATCCCGCCCAGGGCTTGAACGGCCGGTTCGACGTCGCGATCCGGGACGGCCGGATCGCAGCCGTCGCAGCCGACCTGCGCCGCGATGAGGCGCGCCAGTGCATCGACGCGTCCGGTCAACTGGTGCTGCCCGGACTGGTCGACACCCACGCGCACGTCTACCAGTACGTCACCGGGCGCTTCGGACTGGACGCCGACCTGGTCGGGGTGCAGTCCGGCGTCACCACCCTGATCGATCAGGGCGGGCCGTCCTGCATGACCTTCCCGGGCTTCCGCGAATACGTGGTGAACGCCAAGCAGTCCCGCGTGCTCGCGTTCCTGTCCGCCTATCTGGTCGGCGGCATGGAAGGCCATTACTACCCCGAACTCTACCGGCCCGACTGCCTGAACATCGAGGCGACGGTACGCTGCGCGCTGGAGAACCGCGACATCGTCAAGGGCCTGAAGACCCACGCCGAGATCGGCGGCTTCGAGCGCTGGGGCGTTAAGGTGATGGAGATGGCCGCCGAGATCGGCCGCCAGGCGAACCTGCCGCTCTACATCCACTTCGGGCAGCTATGGCCGCTGCCCGACGCGCCGCGGGGAGTCGATCCGGACTCGGTGTTCAGCGAGGTCGCGCGGCTGCTCAAGCCCGGCGACATCCTGGCCCATCCGTTCTCGCGCCATCCGGGCAGCTTCGTCGACCAGGAGGGTCGGGTGAATCCGCTCGCACGCGAAGCCATCGACCGCGGCGCGCTCGTGGACGTCGGCTACGGCTCGCACTTCAGCTTCAACATGGCGCGGGTCGCGCTCGACGCCGGCATCGTGCCCGACTCGCTGGGCGCGGACATGCATGGCTACAACACCACGGTGCCCAAGCCCGCGGGTACGCCGGACGAACACCCGGACAAGGACCACATGTTCGCGGGGACCACGCGCTTCTCGATGGTGTCGGGCATGACCACGATGCTCGCCCTCGGACTGCCGCTCGACCACGTGGTGGCGATGGCCACCTGCAACGCCGCGCGCATGGCGGGCGTGCAGGACCGCTGCGGCTCGCTCACGCCCGGCTTCGAAGCCGATGTCACCGTGCTGAGCGACGACCGCGGCCGCTGGGTGCTGCGCGACAACGAAGGCACCCAGATCGTCACCGACCGAATGCTGCACCCGACGTACTGCCTGCGCCGAGGCGTACGCCACGACGCGGCGGCGTCGATCCTGCCGCAGGCGCAGGCGGCGTGAACCCCGCATCGGACGCAGCTCTGGTCGCAGTGCAACCGCAGTGGACGCGGGTGCAACCGGCCGCCCGGTGCGTGCCGCTGACGGGTCGCTGGCTGCTGCACGCCGGACCGCCGTACGAGCCTGGCCAGGGGCCACCGGCACCGGTCCTGGCCTCGGCGAGGCTCGCCTGTCGGCACGAGGGCTGGGCGACGACCGATGCCCAGGCGCACTCGCTGATCGAGCGCGGCGAGATCCGTCTCGAGTCGGCGCAGCAGTGGCGGTGCGTCACGCCGCTGGCCGCGCTGATCTCGCCCTCGACCACGGTGGCGGTGGTGGAGGACGCCGCCGGGGCGGTGACCGCCATGTTCGCCCCGCTGGGCACGACCGGAGGTCCCGACCTGCGCTTTGGCAACGCCGACCCGAGCATTCTCGAGCGCCTTCGTCGGCGCGAGGAGGTCGAGTCCTGGATCCTCGCGCGCGCACTGCGCCAGCCGATCGATCTGATCGCGCTCGCCCGGCAAGGGCTCGCCGGGGGCGACGACCTGCACAACCAGACCTCCGGGGCCACGCGCGCGCTTCGCGATACCCTGGCGCTGCGCATTGGCGCTGCCGCAACCGGTGCCGAACAGGCCTTCCTCGCGGCGCTCGACTCCACGCCGCTCTACTTCCTCACGCTGTGGATGGCCGCGGCACGGCTGATGCTCTCGGCGGCGGAAGGCCGGGCCCCCGGCACTCGGGTGACGTCCATGGCTGGCAACGGGTGGACCTTCGGCGTGCAGGTCGCCGCGGCGCCAGGACGCTGGTTCACGACCGAGGCTCGCGCGCCCGAAGGCCCGCGGCTTGCGCAGGCGAGCGCAGCGGCGCCGGCGCTCGGCGCCATCGGCGACAGCGCGGTGATCGATGCGCTGGGCTTCGGCGGGCAGGCCCTGGCCCTCGCCGACGGCGTTCGGAACGCCCTGCAGCCGTGGCTGTCCGATGAACCCTCCGCCGTAGCCACCACGCTGCTCGGCACGCCGCATCCGGCCTTCCTCGACATCGGCCTGCGCGTGGGCATGGATGCACAACGCATCGTCGAGCGCAACCTGCCGCCGCTGGTCACCCTCGGCATGGTCGCCGCCGACGGCATCGACGGACTGCTGGGGCGCGGTGTCTACCGGCCACCGGTCGAGGTGTTCGGGCGGGCCATCGCGTCCGTATCCGGCGAACTCACATCGCCCTCGACCTGAACACGCGCCGCAGCACCGGTGATACCGTGCGTCGACCCGCTGTTTCCATCGCCTGCCGAGATGCACGATCCACGGTCCCTTTCGAGTGCAACGACACTCGCTCGCGCCTTGCGCGCGCGCGATGTCACCGCGACCGAACTGGTTGCCTCATGCCTGTCGCGCATCGAACGGCTCAATCCGTCGATCAACGCAGTGGTGTGGCTGCAGGCCGAGGCGGCGCTCGAGCGCGCGCGAGCGGCCGACGCGGCCGTTGACCGCGGCGACTTCTGGGGTCCGCTGCACGGCGTGCCGATCACGGTCAAGGAGTGCTTCGACTGGACGGGATCGCCATCGACCTTCGGGCGCCCGTCCCGGGCGGCGCACCGGCCGTCGGCCAACGCCGCCGCCGTGCAACGCCTGGTCGATGCCGGCGCGATCCTGCTGGGCAAGACCAACGTGCCGGTCGACCTCGCCGACTGGCAGAGCTTCAACCCGCTCTACGGAATGACGCGCAACCCCTGGAGCGCAGCCCACTCCCCGGGCGGCTCCTCGGGCGGGGCGGCCGCCGCGCTGGCCACCGGGATGAGCGCGCTCGAACTGGGCAGCGATCACAGTGGCTCCATCCGCATGCCGGCCCACTTCTGCGGCGTGTACGGTCACAAGCCCACCTACGGCATCGTGCCAGTCCACGGCCACTGGCTGGTCGAGGGTTCACCGCCGGACGACCTCAACGTCGTGGGCCCGCTGGCTCGATCGGCCGAGGATCTCGACCTGGCGATGCGCGTACTGGCAGGCCCCCTGCCCGCGCAGGCAAGGGCGTGGTCCCTTTCGCTTCCGGATCCCGGGCATGCGCGTGTGGCGGGACTGCGCATCGCCGTTCTCACGACCGACGCGCTGTTTCCGGTCGACGAGGCGACGCGGACGACCGCGCGCTCGATCGCCCACGTGCTCGCCCGCGCGGGTGCGACCGTCGAAGTCGACCCCGCGCTGCCCGCACCCTCGAGGCAGTGCTATGAACTTTCCCTCGCACTCGCCCGCGCAGCAACCGCCTTTCGGCGAGATGCCGCCGACATTGCCGCCATGCGCGCGCAGGCCGACCGACTCGATCCCGACGACCGGGGCTATGAAGCCCTGATGCTGCGCGGGCTTACGCAGTCGCATCGCGACTGGCTCGATCGTCATGCCGAGCGCGAGCATCTGCGTCGCGCCTGGGCCACGTTCTTCGAGCGCCATGACCTGCTGGTGGCACCGGTATCGCCGACGGCCGCCTTCGAACACATCACGGACACCCCGAAGGCCGACCAGCG
>CAIKXV010000116.1 GCA_903831455.1 uncultured Pseudomonadota bacterium | reverse complement strand
GGCCCTGCCGTCAGGGTGTAGCTCAGCCTGGTAGAGCGCGTGCCTTGGGCGCACGAGGTCGCAGGTTCGAATCCTGTCTCCCTGACCAGATCCTCCCCGCTGGAGTCGTCGGTAGAGGATCCGCGGTCGGGCGTGCGGGCCTCAGTCTCCGTCGCTGCGCCCGTCCCCGCCCGAGGCCGCCGCGAATCCGCTCGACCCGGGCGGCGCTGGCGGGCGTCACGCCCGACCCGAGGACCACGCCTGCGTCGCGAAGGCCACCGATGGCGGCGTCATCCCCATCGCCGTGCTGGCGCCGGGTGCGACGCGCGAGGGGGGCGCGACGCACGGCTTCGCGTGGCCGTGTGCGAGCGGCTGCGGTATCGTGCACGCGTGTCTTCTTCACTGCCTGCCATGAGCCGATCGCCCAGCCTCGACATTGCCCACCTGCGCAAGGACTACGCACAGGCCAGCGTCGATATCGCCGATGTCGATCGCGACCCGCTGGTCCAGTTCACCCGCTGGATGCAGGAGGCGATCGATGCCCGCCTGCCCGAGCCCACCGCGATGACGCTCGCCACCGTGGATGCGCGCGGCAGACCCTCGGCGCGCATCGTGCTGCTCAAGGCCTGCGACGCGCGGGGATTTTCGTTCTACACGAACTACGACAGCCGCAAGGGGCGTGAACTCGCCGGCAATCCGCACGCCGCGCTGCTGTTCCACTGGACCGAACTCGAGCGCCAGGTTCGCATCGAGGGGCGTATTGCCCGCGTGCCGGCCGAGGAGTCCGATGCGTACTACGCGCTCCGCCCGCTGGGCAGTCGCGTCGGGGCGTGGGCCTCCCCGCAGAGCGAGGTCATTGCCGACCGCGCGTGGCTCGAGCAGCGCGAGGCCGACGCGCGCCACACGCTGGGCGACGACCCCTCGCGGCCGCCCTTCTGGGGCGGCTACCGGCTGGAGGCCGACGCCCTGGAGTTCTGGCAGGGGCGTCCCAGCCGCCTGCACGATCGGCTGCTCTACCGTCGTGGCGAGGGTGACGGCGCCTGGTCGATCGTACGGCTTGCGCCCTGAGCGGCCGGCTCCACGGCGTGCATCCGGCAGGCCGGACGCACGCGCGCGCGAGCGCTGGCGTCCGATCAGTCCAGCCCGCTGCAGCCGCGCTCGCGCAGCGTGCGATCCACCCATGCGCGATCGATCGGCTTGCGGCTGCGAATGGCCTTGAGCACGGCGGCCTCCTTGTCGTTCCACGCACGCGCGGCGGCCAGCAGTTCGCGGGCTTCGTCCGGCCGCACGGCCACCAGACCATCCTCGTCCCCGACGATGATGTCGTTCGGATGGACGATCATGCCGCCGATGTTCACCGGCACGTTCATCTCGCCGGGGCCGTTCTTGTAGGGGCCGCGGTGCGTGGCCCCGCGTGCATAGACCGGGAAGGTGCCGGCGGCCAGGGCGCCGGCATCGCGGATCGCCCCGTCGATCACCATGCCCACGCACCCGCGTGCGGCGGCCATCGAGGACATGATCTCGCCGATGATGGCCTGCGAGGTATGGCCTCCGGCATCGACGACGATCACGTCCCCGGGCTCGCACACGTCGATGGCCTTGTGCACCATCAGGTTGTCGCCGGGGGCCACGCGCACCGTCAGCGCCACGCCCAGCAACTGCCCGCGGCGATGCCAGGGCGACAGGCCGGCATCGGAGCCCGACAGCCGCGACATGTTGTCCGACAGGTGCGCGCAGACCACGCCCCGGAAGCGGTTGACGAGCGAGCGCGGCGGCCGCGCCGGGCGCGGGTGGATGCGAAATCCAATCGACATCGGGTCTCCTCCTGATTCGCGAATGCCTGGCCCGAGGCCAGCTTCGCCCGGGCGGACAGTGGATCGTCGGCAATGCTAGCACTCCGCGCCTGCGCGGCCGGGCGACATGCGCGACCCCGGTGCCCGCGTGCGCTCGACCGCGCGCCTCCGGCCCTGGACCCCTCGGCGGTGCGGCTCCGGGGCCTGTCGCAGGGGTACGGCCCCGGGGGCTGCGCGGGCCGTGCGGCCACGCGGTCCGCGGGCGCCGTGC
>CAIKXV010000115.1 GCA_903831455.1 uncultured Pseudomonadota bacterium | reverse complement strand
TCGTCGCCACCGGCAACGACGGCCAGTACCAGCGGCTGTGCACGGTGCTCGGCCTGCCCGAGCTCGCGCAGGATCCGCGTTTCCTGCGCAATGCCGATCGCGTGAGGAACCGCCATGAGCTCGCCGCGCTGCTGGGTGCCGCCATCTCGCGCGAGACGATGGACCACTGGATCGCGGCCCTGGAGGGCGCCAGCGTGCCCTGCGGCCCGATCAACACGATGGACCGCGTGTTCGCCGACCCCCAGGCACGGGCGCGCGGGCTCTCGTTCCGGCTGGCACACCCGACTGCGGGCGAGGTGCCGGTGGTCGCCAGCCCGCTGCGCTTCTCCGACACCCCGGTCGAGCATGTGCGCCCGCCCCTGCTCTCCGAGCATACCGAGCAGGTGCTCACCGAACTGCTCGGCCGCAGCCACGATCAGGTGGCCGCGTTGCGCGAGTCGGGCATCGTCTGAGGCGCGCGAAGCGGTCCCGGAAGGGTGCCCGACGGGTACGTCGGCGTGCCGCCCGCTGCACGGACGGCACCGACCCCGGCGCGCAACGCTCGCCCGGGCAGCGTTGACCGCGTCGACCGCGTCGACCGCGTTGACCTCATCGACCCCGTGGCCCGGGTCGACCCGCCCCGGGAAGACACCGTCGGGGCGAGGTGGGCGAGCTCGGGGGACGCGCGATCGGCCAGGCATCACGCGAGGCCCCGCGCGCTGCTTCACCCCTCGCGCAGCCGATCACGGCTGCACGAGCGGGCTCGGACTCAGAACCGCCACGTGCCGGTGAAGTGCAGTTTCACGAAGCCGTCAGGCGTGCCCGGTGTGCCGGTGGTGCCCGGCAGTCCGCGGATCACGTAGGCGAGGTCGGCGGAGACGTCGAGCGAGCGCTGCCAGTTCCAGCGCGCACCGATGCCCGCGCTGGTGGCCGACAGGCCGCCGACCAGCGCCCCCGGCACCGGGTTGGGTCCCTGGCGCAGGTATGCATGGCCGTGGTCGACGAACAGCGCCGGGCGCACGCCGGCGAACAGCGCGGGGCCGGTGCCCTCCAGCGTGAGCGTGAAGCCGCGCTCGCCGCCATACTCGCGCTCGCGAAGGCCGCGCACCGACGTCGACCCGCCGAGACCGAACTGCTCCCCGGAGACCAGCAGGTCGCTGGAATACTGGCCACGCAATCGGGACGCCAGAACCCAGGTGCCGGCCGCGTAGCTCGCGTCCAGGCCACCGCGCCACGCATCCCAGTTGGCAGTCGCGCCGTTGCGGGCAGCGGCGAATTCCGCGCTGGACGACCCTCCTGCGTTCACCGCGTACTCGACATAACCGGTCGCCCCGCCCCACGCGCGTTCGGCTCGTGCCTGGTAGCGCAACGAGACCGGTCGCGTGACCACCGGGTTGCCCGGCAGGGGCACGCCGGAGGCATCGACCTGGCTGCGGAAATCGCGCTCGTCGATCGCGACCGAGACCAGCTGGGTCATGTCGGCCGCGCGAGGCAGCGTCGCGGTGTACTTCAGGCCGAAGAAGGTACCCTGGCCGCGCACGTTGAACGGCTGCCCCCCCACCGGCAGCGACCCGGTGTTGGTGTCCGAATAGAGGTAGTAGGCCGACACCTGGCCGCTCGCACCGTAGAGCGGGAATGCGTAATAGCCCGCGTACTGCGAGACCGCCTGCGGCTCGGTCGGCGAAGTGGTGTAGGCGAAGGTCGCCGCATGGTCGCGGTCGAACAGGTTGCTGTGCTGCACGCCCAGCGTGAGGCGCGTGTAGCCGGTGTTGCGATTGATCAGGTTGTACTCGTCGCGCGAGTTGCCCAGCAGGGTGGCGAAGACCTGCAGCGGGCGGGCGTCGCGGACCTGCACCTCGGCATCGACCGCATCGGCGGCCTTGCTCTCGCGCAGCGTCACGTTGACCCGCTTGACCGGATGCTCGTTCGCGAGCGAGATCTGCCGGGACATCGTGGACACGTCCGGCGTGCTGCCGGGCTGCAGCACCGGCAGGCTGCGGCGCACGTTGTCCGCGGAGAAGAACTCGTTGCCCGAGACCCGCACTTCGCCCAGCGTGAAGCGCAGTACGTCGAGCCGCACCACGCCGCCCTGCGGCCGCTGGGCGGGCAGCACCACGCGGTGGAACGCGTAACCCTGCTCGCGCAACGCGCTCTCGAGCGCGGCGGCCGCGGCCTCCAGCGTGTCGAGGCTGCGGTGCCCGCCCAGATGCGCGCGCAACACCTCGGTCGTGCGCGGTGCACCCCAGCGGGTTGTCGCCGGTCACCTCGAAGCGCTCGACCACCAGCAGCACCGCGCCCGCCGTCGAGGCGGGTGCGCCCGGCTGTGCCAGTGCCGTCGGCACTACCCCCGCCAGCGCGGCGAGCGTCGCGAGCGCGAGCAGCGTCCGGCCACGCGTGTCCACTGCTCCTGCGCCCGCGTGCGTGCGACTGCGAGGTCGGGGGATGTTCGTCATGCGGGAATCCTCGAATCGATATCGGTATGCGCAGCCCGACATCGATGCCGGACCACGGATTGTCTCAGCGAACCTCGCAGGCGGTCGAACCCGCCTCCGGTCCGACGCCCAGCAGCGGCAGGATTCTCCCGGTGCCGCCGGGTGCCTCCGGACGCGGGACCGGGTCGTTCAGGATGAACACCGGCACGGCCAGCAGGCGGACCGGCTGTCGGCTGCCCTGGACGAGAGCGCCCGCCTCGGACGGACCGAGGTCGATGACGCCCGCTTCACTTTGCAGCGACACGTTGCCGCTGGTCACCGCCACGTACAGGCCGGGCGGCACGTCGGTGGCCGAGGCGAGCGAGAACAGCGTCTTGAAGTCGATCCTGATCGACCCGGGCAGCGGTACGCTGTCGCCGAGCGGCACGCCCGCGGGCAGTGCCTTGAGCACCTGGGGCTGGCCGGCCTTCGGATTGAGCAGGCCGGCCAGCCCGGCGGGAATCTCCACCTCCTGGCCGCCCGGCAGCGCGAGCGTGATCACGCCTGCGCGCACCTCGGTGAAGGTGGACGGCGTGCAGACGCCGGCCACGCAGTGCAGGGCCAGCACGACATCGAACTCGGTGCCGCGCACGCCGATGGTGGCCGTGCTGGTCTGCACGCGAACCGCGCGCGGGTTGGCCCTGGCGATCTGCCCGGTCAGCAGGCGAAGGCCGCCGGTGAGCAGGCGCACGACGAACGTGCCTTCGGCCGGAGTCGCCCCCACGCGGACGTTCTCCAGCCGCAGCTCGGAGGCGGGCGCCACGGTGAGCACCGACTGGTCCCGGAAGGCCAGCACCGCGCTCGACCCGCTCGCCGTGCGTACCGTCTCGCCTTCGAACAGGGCGGCATCCTGCGCCAG
>CAIKXV010000114.1 GCA_903831455.1 uncultured Pseudomonadota bacterium | reverse complement strand
CGTACATCGCGCCCAGCAGCAGCCGGGCGGTCTGGTAGCCGTTGTGCATCATCAGCGAGACCTTGCTGCCGGGCTCGATGCCGTTCATCAGCAGCACGCGCGCGAGCTCCCGGCAATGCGCCTGCAGTTGTGCGCAGGTCATCACCGCGCCGGTCTCGGGCGCGATGAGATAGGGCGCATCGGGCGTGGCCTCGGCCCAGTGGTCGACGCAGTGGCGAACGGTACGCGGGGCGGGAGCGTCTGTCATGACGAGTGGAGGTGCGGGTGCGGGCGGGCGAAGAGCGCGAGACTACCTCAGCGGGCCGGCCCTGTCGTGACGCTCCTCGGCGCTCGACGACAAGGCCACCGCCTCGAGCCCGAGGCGTCGAGGCACGTCCCGTCGTCCGGTCGGAAGGACCTGGCACGCAACGAATCGGAGCGAAACGGACCCGGCCGCCGTGCACTGCAGGTGCCTGCGGGTGGGACGGTCGAGCGTCTGCTCCCGGGCGTGTCCCGGCCGACTCGCGGAGGGAGAGGCCGTGCGACGCGGCACGCGCCGCGCCGCGCAGCGGCCGGCTACTCGGGCTTGATGCCGGTCTGCTTGATGAACTTCGCCCACAGGCGCAGTTCGTCGCGGATCTGCCGGGCGAACTGCTCGGGCGTGCTGCCGACCGGATCGGCACCCTGCGCGATCAGGTTCTGGCGGATCTCCGGGATCGCGAGGGTGCGCACCAGCGACTGATGCACGCGGTCGATGATGGGTTTCGGCGTGCCCGCGGGTGCGAGCAGCCCGAACCACGAGGGCATCTCGAAGCCGTTCAACCCTTCGGCGATCGACGGGATGTCCGGCGCGCCGTCCGAGCGCTTGAGGCTGGTCACGCCCAGTGCGCGCATCTTCCCGGCACGAACATGCGACATCGCCGCCGACATCGTCGAGATCAGCAGCGCGACGTTTCCGGAGATCACGTCCGGGATCGCCGGACCGGCGCCCTTGTAGGGCACGTGCAGGATGTCGACCCCGGCCTGCTGCTTGAACAGTTCGCCGGCGAGGTGGCCGGGCGAACCGACGCCCGGCGAGGCGTAGGACAGCTTGGCCGGATTGGCCTTTGCGTACGCGATCAGTTCCTTCACGTTGGTGATCGGCAGCGCGTTGGTGACCGCGACGATCTGCGGGGCGTTCGCGCCGAGCGAGATCGGCGCGAAGTCGCGCTCGGTGTCGAAGTTGAGCTTGCCGTAGAGCGAGGGGTTGATCGTGTGCGAGGACAGGGTCCACAGCAGGTTGTAGCCGTCGGGTGCCGCGCGCGCGGCGATCTCGGCGCCCACCGCCCCAGCGGCCCCGCCGCGGTTGTCGAGGATGATCGGCTGGCCGAGTTCCTTCGCGAAGGCGGCCTGGATGATGCGGGCGGTGACGTCGGTGCCGCCGCCGGGCGGGAAGTTCACGATCATCCGGATCGGCTTGGCGGGCCACGCGGGCTGGGCGATGGCGGCCGTGGCGGGCAGGCCGAAGGCCAGCGTGGCGCCGACGGTGAAGAACCACGCGCGCGCGGGCGTCGCGAACTCACGCTGCTTGATCATCGCTGCTGCTCCTCTAGGGGGGTACGGAACCCGCGACCGGTCGTCGTGCGCCGGCCTTGTGGACTGGATGGTTGCCGAGGGTCGAGTCGGGGCGAGGCGATCGCGGCCGATCGGGTCCCGCGCCTCGCGGAAGGCATCCCGCAACTCCCGCAGCGTAACGGGTTCGGCGTCGGTTGGGCAGGGGCGGGGTGTTCGCCCGCCCGGGATGTCCGGTGCCGATCCGCCCGCGGGCCTGCAGTCGCGCCAGCCGCCGATGCACGCGCTACCGCGCGTCCCTGTGGCTGTCGGCCAGCGCGGCGGCGGCCTCGCGCAACTCCGGCAGGCGCGCGATCGCGGTCGGCAGCGGCAGCCGCGCGGCCGGGCCGTGGATCGCCACCGCAGCCCACGCCCGCGCGCGGTCGTCGCGAACCGGGACGGCCACGCAGACCAGGCCCTCGAGGAACTCCTCGTCGTCGGTGGCGTAGCCACGCTCGCGGATCGAGGCGAGCTCGGCTTCCAGCGCCGCGCGGCTGGCGCGGGTGTTGGGCGTGTAGCGGGTGTAGTCGAGCTGGTCGAGCACGCGCGCGCAGCGCGGCGGGGGCAGCAGTGCGAGCAGCAGCGTGCCGCTGGCCGAGCAGTGTACCGGCACCCGCGAGCCCGGCTGGAGGTTCACCCGCAAGGGGGACGCGGTCTCGACCCGATCGAGGTAGACCACCTCGGCGCCATCGAGCATCGTGAAGTTGCACGTCTCCCCGACGCGTTCGACCAGCCGCTGCAGGATCGCGCGGCGCTCCGGCTGGCGGGCGTCGCCTGCGACCAGCTCTCGCCCGAGCTGCGACAGCCGCGGCCCGGCCGCGTAGCCTGCGCCGGCGAGTCGCACCAGCAGGCCGGACTCGGCGAGTTGCCCGAGCATCCGGTGCGCGGTGGGCTTGGGCAGGCCGGTGAGCGCGACCACCTCGGACAGGGGCAGGGCGCGTCCGGCGCGGCCGATCGCCTCCACGATCGCGAACGCGCGCAGGGTCGGCGAGTCGTGGGCGGCGAGCGGCTCGGGGCGGTCGAGCGCGCGGGGGCGGCGGGGTGGGGCGGAGTCAGGCGGGGTCATCGGGCGGGCGGAGCACGGGTATCCGGAGCGTAAGTCTCGAAATCCGGAACGTCAAGTTCTGTTTTCCGGTTGACTGCGCCGCGCTCGAATCGCTACAGTCGCCGCATCCGCCCACTGCGGCGATTGCCAACCCGAGGAGAGATCCGCGTGAACAAGCCCGTCGACCCGGCCGTCACCCCGCTGCAGGCGGTGACCGGCGTGCAGAAGATGACCCCGAGCGAGGCCTTCGTCGAGACGATGGTCGCCAACGGCGTGCGCAACGTGTTCGGCATCGTGGGCTCGGCCTTCATGGACGCGCTCGACCTCTTCCCCTCGGCCGGCATCCGCTTCATCCCGACCGTGCACGAGCAGGGCGCCGCGCACATGGCCGACGGCTACGCGCGGGTGTCGGGCCAGCATGGCGTGTGCATCGCCCAGAACGGCCCGGGCATCACCAACTTCGTCACCGCGGTGGCGGCGGCCTACTGGGCGCACTCGCCGGTGGTCGTGGTGACCCCCGAGACCGGCTCGATGGGCCAGGGCCTCGGCGGCTTCCAGGAAACCGAACAGCTGCCGATCTTCTCGAAGATCACCAAGTTCCAGGCGCACGTGAACAATCCGAAGCGCATGGCCGAGCACACCGCGCGGGCCTTCGATCGCGCGATGCTCGAGATGGGACCGACCCAGCTCAACATCCCGCGCGATTACTTCTACGGCGAGATCGAGTGCGAGATCGGCACCCCGATCGTGGTCGAGCGCGGACCCGGCGGCCGCAAGAGCCTTGACCAGGCGGCCAACCTGCTGGCCGAGGCGAAGTTCCCGGTCATCCTCGCCGGTGGCGGGGTGATCATGGCCAACGGCGTGGACCAGTGCCGAGCGCTGGCCGAGCGCCTGGGCGCGCCGGTGGCCAACAGCTACCTGCACAACGACAGCTTCCCGGCCAGCCATCCGCTGTGGGTGGGACCGCTGGGCTACCAGGGCGCCAAGGCGGCGATGAAGCTCATCAGCCGCGCCGACGTGGTACTGGCGCTGGGCACCCGCCTCGGGCCGTTCGGAACGCTGCCCCAGCACGGCATGGACTACTGGCCCAAGGGCGCGAAGATCATCCAGATCGACGCCGACGCGAAGATGATCGGCCTGGTCAAGAAGATCGGCGTGGGCATCTGCGGCGACGCCGCCGAGGCCGCGGCCGCGCTGCTCGAGCGCATCGCCGGGCGCACGCTCGCCTGCGACGCGAACAAGGCCGAGCGGGCGAAGCAGATCGCCGACGAGAAGGCGGCCTGGGAGCGCGAACTGACCGACTGGCACCACGAGAAGGACGAGTGGAGCCTCGAGGTGATGAAGGGTTCGGACCGCATGCACCCGCGCCAGGTGCTGCGCGAACTCGAGCGGGCGATGCCCACCGACGCGATGGTCTCCACCGACATCGGCAACATCTGCTCGGTGTCGAACTCCTACCTGCGCTTCGAGCAGCCGCGCAGCATGTTCGCCGCGATGAGCTTCGGCAACTGCGGCTATGCGTTCCCGACGATCATCGGCGCCAAGGTCGCCGCACCCGATCGCCCGGCAGTGGCCTACGTGGGTGACGGCGCCTGGGCGATGAGCTTCGGCGAGATCCTCACCTGCGTGCGCGAGCGCATCCCGGTCACCGCGGTGGTGTTCAACAACGAGCAGTGGGGTGCGGAGAAGAAGAACCAGGTCGACTACTACGACTTCCGGTTCGTCGGCTCCAACCTGACCAACCCGAGCTTCGCGGCCATCGCGCGCTCGATGGGCGCCGAGGGACATCGGATCGAGAAACTCGACCAGGTCGGTCCGGCGCTCGCGGCCGCGTGCAAGGCGCAGGCCGAGGGCAAGACCACCATCCTCGAGATGATGGTCACCCGCGAGCTGGGCGACCCGTTCCGGCGCGACGCCCTGCAGCATCCGGTGCGTTTCCTCGACCGCTACAAGTCGACGGCGGCCAAGCGCTGAGCGCGGCGGCCCGCGTGATGCGGGCCGTTCGGTCTTCCACGCTCCGCGGGTGCGAGTCCGCGGAGCGTTTTCACTTCGGAGGTCGGTGATGGGTTCGATGGGCGCAGGGCGGCCAGGCCGCGACGAGCAGGCGGCGGCCGAGGTGGCGGCGCTGGTGGCGCGGGCGCGCGCCGCGCAGGCGGTGGCGGCGGGCTACGACCAGGCGATGCTCGATGCGATGGTGGTGGCCTGCGGCTGGGCGATCATCGAGCCCGCGCGCAACCGCTCGCTGGCGGAGCTGGCGGTGCGCGACACCGGCCTGGGCACGGTCCAGGACAAGGTGGTCAAGAACCACCGCAAGACGCTCGGGCTGCTGCGCGACCTGAAGGGTGCGGTGTCCACCGGCGTGCTGGCCGAGCGGCCCGAGCTGGGCATCACCGAGAT
This sequence comes from uncultured Pseudomonadota bacterium, assembly GCA_903831455.1. Classification (GTDB taxonomy): domain Bacteria; phylum Pseudomonadota; class Gammaproteobacteria; order Burkholderiales; family CAIKXV01; genus CAIKXV01. The sequence continues at coordinate 20,304 of CAIKXV010000114.1, read as the reverse complement.
CGCGCGTCCGGTGGGCGTGGTGTGCGCGGTCGTGCCGTCGACCAACCCCGGCGCCACGCCGGCCAACAACATCATCAACGCGCTCAAGTGCGGCAACGCGATCATCCTGTCGCCCTCGCCCAAGGGCGCCTCGACCAGCGCGCTGCTGCTGCAGTACATGCACTCGGCGCTGGACGCGGTCGGTGCCCCGCGGGATCTGGTCCAGATGCTGCCCACCCCGGTGACCAAGGCGCTGTCCTCCGAACTCATGCGCCAGTGCGACCTGGTGGTGGTCACCGGTTCGCAGTCGAACGTTCGCGCGGGGTACTCCAGCGGAACGCCCGCGCTCGGGGTGGGCGCAGGCAACGTCGCGGTGATCGTCGATGGTTCGGCCGACTTCGCCGACGCCGCGTGCAAGGTCATGCAGTCGAAGACCTTCGACAACGCGACGAGCTGCTCGTCGGAGAACAGCCTGATCGTGGTCGAGTCCGCATGGGCACCGATGCGCGCAGCCCTCGAGCGCGAGGGCGCGGTGCTGCTCGACGCCGCGCAGAAGGCCACCCTGCAGGCCGCGATGTTCCCCGGTGGGCACCTGTCGCCGGCCATCACGGCGCAGTCGGTCGAGCGCGTCTGCGAGGTGGCGGGCCTTGCCGATGCACGGCTTCGCGCTGCCCGCTGCCTGGTCGTGGAGGAGGAGGGCTACGGCGCCTGCGCCCCGTTCTCGGGCGAGAAGCTCTCGCCGGTGCTCACGCTCTATCGGGCGCGCGATTTCGACCATGCGGTGGAGATCATGCGCGGCATCTACGCCTACATGGGCAACGGCCACTCCTGCGGCATCCACACCCGCGACGCCGCGCAGGTCGAGCGCCTGGGACACGAGATGACGGTATGCCGCGTGATCGTCAACCAGGCGCACGCGATCGCCAACGGCGGCAGCTTCGACAACGGGCTGCCGTTCTCGCTCACGATGGGCTGCGGCACCTGGGGTCGCAACAGCTTCTCCGAGAACCTCAACTACCGGCACTTCATGAACACCACGCGAATCGTTCGGCCGATCCCGCCGCGCGAGCCGACGCTGGAGGACATCTTCGGCGAGCACTGGGCGGCGCACGGACGGGGCTGACCCGGCCGGCGCTGCCAGCGACACACCCGCGCCCGGGCCTGCGCCGAGGTGGACGGTGCGCGCGCGGGACGGGCCATGCGCCGGGGGAGGATGCGCCGCGGCGCAGGCCTCTCCTCGCGCGGGCGAAGGCGCCACGCGCCTGCAAGGGCGTGGCATCATCGCCCATGCCCTGCAGCCGGTGCCGTGCAGCGCTGCGGGGCGCGTTCGACGCGCGAGCCCTGCTCGCATCCTGCAGGCCGTGCCATGAATTCGCCTGACTGTCCGGAGTCCCGATGAACGCTCCCGCCACGCCGCCTGCCGTCGCTGCCCCGCCCGATTGGGCCGCGCTGCGCCGCGAGTTCCCGATGCTCGCGAAATGGACCTATCTCGACAGCGCACGCAAGACGCCGCTCGTGCGCTGCGCGGAGCGGGTGATGCAGGCCTACGCGCAGGACATCCACGAGTGCGCCGGCGAGCGGGCCTGGGACAGCGCAGCGGTGGGCGAGGCGAGGGCTGCGCTGGCCACGCTGCTGGGGGCATCGCCTGCCTCGATCGCCTTCACGCGCAACACGGCCGAAGGCCTGGCGATCGCCGCGCATGCGTTCGACCTGCGCGAGGGCGACAACATCGTGCTCACCGACATGGAGCACGTGGTGAACCTGTGGCCCTGGGAGCACTGGCGGGCCCGCGGCGTGGAGATCCGACAGGTCAGCAACCGCGGCGGGCGACTGCCGATCGAGGCCTACCGCGAGCGCATCGACGCCCGTACCCGGCTGGTGTCCACCGCCTACGTCACCTACGCCAACGGCTGGCGGGTGGATATCGACGACCTCGCGGAACTGTGTCGCAGCCGAGGCATCCACCTCGTGCTCGACGGTGTCCAGGGGGCCGGACTGCTGGCCCGGCCCATCGATTCGCTCGGGGCGGACTTCGTCGCGATCGGAGCCCACAAGAGCCTGCAGGGCATCACCGGAACCGGGGTGCTCTGGTGTCGAGAGGACCTCATCGGCGAGGTGCGCACGCCGTTCGTGCGCGCCGCCTCGATCCGCCGCGACGCCTCCATTGGCCAGTTCGACTACGTGGTCGAGCAGCACCGTTTCGAGGCCGGCAACCCGAACTTCCTGGGGCTGTGGATCCTGCGCGAGTCCGCCGCGTTCCTGCAGTCGATCGGCCTGCCCGCCATCGAAGGCCGGGTGCGCGAACTCACCTCCGCGCTGATCGACCGTCTCGATCGCGCCGGCATCGCCACCGAGACCGCGCGCGACTGGCGCAACCGCTGCCACATCGTGAACCTGGTGTTGCCCGACGCGCTGCGGTTGCAGGCGGCCCTGCGCGAGCGCGGGCTCGTGGTCAACGTGAAGGACGGCAAGCTGCGGGCGTCGGTGTCCTTCTACAACAACGAGGACGATCTCGACCGGCTGATGTCGGCGCTGCGCGAACTGGGCGCTGCCCGCTGAAGGGGCGCGGCCGCAGCGCGGCCTCGCGACCGGTCAAGTCCACGCAACCGCTCGGCCTAGCCGGGCCTTTTCTCTGGAGAGCATCATGGCCAAGGCCTACTGGATCGCCTTCTACCGCTCGATCAGCAACCCCGAGCGCTTCGCGGCCTACGCGAAGCTCGCCCCGGCGGCGATCGAGGCGGCGGGCGGACGCTTTCTCGCGCGCGGCAACCCCGCGCAGGTGTACGAGGCGGGACTCGCGCAGCGCGTGACCATGATCGAGTTCGATTCGGTCGCCCAGGCGATTGCCGCGCACGACAGTCCGGGTTACCAGGCCGCGCTGGAGGCCCTGGGCAAGGGATCGGTGGACCGCGAGATCCGCATCGTCGAAGGCCTCGCCTGAGCCGACGTCGTTCGAATGCCCGGGCGGTCGTCCTGCCGCTGATGGCCGCGCCGGGATCCGCGCACGCCCCTCCGCCGCCTCGGGATCGATCCGGCTCGACCTCTCGGTGAGGGGCAGGCCGGGTGGTTCGGACAGTGCGATCGGCTCCGACGGCTCGGCGGCGTCGAGCCGGCCTCGCTCGCGCGGGCGAGCCGTTGCGCGAGGGGTGATCGGACGCCGGATACGGCAGGCCTGCGGGACACCGTCGCGCGGGTCGTCTGTCGGTCGCATCCGCGTCGCGCGGAGAGGTCGGCCCCCTGCTGGCCTGTTGACGCCCCGACTGCGCCCGTTATAGTGGGCTGGAGGGAGGGGCGCGGCGGTCGGTTCGCGGCATACGCCCCCCGAGCGAGGAGGAGGCAGCGATGCGTACGCGGATCGTCCGTGCGGCGGCGATCGGCCTGGTCTCATCGGCCGGTGCACTCGTGATCCATGATCCGGCGCAGGCTCAGGCCTGGCCGGTGAAGCCGGTTCGGCTGCTGGTGGGCTACACGCCCGGCGGCGGCGTGGACACCACGGCGCGCATCGTCGCGCAGGCGGTGGCCGAGCCCTGGGGCTCGGCGATGGTGGTCGAGAACCGGCCCGGGGCCGCGGGCAACATCGCGACCGAGATCACCGCCCGGGCCGCACCGGATGGCTACACCCAGGTCCTCTGCAACATCGGCTCGCACGGGGTCACGCCTGCCCGCTTCGCGGGCAAGCTCACCTACGACCCGATCGGCGATTTCGCGTTCCCGGTGCTGCTGGGCGGGGTCACCAACGTGCTCATGGTGCATCCCTCGATGCCGGTGAAGACGCTGCCCGAGTACATCGCCTACGCGCGCCGGCATCCGGGAAAGATCAACTTCGGCTCCTCCGGGGTCGGAGCCTCTCCGCACATGTCGATCGAACTGCTCAAGGTGCTCACCGGCATCGACATCGTCCACGTGCCCTACAAGGGGGCCTCGGCCGCGCTGGCCGACGTGCTCAGCGGACACATGGAGTCCTCGGTCGGCAATCTTGCCGGCGGACCACTGGGCGCGATCCGCTCCGGTCGCGTCCGCGCGCTGGGCGTGACCTCCGGCGCGCGAACGCCGCAGTTGCCCGACGTGCCCACCTTCCAGGAGCAGGGCGTCGCGGACTTCGACGTGACCGGCTGGTACGGCCTGTGCACGCAGGCGAAGGTGCCGGCCGCGATCATCACTCGCATCAATACCGACGTGAACCGGCTGCTGGCACCGGGTCAGTCGCTGCGTGCCCGGCTCGAGGAGCAGGCGATCGACGTGAACCCGACGACGCCCGAGGCCTTCGCGACGCTGGCCCGAAACGAGATCGCGCGCTGGACGAAGGTGGTCAAGCAGGCAAAGCTCGTCGGCGACTGATCCCCGATCGGCACGCCGGGGGCTCGGCGCGCCGCGCGGGGACGCGGGCGCGCGCGCTCAGGGCGCCGCGCGCGCGGCGCTGGCGGCCTTGCGCCAGCGCTCGATCTCCACCTTGATCATCGCCGCGAACTGCGCCGGCGTGAGGCTCGCGGGTTCCAGCCCCTGCAGGGCAAGCGCCTCGCGCGTCTCGGGCATGGCGAGCACCTTGCGGGTGTCGGCGGTGAGACGGTCGAGGATCGCGGCCGGCGTGCCCGCCGGGGCGAACAGTCCGAACCACAGCGCGAGCTCGTAGCCGGGGAAGCCGGACTCGGCCACGGTCGGCAGGTCCGGCAGGAACGAGGCGCGCCGCGTGGACGTGACCGCGAGCGCGCGCAGCTTCCCGGCGCGCAGGTGCGGCAGCACCGGCGAGGGCGTGCCGAACAGCAGCTCGATGCGCCCGGCGACCAGGTCGAGTACCGAGAGCGCCGAACTCTTGTACGGGACGTGGTTCATCTGGATGCCGGCCATCGAGGCGAACAGCGCGGTGCCCAGGTGCGCGAGGCTCGCGTTGCCGGCCGAGGCATAGTTGACCTGCCCGGGGCGCGCGCGCGCGTGGGCCACCAGTTCCTTCAGGCTCGTCGCCGGCACCGACGGATGGACCAGCACCACGTAGGGCGAGCTGCCGAACAGGGTGACCGGGGCGAAATCGCGCAGCGGATCGTAGGAGAGCTTCTCGGCCAGGCTCACCGCCACCGCATGCGTGCTCGTGGTGCCCACCAGCGTGGTGTAGCCGTCCGGGGCGGCGCGCGCGACGATCTCCGCGCCGATGTTGCCGCTGGCCCCCGACCGGTTGTCGACGACCACCGGCTGGCCGATCACCTCCGCCAGCCGCACCGTGATCACGCGGGCCGCGGCATCGGCCGAGCTGCCGGGCGGGAAGGGCACCACGACCCGCAGCGGACGCTGTGGCCATGCCGGCCCCGGCTGCGCGAACGCGGGCGTGAGGGCGCCGAGCAGGCTAGCCCCGAGGGCGAGGGCGCAGGACCCTGTGCCTGCGAGGGAACGGCGCTCTGGTGCTCGCTCGCGGCCGGCCTGGCGCATCTCGCGGACGAGGGTCGCGGGCTGCAGTGCCGATACCGCGAGGCCGGCGAACCGGGGCCCGGTGGCCGCCGCCCCTGCCCCGCGAAGGCTTAAGCGCGCGGCCTCCGTGCGCACGGCTTCGGAGCGCGAAGGGAATCGGTCCCCGCCCCGCAGGGGATGCCTCGGCCTCGTCGCAGGCATGTCAGTTCCCCTCTGCGCTGGAGGGCGCGTTCTCGGGATGCCACTGGCCGCGACGCATCCGGCTGATGCGAACGCTGGAGAACACGCCCGCCTTGCGCAGGGGCTCGTCGCGCGAGAAGGCCTCGGCGTCGGCCAGCGAGGGTACGTTGAGGATCAGCACGCTGCCGGTGCGGGTGGCGCCGTCCTCGGCCATCAGCGCGCCGCCCAGCACCAGCTTGTCGCGGTGCGCCTCGAGGTAGGCGAAGTGCGCCTCGCGGGCGGCGGCGCGCCGCTCACCGGCGTCGGGGGCGTCTTCCTGGTAGATGATGTAGAGCATGGGGTCAGGCCTTCGGAGGGAGGGGGGCGGGCGCTTCCTGCTCCAGTTGCAGGCTGCGCGCGACCCGGGTGTGCATGTTGTAGGCGGAGGCCAGCACCACCAGCTCCACCTGCTGGCGGGCATCGTAGTGCGAGCGCATCGCCGCCCACGTGGCCTCGGCGGGCTCGAGGCTGCGGGTGATCTCGGTCGCGCAGTCGAGCGCCGCGAGCTGTGCGGCATCGAACAGCCCGGGCGCCAGCTGCGCCTCGCGCACCGCCTCGACCTGCTCGACGCGGAGTCCGGCCTTCGGTGCGTGCGCCGGACCGTGCACGCGAAACTGGTAGTCGGCGCCATTGAGCGCGGCCACGCGCAGGATCACCAGCTCGACGATTCCCGGGGGCAGCGTGCCCTCGTAGCGGATCGCGGTGTTGAAATCGAGCCAGGCCGAGGCGACCGGCGGCGCATGCAGCAGCGCGCGATAGAGGTTGATCAGCCGGCCGCCGCGGCTCGCGGACAGGTGGCGCGCGAGGTCGGCGATCGCGGGATCCCGTCCGTCGAGCAGGGGGACGCGCGCCATCGCTCAGCCCTTGCGACCGCGTCGGCGCGCCGCGGTGGGCGCGCGGGCCGCCTTGATCTCGGCCAGGGGGTTGCCGTAACCGCCCCCACCCGGGGTCTCGATCACGAACACGTCGCCGGGCTGCATGCTCGCCGAGGCGCAGCCGGGCAACACGTCCACGCTGCCGTCGGCACGCTCGACGCGGTTCACGCCCGGTGCACCGGCGTCCCCGCCGGCCATGCCATGGGGCGCGATGCGGCGCCGACCCGACAGGATCGATGCGGTCATCGGAGCGAGGAAGCGCACGCGCCGGATCGCGCCGTCGCCGCCGCGCCACCGGCCAAGGCCCCCGCTGCCATGCCGGATCGAGAAGCCGTCGAGGCGCACCGGGAAGCGCCACTCCAGCACCTCGGGGTCGGTGAGCCGGGAGTTGGTCATGTGGGTCTGCACCACGTCGGCCCCGTGGAAGCCGAGTTCGAGTCCTCCGGGCGCGCGGCCCATCGAGCCCGCGCCGGAGCCTCCGGCCACCGTCTCGTAGTACTGCAGGCGGTCGTCGCCGAAGGTGAAGTTGTTCATCGTGCCCTGGGAGGCTCCCATCACGCCCAGCGCTCCGTAGAGGGCGTCGGTCAGGCACTGCGAGGTCTCGACGTTGCCGGCGACCACCGCCGCGGGCCAGCGTGGCCGCAGCATCGACCCCTCCGGCACGATCAGCTCGAGCGGGCGAAGGCAACCGGCGTTGAGCGGGATGTCGGAATCGACCAGCGTGCGGAACACGTAGAGCACCGCGGCGTGGCATACCGCCGGCGGCGCGTTGAAGTTGGTGTCGAGCTGGGGCGAGGTGCCGGTGAAGTCGATGGTGGCCGCGCGGGCGAGGTGATCGACCTGGAGCGAGACGTCGATGTGCGCGCCGTCGTCCATTTCGCAGCGGAAGCGGCCATCGGACAGCCGATCGATCACCCGCCGTACCGACTCCTCGGCGTAGTCCTGCAGGTGCGCCATGTAGGCGTGCACCGTTTCGAGTCCGTGTTCCTCGGTCGCGCGGGCGAGTTCCTGCACGCCCTTGCGGTTGGCGGCGATCATCGCGCGCAGGTCGGCGAGGTTCTGCTCGACGTTGCGGCTGGGCCAGCGCCCCGACTGCAGCAGGTCGCGCGTGGCCTGTTCGCGCAGCACGCCGCCATCGACCAGCAGGAAGTTGTCGATCAGCACGCCCTCGTGCTCGATCACGGTACTGGCCGGCGGCATCGAGCCGGGCGTGATGCCGCCCACGTCGGCGTGGTGGCCGCGCGAGGCGACGTAGAACAGGATCGCCGGACGCTCGGCCGCGCCCGCAGCCTCGCCGAACACCGGCGTGACCACGGTGATGTCCGGCAGGTGGGTGCCGCCGTGGTACGGGTCGTTCAGCATGTACACGTCGCCGGGCTTCATGCGTCCGGCGTTGCGCGCGATCACCGTGCGCACGCTCTCGCCCATCGACCCCAGGTGCACGGGCATGTGCGGCGCGTTGGCGATCAGTTCCCCGTGCGCGTCGAACACCGCACAGGAGAAATCCAGCCGCTCCTTGATGTTCACCGAGTGCGCGGTGTTGGCGAGCGTCACCCCCATCTGCTCGGCGATCGCCATGAACAGGTTGCCGAACAGTTCCAGGCGCACCGGATCGACCCGGGTTCCGCGCGCGGCCCGACGCTCGAGCGGGGTGTGCCGCTCGAGCACGAGTTCGCCCGAGGCGCCGACCCGTGCGAGCCAGCCCGGTTCGATCACCGTGGCCGCGTTGGCCTCGGTCACCAGCGCCGGACCGGAGACGACCGTGCCCGGCGGCAGGGACTCGCGTGGCCACAGCGGCGCCTCCACCATCGCGCCGTCCACGCCGAGGCGGATGGTGGCGGCGGCCGCCCCCGGCTCGCGCGGGGCAGGGGCGGCCGAGGATGCCTCGAGCGCATGGCCGCTGAGGGCAAGCACCTCGACGGCGATCGACTCGACCACGATGTCGCGCCCGGGCATGAGGAAGCCGTAGCGCGACTGGTATTCGGACTCGAAGCGGCTGCGCATCCCGGCGGCGTCGCCGGCCTGAACCGGCAGTGCGGTATCGGTACCGGCATAGCGCAGGCGCGCCTGCACGTGCACCTGCACCGCAACGCTGCCGCCGCCGGTCTCGCCAGCCAGCGCCTCGCGCGCCTGCGCCTCGAGCCGTCGTCGCCGCTCGTCGAGCAGCGGCTCGAGCCCGGTGGCGAGCGTGGCCTCGATCGCCGCCTCGCGGATCTCGCCCACGTCGGCGAGCCCGATGCCGTAGGCCGAGAGCACACCGGCCAGCGGATGCACGAGGATGCGGGTCATGCCCAGCGCATCGGCCACGCGGCAGGCGTGCTGCCCGCCCGCGCCCCCGAAGCACGCGAGTGCGTAGCGGGTGACGTCGCGCCCCCGCTGCACCGAGATGCGTCGGATCGCATGGGCCATGTTGTCGACGGCGATGCGCAGGAAGCCCTCGGCGATCGACTCCGGGGTCGCCGGCTCGCCGGTGCGCGCGCGGACCTGCTCGGCGAGCGTGGCGAACATCCCGCGCACGCCCTCGACATCGAGCGGCTGGTCGCCCGCGGGGCCGAACAGTGCCGGGAACCACTCCGGCTGCAGCCGGCCCAGGAGCACGTTGCAGTCGGTGACCGTGAGCGGCCCGCCACGCCGGTAGCAGGCGGGGCCCGGGACCGCGCCGGCGGAGTCCGGCCCGACGCGCATGCGCGCCCCGTCGAAGTGCAGGATGGATCCGCCACCGGCGGCGACCGTGTGGATGGAGAGCATCGGTGCGCGGATGCGCACCCCGGCCACCAGCGCTTCGGACTCGCGCTCGAACTCGCCGGCGTAGTGCGACACGTCGGTGGACGTGCCCCCCATGTCGAAGCCGATGATCCGATCGAATCCGGCGGCCAGTGCCGTGCGCACGGCGCCGACGATGCCGCCGGCCGGGCCGGAGAGCACGCTGTCGCGGCCACGGAAGCGCGCCGCGTCGGTGAGCGCGCCACTCGACTGCATGAAGCGCAGCCGTGGGGCCTCGCCGCCGCGACCCAGTTCACCGGCAACCCCCTCGACGTACCGGCGCAGCACGGGCGACAGGTAGGCATCGGCGACCGTGGTGTCGCCTCGGCTCACGAACTTCATCAGCGGGCTGGTCTCGTGGGAGGTGGAGACCTGCTCGAAGCCCGCCTCGCGCGCGAGCGCGGCCAGCGCGAGTTCGTGCGCCGGGTTGCGATAGGCGTGCATCAGCACGATCGCGCAGGCGGCATAGCCTGCCTCGCGGGCCTGCGCAAGCGTGGCGCGCGCGGCGTCCAGGTCGAGCGGCCGCACCACGTCGCCCCGTGCATCGAGCCGCTCGTCGATTTCCCACACATCGTCGTACAGCGGCTCGGGTCGCTCGATGCGCAGCGCGAAGATGTGCGGGCGGTGCTGGTAGCCGATGCGCAGCGCATCGGCGAAGCCGCGCGTGACGAATAGCGCGACCGGCTCGCCCTTGCGCTCGAGCAGCGCGTTGGTAGCCACCGTGGTGCCCATGCGCACCTCGGCCACGACGCCGGGAGGGATCGGGGCATCGACCGCAAGCCCCAGCATCTCGCGGATGCCCGCCACCGCCGCGTCGCGGTAGCGACCGGGGTTCTCCGAGAGCAGCTTGCGGGTGTGCAGGCGCCCCTGCGGGTCGCGCGCGATCACGTCGGTGAAGGTGCCGCCGCGGTCGATCCAGAACGACCAGCGCCCCGCGGGCGCCTCCGCACGGGCGTCGGGACCCGGGTCAGTCGCCATCGATGCGCTCCGCGGCCACGCACCCGCGCTCGCTGCAGACGAGGGTGCGGGTGTCGGGGAACAGCCAGTGCCGGGCGACCCGGATCGACACGCGTTCGCCGCGCTCGAACTCCACGTCCGCGACCGCGCCGTACATCTGGCCGTCGAGCAGCAGGTGCTGGAAGGCCGCGGTGAACACCTTGCCCTCGAGTACCTCGATGCGCTGCACCTCGGCGCTGCGCTCGGAGACCACCCGCGTGAACTCGGCGTCGTCTCCCTGCGTGGAGAGCACGGCCAGCCCGACCAGGGAGGCGATTGCCCCGGCCCAGCAGCGGTTCATCCACGGCTGCCTCGGATACCACACGGCCAGCACCGGCAGCAGCAGCAAGCCGGCCATCAGCAGGATCGACAGGAGCTTCATCGTGTCCGAGGCGGTGCCGGAGGCCGGGGCGATGCGCGCATGGACTCAGGCCGCGGGACGATGGCGGGCATGCCAGTGGCGGGCGATGTCCGCGCGGCGGCAGACCCACACCCGGTCATGCGCCTGGACATGGTCGAGGAAGCGCTGCAGCGCCCGGAAGCGGCCCGGGCGGCCGATCAGTCGGCAGTGCAGGCCGATCGACATCATTGCCGGACGCTCGTCACCCTCGGCGTACATCACGTCGAAGGCGTCGCGCAGGTAGTTGTAGAACTGGTCGCCGGCGTTGAAGCCCTGCACCGCGGCAAAGCGCATGTCGTTGGCGTCCAGGGTGTAGGGGACGACCAGGTGGTGCCCGCCCTGACCGTCCGGCACCCAGTAGGGCAGTTCGTCGGCGTAGGAGTCGGAGTCGTACAGGAAGCCGCCGTGCTCGACCACCAGCCTGCGTGTATTCGGGCTGTCGCGGCCGGTGTACCAGCCCTCCGGCGCCTTGCCGGTCAGGCGCACCAGCGTCTGCACCGCGCGCTGCAGGTGCTCGCGTTCGGTCTGCTCGTCCATGTGCTGGTAGCTGATCCAGCGCCAGCCGTGGCAGGCGATCTCGTGGCCCGCCTCGACGAAGGCCTGCGTGACCTCGGGGTGGCGCTCGAGCGCCATCGACACGCCGAACACCGTGAGCGGCAGTGCGCGTCGCTCGAACTCGCGCAGGACGCGCCAGACGCCCACCCGCGAGCCGTACTCGTAGAGCGACTCCATGCTCATGTGCCGCATCTCGAAGGGCTGCGCGCTGACGATCTCCGAGAGAAAGGTCTCCGAGGCGCGATCGCCGTGCAGCACGCAGTTCTCCGCGCCCTCCTCGTAGTTGAGGACGAACTGCACCGCGACGCGGGCGCGGCCGGGCCAGTCGGCGTGGGGCGGGTTGCGCCCGTAGCCGATCAGGTCGCGGGGGTAGGCGGCGGGGGCGTGGGGGTCGGGGGGCGTGCTCATTCGCGGGCGATCGGCCTGGAAGGGTATCGGTAGGGAGTCGACTCGGGGCGTGTCCGGCGGGCGGGCACGGGCGGGTGGGGATGGCGTTGGGTGAGGCGGTCAGGCGCCGCCGCGGCCGGCGGTGAATCCGGCGATGAATCGGGCGAACACGCGCGCGCCGATCGCCGCGTCCTCGGCCGTGATCGCCTCGGCCGGATGATGGCTGATGCCGCGCTCGCAGCGCAGGAACAGCATGGCGACATCGGCCAGCGCCGCCATCGCCATCGCGTCGTGACCGGCTCCGCTGGGCAGTTCGCGAACCGGGTGGCCCTCGGCGGCGACCGCAGCGGCCAGTTGCCCGCGCAGCCACGGCGCGCAGGCGCAACTGCCCAGCTGGTGGGTGCGTTCGCAGGCGAGGCGTACGTTGCGCTTCGCGCAGGTGGCCTCGCAGGCGGCGAGGATGTCGGCGGCCAGCGCGTCGCGTACCCCATCGTCGGGCGCGCGCACGTCGAGCGACAGCACCACCGCGCCGGGGATGACGTTGGTGGCACCGGGCGAGACGCTCGCCTGGCCGACCGTGGCGACCGCCTGTGGGCGTTCTCCGGCCAGCCGCTCGGCCACCAGCACGCACTCGGCGGCCGCGGCCAGCGCGTCGCGGCGCAGTCCCATCGGCACGGTGCCGGCGTGTCCGGCCATGCCCTCGAATGTCAGGCGGAAGCGGGCCTGGCCGTTGATCGCGGTCACCACGCCCACCGGCAGGCCCTCGTCCTCGAGCACCGGGCCCTGCTCGATGTGGTATTCCACATAGGCGAGCACATCCTCGCGGCGGCGAGCCGCCTCGCCGATGCGGGTCGGGTCGAGCCCGAAGCGGGCCATCGCCTCGCGCATCGGCACGCCGTCGCGATCGGTCAGGTCGAGCAGCGCCGGGTCGAAGGTGCCGGCCACGGCACGGCTGCCGAGCATGGTGGCCTGGAAGCGCACGCCTTCCTCGTCGCCGAAGCCGACGATCTCGATCGCGAAGGGCAGCGGGGTGTCGCCCAGCGCCGCGACGCATTCGATGGCGGTGACCACCCCCAGCATGCCGTCGTAGACCCCGGCGTTGCGCACGCTGTCCAGGTGCGAGCCGAGCATCAGGCAGGGAAGGCCGGGCTCCCGCCCTTCCCGGCGACCGACCACGTTGCCGGCGGCGTCGATGCGTGCGTGCAGGCCCGCCTCCTGCATCCAGCCGGCGACGAGCTCGTTGGCCTGCTGGTGCTGCGGCGTGAGGTACGTGCGGGTCAGCCCGTCGGGCTGCTCGGAGAGCGCGGCCAGTGCCGCGATGCGCGCCATGATGCGCGCGCCGTCGGGCGCTCCGATGGCAGGTGGCGGCGAAGCAGGGAGTGGGGACATGGGCGGCGTTCTACCACGAAGCCCGGCGCGCGGGCACGCGATAGGATACTGTGGGCGCGGTCGGCGTCCTGCCGGTGCGGCGGGCCGGGCGCGGCGGCCCTGCCCATGCGCCGAGCGGAGCCGGGCGCCGATCGTCGTCGGCCGGGCGACCCCGCGCCGGGGACGGTCGGGCCGGCGGGGCCGCAGCATTCGGGCCACGGTCAACGGAGCGGGGCAGGGGAGCGAGACGGATGAACGGGCGGTTGTCGACGCATGTGCTGGATACGGCCAACGGGGTGCCCGCGGCGGGCGTGCGCATCGAGCTCTTCCGGCTCGAGCCCGGTCCGCGCGAGGCGCTGGCGACCGTCTCGACCAATCGCGACGGACGCACCGATGCGCCCCTGCTTGCAGGCGAGGCGCTGCGGGTCGGTCGCTATGAGCTGGTCTTCCACGTGGGCGACTACTTCCGGGCCCGCGGCATGGTGCTGGCCGACCCCGCCTTCCTCGACCAGGTGCCGGTGCGGTTCGGCATCGCCGACCCCACGGCCGGCTACCACGTGCCGCTGCTGGTGTCGCCCTGGAGCTACGGCACCTACCGGGGAAGCTGAGATGTTCGCACCCTCCCACGGCATCCGGCGGGTGCATGCGCCGGGCGCGCCCCGCGATGCGCTGCAACTGTGGCATGTCGATCATCCGCTGGTGCAGCACAAGCTCGCGCTGCTGCGCGACCGCGAGACGCCGATGGCACTGTTTCGCCAGACCGTTCGCGATCTCGGCACGCTGATGGTCTTTGCGGCGGGGGCATCGCTGCCCACCCGTCCCCGCGCGCTGCACACGCCGCTCGCAGCCACCACGGCACCCTCGGTGGACGAGGGCGCGGTCACGCTGGTGCCGGTGCTGCGTGCCGGCCTGCCGCTGGCCGAGGCGTTCTCGGCCCTGCTGCCGGGCGCGCGGGTCGGCCATGTCGGGGTGTATCGCGATGCGAACGCCCGGCCGGTCGAATACCTTGCGCGGCTGCCGGCGCCCGTCGCCGCCGAGCACGCCCGCTGCTGGGTGCTCGACCCGATGCTCGCCACCGGGCACTCGGCCGAACACGCGATCGACGTGATCACGCGGCGCGGCTATCCGATCGGCCAGCTCGCGCTGGTGTGCCTGCTGGCTGCACCCGAGGGCCTGGATGTGCTCGGCGCGAGGTTCCCCGGCCTGCCGGTGTGGACGGCCGCCATCGACGAGCGGCTCGACGAGCATGCGTACATCGTGCCCGGGCTGGGCGATGCGGGCGACCGCATCTTCGGCACCGAACACTGACCGTCCATGACGCCTCGGCCATCGCCGGAGTCGCGCCGTGCCAGGGGCCGCAGGGTGGGCGTCGACCGTGGCGAGCCTGCAGTCGACCCTCGTGCGCCGGGCTCCAGTCCTGGCCGAGCGGCCTCGGGCTGCGGCGGCCGGGCTTCGAGCGCGATCCGCGGTGGTGCCCGGGCCTGCGGCAGGACGCCGGCGCCGTGTGGCGGCCTTGGCCGCGGTTCTCCGCGGGCCGGGGGCTGATCGGCCATGGATGCCTCCCACGCCCTGATGCTGGCGCTGCTGCTGGGCATGCAGCACGGGCTCGACCCCGACCACCTGACCGCGATCGACGGGCTCACCCGCTACAACCTCGCGCGCGGCCAGGATCGTGCCCGCTGGTGCGGCCTGTGGTTCTCGCTGGGCCACGGCACGCTCGTGACCGTGGCCACGCTGGGTGTCGCCACGCTGGCCGCCGGGGTGAGCCTGCCGGACTGGGTGGATACCGCCAGCGGGTGGGCCACCATCGCGGTTCTGGCGGCCATCGGCGGGGTCAACCTGATGAGCCTGCGAGGGGGGCGTATGCCCGACCGGCCCGCGGGCGGTCCTCGCAGCCGACTGCTCGGGGGCCTGCTGTCCACCGGGCATCCGGTTGCCATTTTCTCCGTGGGCGCGCTGTTCGCGGTGTCGTTCGAGACACTCACCCAGGCGTCGGTATTCGCGCTCGGGGCGAGCGCGGCGGGAGCGGCGGATGCGGCTGCAGCCGGCGCGACCGGGCTTCCGAATGCCGTATGGCTGCCGCTTGCGCTCGGCCTCGTGTTCACGCTGGGCATGATCGTCACCGACTCGGCAAACGGCCTGTGGCTGTTCCGGCTCGCCAGCAATACACGGCGGCATTCCGGGTTCGCGATGCGACGGCTCGCGCTGGCGATCGGGCTGCTCAGCCTCGCCATGGCGGCCTGGGCGGCGCTGCGCATGAGCGTGCCTGCAGTCGACGCGTTCGTCGAAGGCAGCGAACTGTTCACCGGGCTGGGCATCATCGTGCTGGTCGCGCTCTGCTATGGGCTGGCGGTCCGGGGACGGCCGGCCGGTCCTGCGGATGCGTCGGGCGCGGGCTGACCCGATGGAGCGTTGGCTACGGTCCCGAGCGCCCGCCGACAGTCGCCCGCGCGCGCGCCATGACGACGCGCCACGAGGGCGGTGCCTGCACGGTCTGCAGGTGCGCGCCTGCCAGCGGCGCGCCCATTCGAGATAGACGGAGAATCCCCGCGTGAAGATCCTTCTCATCAACGGCAACATGACCCAGGCGATCACCGACGGCTGCGTGAATGCGGCGCGCGAGGTGGCCGCCGCCGGCACCGAGGTGATCGGCGTGACCGGCACCTTCGGCCCGCAGGTGATCGGCAGCCGCAGCGAGAACGCGCTCGCCCAGCACGGCATGCTGGAACTGGCCGCGTCGCATTCGCCCGGCTGCGATGCGGTGCTGATCGCCGTGTCGATGGACACCGGGCTCTCCGCGCTGCGCGAACTGCTGCCCATCCCGGTGGTGGGCATGACCGAAGCGGCCGCGCTCACTGCCTGCACGCTGGGCGGGCGCTTCTCGGTGGTCACCTTCGGTCGCCGCAACGTGCCCACGTACTCGGAGCTGATCGCCGGCTACGGGCTGTCGTCGCGCTGCATCGGCGTCGAGGCGATCGACGCGGGACCCGCCGCGGCGCTCTCCGACCCCGACTCGGCGGTGGCCGCGCTGGCCGGTCTCGCCGAGGCGGCGATCGACCGCGGGGCCGAGAGCATCCTGCTCGCCGGGGCGGTCGCGGCCGGCTGGCAGCGCGGCCTGCAGGCGAAGGTGCCGGTGCCGGTGGTCGAGGGTATCCGCGCGGGCACGCTGATGTGCGAGTCGCTGGTGCGACTGGGCCTGCCCAGGCCCGCCACCGGCAGCTACAGCTCGCCGGGTGCGCGGGCGGTGCACGGCGTGTCGCCGGCGCTCGCGCGACTCTTCGGCGGCCGGCCGTGACGCCTCGACGCACCCGATCGCGGCGCACGGACGCGAGTGCGGCGGGCGTTCGAGCCGGACACGCGGCTGCAGGAGGGCTACCCGCCGCATGGGCGGCGATCGCAGGGCGCGTCCTGCTGGCGCTGCTGTGCGTGCTGGGGGGCGGCGTGGCGCCGCATCCGGCGCTCGCCCAGCCTGCGAACGCACCCGGTCGCCCGCACGGCCTCGCGGTCAGCTTCCACCTGCACTGCTTCTCGGGCGTCGAGGAGGGCGAGCGGCGCCGGATGGAGTACTGGAATCCCGGGCTCGCGCGCCACAACGCCGACCCGGACTGCGTCGCGCGTCGGCCGCTGTTGGCGCCGCTGCCGCTGCTGTCCGTCGACGATGCATGGCACGACGAGACCGTCACCCACCGGGTGCGGCTGCGGATCGATCCGGTCTACCTGCCGGCGATCGCTCGCGTCACCGCGGCGCACCGCGGCCAGGTGATCGCGGTGGCGGTGAACAACCGGCTGCTCACCACGATCTGGCTGACCGGCCCGCTGGAGGAGGAGACGATCAACATCCACGCCGCCGAGCCGAAGGCGGGCGTCGAACTCGCCCGCGACCTGCGCGACCTGATGCGGGTGCCCGCTCGGCCCTGAGCGGTCGACGCGCCACCGTCGCCCCACGCGCGCGACCCCACGCTCGGTCCGCCCCTCGCGCAGGGGCTCGGCTATGATGCGTCGGACGCCGGGATGGCCCGGACGCGCGACGAGGACGGCATGAGCGAGGCGGATCAGGAACTGCAGGGCGCGCGAGCACTCGCGCAGTCACTCGGGCTGGCGAAGCTCGACGAGGCCGGGCTGCGCGCGCTCGGCCGCGCGCAGCAGGCGGCCGCCGCCCGGCGCAGCACGCTGGGCCCGGTGGTGCTCGATCCGGCGGAAGAACCCGCCCATGTCTATCGGGCGGGCTGAACGATGAACGCATCGCACGATCCCTGCGCCCTGTCGCTCGCCGAGGCCTCGGCCCTCGTCCGCGGGCGCAGCCTGTCTCCGGTCCGCTACGTCGAGGCGCTGCTCGAGCGCATCGCGAAGGTGGACCCGGCCATCAACGCCTTCCTGCGGCTCACGCCCGAGATCGCGCTCGAGCAGGCGCGGCTGGCCGAAGCGGAGATCGCGCGCGGCGGCTGGCGTGGCCCGCTGCACGGCGTGCCCTACGCGCTCAAGGACATCGTCGACTATGCCGGGCTGCCCACCACCGCCCACTCGGCGATCCTGCGCGACTCGGTCGCGCAGGGCGATGCCGAAGTCACGCGCCGGCTGCGCGAGGCGGGCGCGGTGTTCATGGGCAAGCTCTCCACGCACGAGTTCGCCATCGGCGGCCCGTGCTTCGACCTGCCGTGGCCGCCGGCGCGCAACCCGTGGAATCGCGACCACTTCTGCGGTGGGTCCTCCAGCGGTTCGGGTGCGGCGGTGGCTGCGGGCCTCGTGCCGATGGCCATCGGCACCGACACCGGGGGCTCGATCCGCAACCCGGCCACGATGTGCGGCGTGGTGGGCCTCAAGCCCACCTACGGCCGGGTGAGCCGGCGCGGCGTGCTGCCGCTGGCCTGGTCGCTCGACCATGTCGGGCCGCTCACGCGCACGGTGCGCGACGCGGCCATGAGCCTGGATGCGATCGCCGGCTGGGACCCTCGAGACCCCGGCAGCGCCGATCGTGCCGCGGCACCGGCGGCCTCGCTGCTCGGCCGTGGCGTGCGAGGGCTGCGCGTGGGCGTGCTGCGCCATTTCTATCGCGAGGACATGGCGGCCGACGACGAGGTATCCGCGTCGATCGAGCAGGCGGTCGAGCTGCTCGCTGCGGAGGGCGCGCGGATCTGCGAGGTGCGCACCGAGCCGCTGCAGCGCTACGCGGCGGTCAACCGGGTGATCCTCACCTCCGAGGCGTGGTCGGTGCATGCGCGCTGGCTGCGGGAGCGGCCGCAGGACTACGGCGCGCTCACCCGCGAGCGGCTGATGCCGGGCGCGTTCTTCTCGGCGGGCGAGTACATCGACGCGCTGCGCATGCGCACGAAGATGGCCGCGGCATTCAACGCGTTGTTCGAGGAGGTCGATGTCGTGGTCACCGCGAGCGCGCACGACCCGGCCTGCCGCATCGACGACCCGGCCGAGGTGGAGCGCACCTACGGCCGGCAGGCACGCGCGCCGTTCAACCTCACCGGCAATCCCGCTCTTGCGATGCCCACCGGCTTCTCGAAGGCCGGGCTGCCGCTGGGCCTGCAGGTGGTGGGGCGAGCGTTCGACGAGGCCACGGTCTGCCGGGTGGGCGATGCGCTGGAGAGCGCGCTCGCGCTTCCTCGGCGGCTGGCCGACCCGGTCGCGTCCTGAGTTCGATCCACTGGCACGGTTCTGGCATGGCCCTGCGCTCGTCGTCCCACCCGTCTTAGGAGGTTCGCATGCGTCCGCACCCGTTCGTTCGTTCCACCGCGCTCCTGCTCCCGCTGCTGTCCGTGCCCGCGATCGCCGTCGCGCAGACGCCCGCCTGGCCGGATCGCCCGATCCGCGTGATCATCCCCTGGGCGCCCGGGGGCAGCACCGACATCGTCACCCGCATCCTCGGCGCGGATCTCAGCAAGCGCCTCAAGCAGCAGGTGGTGATCGAGAACCGCGCGGGCGCAGGGGCAATCGTCGGCATGGAGTTCGCCGCGGGCCTGCCGCCCGACGGGCACAACTACATGCTCACCTCCACCGGCTATGGCTTCCTCATCAACAAGGCCAAGGTGGACCTGGTCGAGAGCTTCGCCCCGGTGGCCATGATCGGCACCAGCGACAGCGCGCTGGTGGTGCACCCGTCGCTGCCGGTGAGGAGCGTGAAGGACCTGATCGCGCTGGCGAAGAAGCGCCCGGGCAGCATCGTCTACTCGTCCTCGGGCGTGGGCGGCTTCCCGCACATGAGCACCGAACTCTTCAAGCTGATGACCGGCACCGACATGCTGCACGTGCCGTTCAAGGGCGGTGGCCCCGCGATCGCCGACACCGCCGCGGGCAACACGCAGATCCACCTCGGCTCGCTGCCCACCATCTACGGACAGGTCAAGGCCGGGCGGCTGCGCATCATCGCCACCGGTGGCCTCAAGCGCAATCCGGCCTTCCCGGAGCTGCCCACGATCAGCGAGTCGGGCGTGCCGGGGTACCAGTCCTACATCTGGTTCGGGCTGTTCGCGCCGCGCGCGACGCCGCCGGCGCTGGTGTCGCAGATGCATGCGGCCATCGGCGCGGCGCTCGCCACGCCGGAGACCGCCGGCCGGCTGGAGGAGCAGGGCGTGCAGCTCTCGCCGATGAGCACTGCGGACTTTGCCAAGCTCATGGTGGCGGAGACCGCGAAGTGGGCCAAGGTGATCCAGGCGGCGAAGATCACCGGCGAGTGAACCTTCGGGGTCGTGCGGGGCGTGGCGCGCCGCAGGGCGCGTCCGCCCCGCGCGTGCGAGGCCTCGCCTGTCCGGCCGCCGCGCGGCGGCGACCGGTCGGGGCACGGGTTACCGGCCGTGCCTGCGGCGTGCGCGCAGGCGGGCCGGGTGCGAACGGTGCGATCATGGGGTCCGGTCCGATCCGGACGGCAACGGATGTTTTCCATGTCACAGCACGATGATGCGATCGCCCGCCTGACGGCGAGCGACGCCGCGGCCGCGATGGCGGCAGGCACCCTCACGAGCGAACGTCTCGTGCGCGCGCTGCTCGCGCGCATCGAGCAGCGCGAACCCGCGGTGCAGGCCTGGGCATGGCTGGACCCCGACCTCGCGCTCGCGCAGGCGCGCGCGTCCGATGCCTCGCCGCGCAGGTCGCCGCTGCACGGCATCCCGGTCGGCATCAAGGACGTGATCGACACGGCCGACATGCCCACCGGCTATGGCTCGCCGATCTACGACGGTCATCGACCGGTGGGCGATGCGGCCTGCGTCGCGCAACTGCGCGAGGCCGGCGCGGTGATCCTCGGCAAGACGGTGTCCACCGAGTTCGCCACCCGCCACCCCAACAAGACCCGCAATCCGCACGATCCGACTCGCACGCCCGGGGGCTCGTCCAGCGGTTCGGGAGCGGCGGTCGCCGACT
>CAIKXV010000113.1 GCA_903831455.1 uncultured Pseudomonadota bacterium | reverse complement strand
CCTGCTGGCCCATCGACTCGGACAATCCCTGCGCGAGCAGCCGGGCCACGAGATCGGTGGGACCGCCCGGGGAGAAGGCGACGATGATGCGAAGCGGGCGGGAGGGGTAGCCGTCGGCGGCGAGGGCCGACGGGCCCGTGGCTGCCGCGCCCATTGCGGCCACGATCAGGGCTGCGGCCTCGAAGGGACGACTCTTCACCATGGTTGCGTCCTCCGGTTCGCGAACGCGGCGCACCGTCGGCGCGCTCAGCGCTCGGGATGGACCTCGAACTCGCCCATGATCTCCAGCACCGCGCGCCTCGGCAACTCGGCCACGCCCACGGCCGCGCGGGCGTGGCAGCCGAACTCGGGTCCCCAGAGGTCGTGGAAGAGATCGGACGCGCCGTCGATCACCGCGAACTGGCGGTCGAAGCCGGGCGCTCCGTTGACCATTCCGTGCAGGCGGATCACGCGCCGCACCCGATCGAGTTCACCCAGTTCCGCCTTGAGCGTGGAGAGCATCGTGAGCGCCACCGCCTTCGCGCACAGGTAGGCCTCCTCCTCGGTCACTTCGCTGCCCACCTTGCCGAACTGCCGGCAGCCCAGCGGCATCGCGCGGCGTCCGGTACCGTGACCGGACAGGAACACGATGTTGTCCACGCGCACGCAGGCGCGACGGTTCGGGTTCGGATAGGGATGCTGTCCGGGCAGTTCAAGCCCGAGTTCGGCCAGACGTGCTTCGATCCTGCCCATGGGGACTCCTTGCCTCGACTCCCGGGCCCGCCGGCGTGCCTGCCCACGCGCACCTGCGCGTCGACGCCGCCGATCCGAGCGGCTCACCCGGGTCGTGAGCATCATAGCCTCGCCACCTTCGCGCGGCGACCCTCCACCGCGCCTTGCACGCGGGCATCGGCGGCCCGTGCATGGGGGAGGCCGGACTCGCACGCCTGCATGCGCCTTCGACACCGTCGCCAGCCCTGGTACGCCTTCGATACCGATGCATGCCTTCGCGCGACTTCGGCAGGCTGCCGTCGCGGCCGCAACGTGGCGCGCGCGGGGCACCGCCCGGCGCCCGATGCTGCGGCGCCGCAGCACTCGTCGCTCGGCGCCCACCAGCGGACGGTCTCCCAACGGCTCGAAGCGCTTGCGGCTTGCGCCGATGCGGTAACCTGCGATCCGATCTTTCAGCCCACCGCAGGGGCCCGCCGAGCCGTAGCCGGCCAGTGGCCCCGCGAAGACTTCCCCGCAGAGGAGACCTCCATGACCACCCGACGCACTGTCCTCGGCCTTTCGGCCGCCACCGCCGCCACCGCCATGCTGCCGGGCCCTGCTCGCGCCCAGCAGTGGCCGGTCAAGCCGATTCGCATCGTCATCCCCTGGACGCCGGGTTCCACCACCGACGTGCTGGGCCGGGTGGTCACCGGTCCGCTGTCGGCTGCGCTGGGGCAGCCGGTCATCGTCGACAACCGCTCGGGCGCCGGCGGCACCATCGGCTCCGCGGCGGTCGCCCGGGCCGATGCGGACGGCTACACGCTGCTGATTCATTCGTCCGCCCACTCCGCGGCACCGGCCACGTTTCCGAATGCGCCCTACAACCCGCGCAATGACCTGATCGGCATCGCCAACCTGGGCGTGGTGCCCAACGTGATCGTGGTCAACCCCAACCGGGGCTACAGGACGCTGGCCGACATGGTCGCGCGCGGTCGCAAGACCGAACTGTTCTTCTCCTCGGCCGGCATCGGCAGCGCCACCCACTGGGCGGCCGAGCGCTTCCTGCTGAGCGCGGGCCTCAAGGCCACGCACGTTCCGCACAAGGGCGGCCCCGAGGCACTGAACGACGTGGTCGCGGACCGCGTGGACTTCTACGCAGGGGGGTCGTCCTCGGTGCTGCCGATGATCATGGCGAAGAAGGCACTGCCGCTGGCGGTGACCACCCCGGTCCGTTCGCGCGCGTTTCCGGATCTCCCCACCACCGTGGAACTGGGCTTTGCCAACAGCGACTACTCGTTCTGGTCCGGCCTGCTCGCCCCGGCGAAGACACCGGCGCCGATCGTGCAGCGCCTGGCCGCCGAAATGAACAAGGTGCTGGCCGACCCTGCGGTGTCGAGCGCGCTGCTCAAGCTCGGCTGCGAGCCGGTGAGCATGTCGCAGGCGGAGTTCAACGCCACCATCCAGCGCGAGATGGATTCAGTGATCGCGCTGGTGAAGGCCGCCTCGCTCAAGTTCGACTGAACCCTGTTGCCGTCGGTGGCGGGCGGAGCGCGCGGCGCAGGCCGCGTGCCTGCCACCGGAACTCCGCTACCGGCACGCCACGCCCCCACCGCCCCCCGCGATCGTCCACTGCCGGCACGCTGCGCGCCCGTCGCCGCACACCCCGCCGCCCTGCCCGCCCCTCCCGGAAGCACGCCATGCTCGAACCGCGCCAGCGCTACCCGTACTCGTCTCCGTTCACCCGCCCGCCGCTGCGCCTGCCCGACGGGGCGCGCATCATCGTGTGGCCGATCGTCAACATCGAGGACTGGAGCATCCATCGCCCGATGCCGCGACATGTCTCGGCCCCTCCCGGCGGGCAGACCGGCGCGATTCCCGACGTGCCGAACTGGACCTGGCACGAGTACGGCATGCGGGTCGGCATCTGGCGGCTGTATCGCGAACTGGAGAAGCTCGGCATCAAGCCGACGCTGTCGATCAACGCCAAGGTCTGCGAGACCTTCCCGGACCTCGCCCGCATGCTGTTCGACGCGGGCTGGGAGTTTCTCGCCCACTGCTACGAGCAGATGTCGATCCACGCGGTGCCCGACCAGGCGCAGATGATCGCGCACACGCTCGAGGTGCTCGAGCGCTTCACCGGGCAGCGGCCCGCCGGATGGCTCGGGCCGGGCCGCACGCAGAAGTTCGACACGCTCGAGCACGTGAAGGCCGCGGGCTTCACCTGGTTTGCCGACTGGGTGTCCGACGACCAGCCGTTCTGGGTGCAGACAGCGCACGGCCCGATCGTGTCCATGCCCTACTCCACCGAACTCAACGACATCCCGATCATGGTCGGCGGGCACCATGAATCGCACGTGATGCTCGAGCGCACGAAGGACGCGTTCGCGGAGCTCTACGCCGAGTCGGCCGAGTCGGTGCGGGTGATGGCGCTGGCCGTGCACCCGTACATCTCGGGCGCCTCGCACCGCATCCGGTACTTCCGCGAGATCTTCGCCTTCCTCAACTCGCACCCCGGCGTGGTGTACTGGAACGGGAAGCAGATCCACGACTGGTTCGTCGCGCAGCAGCCGGCGCCCTGAGGGCGCCATCGATCCGACGGCAAGGCCGGCCCGCCACGCAGGTTGGGCGGCGGTGGTACGAGTTATCCGTCGATGCCGGCCTTTTTGGCGCGCGACGCGCAGTCGCCGCGCGGGCACTCTGTCCGAATGAAGACGACAGAGTATCTCGACGTGATTCGCCACCGGCCCCATCGCGCCCACATCCGTGACGAATGGATCGAGCGAGCCATGCTCTACCCGGAGCGGGAAACCCTGCAGGAAGACGGTCGAATACGTCGCTGGATCCAGGTTCCCGAGATGGGCGGTCGAGTCCTCAGGGTCGTCTTGCCGGGCGACGGTGAGACGGTCCACAATGCCTTCCTCGACCGGGGGTTCACGAGATGAAGGTTCGTTACTTCGCGCAGACCGACACGCTGTTCATCGAACTGAGCGCGGCCGCCGCGGCGG
>CAIKXV010000112.1 GCA_903831455.1 uncultured Pseudomonadota bacterium | reverse complement strand
GACACCTGGGTGGCATGGACGGCGGGTGCTGCAAGGGCCAGCGAGGCTGCACAGGCCAGCAGGCGGAAAGTCGACTTCGCCATGTGAAAGGTTCTCCTGTAGAAGACGTCCGTCGACGGGAGCAGGTCCCGAGCGGGTTGCGGGGGCCGCTGACTCGCGGATGCGGCAGGGATGCGCCCGAACCGGCGAGTGTGTGGCCTTGGGACAACGATTGCCCTAAAGAAATCGTCCGTCGTGACGTTAAGAACGAATTTTGCCGGGTGTGTCGTGCGGCCCGCGAGGGAATAGTTGGCAGCGGTCGCGTGTACAAGTGCCCGGTCCCGCTCAGGGATACCCCGCCCGGATCGCGGCGATCAGGTCCTCGACATAGCGATCCGCCACCTCGGGGCCGGCTCCGATCCACCCGTAGCGAACCTGCGCGCCGGGGCCCGACCCGTACACCCGCATGCCCCGGTCGATCGGGCCGATCAGCAGGCCGTGGGCGGCATTGTCGTAGAACCGGAATTCGACCGGCTGCCCGGTCGCCCTGAGCTGCTCGCCCCAGGCCTGCGGGGAGATCGTCATCTCGGACGGGTTGACGGTTGCACTGCAATGCCGTGCCGTGCCGGGCGCGGTGAGAGGCGAGGCGCGATTGAACGCGCACGGGTCCGTGCGCGTATACATCCAGTCGTCTTCGGTCCGGCCACCGTAGTTGTCGAGCTTTCCGAAGACCAGCCTCAGAGGCACGCGGATCCGATCGGGCATTCCGATGCCGGTGGGCGAAGGGCCTTCGGCGAACACCATCCGTACGTGTGCAGGGTCGACCACCGCCGCCATGTTCAGCGCGACACTGCCGCCGTTGGACAGGCCGTGGATGAACAGACGGGAGGTGTCGATGCGATCCTGCCGCCGCGCCCACTCGTAGGCGCCCAGCGTGGCCTTGAAGATCATTCGCTGGCGAGACTCGTTGCTCGTGCCGGTCAGGAAGAGGGTGGTGCCGCGGTAGCGGAACCCGTTCATCTCGTAGGCGTCGAAGAGCAGCGTGGCGACGCCCAGCGCGTTCATGCGACGCGCCAGTTCCTGCTCGGCCTTGCCGGGGCCATTGCCGCCGTGGGCGATGATCATCAGCGGGGGGCGGTCGGCCAGTCGCGTGGCGAGGAGGCCGGGCATCGAGAACCGCACCGAGCGGTGGCAGGGGTCGAACTCGGCCAGCGGCCCCTCGACGCGATGGAAGCCCGGCCGGATCTCGATCAGGCGGGCAGCATCGACGGGGGCAGGGCGACAGTCGGTTCGCGCAAGAGCGCTCGTCGCAAGAAGTGATGCGGCGATGACGACCGCAACCGCGCAGGCGTGCCGGTTCAAGGGTCTGTCCGATCAGCAGGGTTCGACGGCCGGGAGCCTACACCGCGTACCCGGTGTCGCGCCGGTCGGCAGTGTACGGACCGCGGGCCCCGCGAGCTGGCGTCGATTCAGGGTGGGCGAGACGGTCGATATCCGCGAGGCATTCCTCGACGCCGGTACCGGCAGGGTTGCGGCGCGGCCACAGGCGCTCATCCATCACCCCCCAGCCTGCGGGTGGCGCGGCTGCAGATGGCCAGCCCGAAGGATCCCCAGGAGGATTCGGCTCCGCCGAGGGTCGGGTTGGGCGCGGGCGACCTGCTGCTCGGCGGCACCCCCCGCCAGAAGCCAGTCGACCCGCCGAGCACTGCGCCCCCCGGCCTCCTGTGGCCATTCGACGGGTCGTCCGCTCGGCGCTAAAGTCCGGGTCTCGTCATTCGACCGGTCGTCGAATCGACGCCTCGGCCTTCAGGAGGAGCCATGCGCCTCACCCGTTCGATCTGCGCGTTCGCGCTGGCGCTGCCCACTGCGGCGGCGCCGTATGCCGCCGCCTGGGCGCAGGACTATCCGCTCAAGCCGATCCGTGTCGTGGTTCCGGTCGCCCCAGCGGGCTCGCCCGACGTGCTTGCCCGACTCCTCGCCGACCGCCTGCGCGATCGCTGGGGCCAGCCCGTCGTCATCGAGAACCGCGCCGGGGCCGGGCAGATGATTGGTGCGGAGCTGGTCGCGAAGGCGGCGCCCGACGGCTACACCGTGTTCCTGCCCACGGGCACCTACACCACCAGCGTCGCGATCAGGTCGTCGCTGCCGTTTGATCCCGCGCGCGACCTGACCGGAGTGGCGATGGTCGGTCAGGGGCCGCTGATGCTGGTCGTGCACCCGTCGCTGCCCGCGCGCAACGTGCGCGAGCTGGTCAAGCTCGCAAAGGCGAGGCCCGGACAGATCCACTATGCGACCGCGGGTACCGGCAGCATCATCCACTTCGCCACCGAGGCGCTGGCCGCCGATGCCGGGATCGATATCGTCCACGTGCCGTACAAGAGCGCCTCGCCGGCCGTCACCGACCTGGTCGGTGGCCACGTGCAGATGATGGTCGTGAGCCTGCCCTCGGTGTGGCCCCAGGTCAAAGCGGGCCGCTTGCGCGCGCTCGCGCTGAGCAGCCTCAAGCCTTCGTCCTTCGCGCCCGAGATCCCGGTCATCGCCGACACCGTGCCTGGCTTCGATGCCGGTCAGTGGTGGGGCGTGCTCGCGCCCGGAAAGACGCCGCCCGACATCGTGCGCAAGCTCAACGGCGAGTTGAACCGCATCCTCGCCTCGGAGGACATGCGTCCGCGCCTTGCCGACCAGGGCGCCGAGCCGCGCCTGATGACCCCGGAAGCGTTCACCGATTTCATCCGGGTCGAGATCGACAAATGGCGCAAGATCGCCCAGGCGCGCAACATCAAGCCCTGACCACCCTACCCCGCCTCGCCTGCCCGGACCGTGCGCGGGGAAGCCAGGAGACCCTGTCATGACCGCAACGCCCGCCGCCCCGCAGGGGGCCCTGCTACCCAACCCGGCCAAGGAGCGCCTGCTCGCCGGGGAGACGGTGCTCGGAATGAACGTGCGCGTGATCCGCTCGGGTGACATTGCCCGCATCGCGAAGACCACCGGCCACGACTTCATCTTCATCGACATGCAGCACTCGCTGTATACGGTCGAGACGATCGGTCACATCGCGCAGGTGGCGCTGGCCATCGGCGTCACGCCGATGGTTCGCGTGCGCGGCGTCGACGATCCGGACACCTCGGTCCTGCTCGACAACGGCGTCACCGGCATCGTGTTCCCCGACGTGAACAGCGCCGCCGAGGCGAAGCGTGCGGTCGACCGCTGCCGCTACCCGCCGGTGGGCCGTCGCTCGGTGGGCGGCGGCTATCCGATGTTCGACTACCGGCCCACGCCGCTGGTCGATGCGGTGGCGGCGCTCGACAGCGCGGTGCTCACGGTATGCATGATCGAGACGCGCGAGGGCCTCGAAAACGTCGAGGCGATCGCCGCGGTGGACGGGGTGGACGTGCTGCACGTGGGCTCGAACGACCTGCTCGCCGCGCTCGGCCTGCCCGGCCAGTTCGGCTGCCCGCGGCATCTGGCCGCGCTCGACCGCGTCATCGCCGCTGCGAAGGCCCACGGCAAGATCGCCGGCGTGGGGGGCGACCGCAACCTCGCCCGCCAGGTCGAGTTCATCCGGAAGGGCATGCGCTTCGTCACCACCAACAGCGAGATCGCCTTCATGCTCGCCGAGGGCGGGCGCGTGACCTCGGAACTGCGCAAGGCGCTGGCCTGACGCCCGGCCAGCGCCGCGGCTGCGGCCACGTCGATCGGGTGCCGCGATATCGGCGCGCGGGCCCCGCGCGCCGAGGGGTGTTGCGCGGCTAGAACCCGAACAGCGCCTTGGGGTTGTCGACCAGTATGCGATGCCGTGCCGCCTCGTCGGGCGCCCAGCGCAGCAGCAGGTTGAACAGCTGGTTGCTGCCGACCTTGTCGGCGAAGGACAGGTGCGGGTAGTCGCTGCCCCAGATGATGCGATCGGGAGCGGTGGCGATCAGCGCCTGCGCGATCGGATCGGCGTCACCGAAGCCCGGCGTCTCCGACATCCGGTAGACGCCGGTGAGCTTCACCCAGGTGCGGCCCGGGCCGTTCTCCAGCAGGTCGAGGAAGGCGCGGAAGCCCGCGGTGTCCGGGCCGTCCTTGGCGAGAAACAGCCCCATGTGCGCGATGGTGTGCTGCGAGCGCAGCTGCCGCAGCGTGGGCAGCAGCTCGTGCGTGCACCAGCCCGGCGTGAGGAAGTCGATCTGCCATCCGCGTTCGGACAGCCGCGCGTCCAGCCGCTCGATGCGTGGCAGCAGGGTTTGCGTGAAACCGGCCTCGAACGGCTTGATCGGGCGCACGTTCAGGCGCACGCCGCGCACACCGAGCGCGTGCATGCGATCGAGCTCGGCATCGGGCACATTCTCGTCCACGTCGACGATGCCGCGGCAGGGCAGGGTGATCTGCGTCATCGCGTCGAGCATGCAGGCGTTGTCGCGGCCATAGGCGCTGGGTTGCACGAACACGAAGCGCTCGAAGCCGTTGGCCTGCGCGTGTGCGAGGTAGTCCTCGAGCGGCGCGAGCGGCGGCGCGTAGCGCAGTTCGTCGCCGTACGGATAACGCTCGGCCGGGCCGAATACGTGGAAGTGGGCGTCGCAGGCGCCGGCAGGGGCGCGGAATCGGGCGGGCTCGTCCTGGAAAAGGCTCATGGGTTCCTCGGTTGCGGGTACTGCGCCGACATGCGGCGCGATGCAGAAGGGGAGTCCGGGGACCGTCCCGCCCTGCGCGGTGGCAGGGTGTCGGTCAGGGGGCGACCGTCGCCGGTGGTGGCGGACGTCGGGTCAGCGAATGTTCGGCGCCGCGCCCGAGCGACGGCGGCACGGGCCGCCAGCACAGCGCCCGCACTTCGCCGAATTCATGAGGCAGGCGCTCCCAGCTCTCGCCGGCGTCGAGGCTGCGGAACAGCTGGCCAAGGTTGGTGCAGACGAAACGCAGCGACGGGTCCGACGGGTGCGAGGCCACGCACCATGGCGTGCTGTTGAGCGATCCGGGCAGCGCGACCGGCTGCCAGTCCAGGCCGCCGTCGCGGCTGCGCCACAGCCGACCGGTCGACCCGGGCGGGCCGTTGCCGTTGGTCATCCACAGCGTGCGAAGGTCGGTCGGGTCGGCGACGATCGCGCGCATGTACTGCCACGGCGTGTCGAGGGGGTGCAGTGCCCACGTGTCGCCGTTGTCGTGGCTCAGGTGCAGCCCGTGGTTGGTGGTGGCCAGCAACCGCTTGCCGCCGGCCTCGTCCCGTGACACCGCTACCCCGTGCACGTCAGCCGAGACCAGGCCGCGGTCGAGCGGCGTCCACGTGAGGCCACGATCGGTGCTGCGGAAGATGCCGCCGATCTCCACGCCGGCCCAGACCGTGTCCTCGTCGATCGGATCGAAGAGGATCTGCGTGACCCGGGTCGGCCCCCTCACGATCTCGGAGAAGTCGCGCAGCCCCGGTGCGTCCAGCCGCTGCCAGCTCGCCCCCGCATCCGGCGAGCACCAGAAGCCGGCCGGTCGGGTACCGCAGAGTAGGCGCGAGGGATCGCGCGGGTCGATCGCCACCGACCAGATGTCGCTCATCGGCGAGTCGATCGCGCTCCAGCGCAGCGTGGTCTCGTCGAAGCGGTAGAGGCCGTGGTCGGTGCCGGCGTACAGGTAGCGAGGCTGCGCCGGGTGGCAGGCGAAACTCCACACCCGCGCCTCGAGGTACATGCCCGAGTGGCTGTTCGGGTGCACCCAGGTCTCGCCCAGGTCGGAGGAGAACCACGCCGAATGGCCGGCGGTACCGGCATAGACCTGCACGCCAGCCTCGGCGAGCACCGCCGGATCAGGCCGCGACATGGGCGCCCATCTGCTCGACGACCTGCCACGCGGTGGCGTGGATCGACGAGGACACCGGGCAGGGATGGCGTGCCTGCAGGCCCGCGAGGATGGAGTGCGTGGGCAGCTGCGAGCAGCCGATGAACAGCGCGTCGCAGCCGCTGCCCTCGCGCGCCATCAGTGCGTCCGCGCGCTCGGCCACCTGTTCGGCGGTGATGCGCCCGAGTTCGTCCACGCCTGCAGCCCTGAAGGTCGACAGCGCCTGCACCTCGATGGAGGCGGCGCCGAGGAAGCCTGCGAGCTGGGCGTTCACCGCGTCCGAGTAGGGCGTCACCAGCGCGATGCGGCGTGCCGACTGCGCACGCAGCCACGCGAGCATCGCCCCGGCGGTGGTGACCGCGGGCGTGCCGGTGATCGCGGTCAGGTCGGCCGCGATCGTCGCGTCTCGCGACGGTCCGGCGAGGATGCCCGCCGCGGTACATCCGTAGACCGTGACGTCGGTCGCGCCGGCGAAGGCCTCGGCGAGCCGCATCGCATGCGCGACATAGGGGTCGAGATCCGGCAGGGTGAGCAGCCCGGGCGCGCGCGGGATTCCGACTCGTCGACAGGTCGAACCGGCCGCCAGCCACGCCGGCAGTTCGACGTGCATGGTGGTGTTGTTGTCGGGCACCAGCAGGCCGACGTGCCAGGGCGGCGTGCGCATGGGCAGCTCTCCAACGCGAATCCGTGGGGGCGGCGGCCGGCCGGGAGGGTCCCGTCGCCAGGCGCGCGTGCGAGCCGCTCCACCGAGTGTCAGCCCGAAGTATCCCATATTTCAAAAACCGTCCCGGCAGGCGGCGCGTCCGGGTGCCGCGCGTGCCGTTACCGGCAAACAGCACTGCCTGGCGACCCCGAGCGAATTCGAAGGCCGCTCGCCGGCGTCCGCCAATTCCTGCGAAGCGCAGGTCCTCGAGGCACGCCCACCGCGATCCCGGGCGCGGATCGGCCGCTGTGCGTTCCCGTGGCCTGCACCGCGCGCGCCACGCTGCCCCGACCGGATGGGGTTGCCAGTGCGGCATGCCGCACGGGGCGGGCCTCGCGGCAGGGCGTACGGTCGACGTTGCAGTCGCGTCCGCCGGAGGGAGCCGATGCTGCCCGGCTGAGGCGGTCATGCAACGTCCGAGCGCGCGACGTCGGATGCACACGCGGCATCGAGGCATGCCCACGACGGTGCGCGTGACGATCTGCACGGATCTTCGACGGGCCCCTCGACAGCCGCCACCGTCGATCGGCCGACCCGAAGGGGACCCCGCGTTGGCCCGGGGTGAGACGAGGGACGCCTCGCTGTTGCTGCCCCTCAATCCGCCCGGATGCCGCCTGCTGCCGCCACCTTCCGCCAGATCGCGAGGTCGCGCGCAATCAGGTCGCCGAACGATTCAGGGCTCCCCTGAGAGGGAATGGCCGCCTCATCCAGGAAGCGTTGCCGCAGGTCCTTCTCGCCGAGGATCCTCTGCAACTCCTGCGACAGTCGACGAATCACCGGATCCGGGGTTCGCGCCGGCGCGGCCAATCCCCACCAGAGTTCCGCCGCATAACCGGGCACGCCGGCCTCGTCCATCGTTGGAAACCCCGTCGCAAACTGCGACCGTTCCGCGCTCGTCACCGCCAGCAGCCGCAAGCGCCCACTGCGCATGTGCTGCAACGCGGGCGGAAGGCTGCTGATCATCATCTGCACATGGCCGCCCATCACGTCGGCCAGTGCCGGCGCGTTGCCCTTGTAGGGCACGTGCGTCAACTTCACCCTGGCGATCGACTGGAACATCTCGGTCGCGAACTGGTTGATGCCCCCGATGCCGGCCGTCGCATAGGTGAGCTCCCCGGGTCGAGCGCGCGCGAGCTGCACGAGGTCCTTGACGCTCTTCACCGGCAGTGCCGGATGCACGAACAGTCCCATCGCGCTGCGGGCAATCAGGCCGATCGGCGCGAGGTCCGACGGAACGCTGTAGGGCAGGTTCGGCTGTACCGCGGCGAGCGTGGTCAGCGTGCTCGACACCACGAGCAGCGTGTGCCCGTCGGGCGCGGAGCGCACCGCGTAGGCCGTCCCGGTGGCACTGCCGGCACCGGGACGGTTGTCGACGATCACCGGCTGTCCGAGCGCCACCGGCAGCCGATCGGCGATGGCCCGGGCGAACACGTCATTGCTGCCGCCCGGCGCGAAGGGCACCACCATGCGCAGCGGCTTCACCGGCCACGACGGCTGCTGGGCCCAGGCGGGAGCCGCCACGACGACTGCGATCGAGACAGCGCAGAATCGATACATCCGTCCTCCTCGGCGCGTGCTCGCGGCTTGCCGCGGCAGCCACGCGTGTGAATTCCCGGGGCCTTGCATTCCCGCGGGCACAGGGTGGTCTAATCGGCGCGAAGGTTGGCGTCCCGGATCAGCCGGCCGAAGCGCGCGACGTCGCTCTTGAGCAGGGCCCCGAGTTCCTCCGGCGTGCTGCCGATGGCCTCGCTGCCGGCGGCAATGAACTTCTCCTTCACGTCGGGGCGGGTGATGAACCGCACCACCTCGGCATTCAGCGTGGCGACCACGGATGCGGGCAGGCCCGCAGGCCCGAACAGCCCGAAGGTGGCGACCGCCTCGTAGCCAGGCAGCCCGGCCTGCGCCATGGGCTGGATCCCCGGGGCGAGGGCAGTCGGCTGGGCGCTGGTCACCGCGAGCGCCCGCAGCTTGCCCGACTGGATATGCGGTATCACGGTCGATGCGTTGTAGAACAGCACCTGGATCTGGCCCGAGATCAGGTCGGTGACCGCCTGCGAGGGGTTCTTGTAGTTGATGCGGCGGATGTCCACCTTGGCCATCGCATTGAACAACTCGGCCGACAGGTGGTTCGACGAGCCGGCAGCCCCCGAGCCGTAGTTGAGTTCACCGGGGCGCCTGCGGGCGAGCGCGACGAGTTCCTTCACGCTCCTGACCGGCAGCGCTGTCGGGACCACGAGGATGTTCGGCGACATCGTGACCAGCGAGATCGGCGTGAAGTCCCGCATCGGGTCGTACGGAACATTGGCCTGCAGCAGCGGGGCCAGCCACAGCGTGGATGCCGACAGCAGCAGCGTGTGGCCATCGGGCGTGGCCCGCGAGACGATCTCCCCGGGGATGGTCCCGACCGGTCGATTCTCGATCACGATCGGCTGCCCGAGCACGGGCGACAGACCCTGGCCGATCAGCCGCGCGGCGAAGTCTCCGCCACCGCCCGTTCCGGGCACGACGATGCGGATCGACCGGGACGGATAGGCCTGGGCCAGCGCCGTGCCCGATACCAGCATCGCAGCCAGCAGCAGCGGCCCGGCGGTTGCCATCCGGCGGCGACAGACGAACGGGGGCATCGGGACTCCAGTGAAGTTCGCGGCGTGGGCCATCGCGGGCCGTTCAGGCGGCCGGGCGATTGACGGTGGTGTACTCGGCGATCTGTGCATTGTCCATGCCGAGCCACTCGGCGAGCACGTCGGCCGTCTGCTCGCCCAGCAGCGGCGCGGCGGTCACCTCGACGCTCGACTCCGTCATCTTGACCGGCCAGCCCGGCATGGACATCCGGCCGCGCGTCGCGTGCTCGATGTCGGCGAACATGCCGCGAGCGCGCAGGTGGGGGTCTTCCATCAGTTCCCGGGTGTCGAGCACCGCACCCGCGGGCACGCCGGCGGCCTGCAGCGTCTCCATCGCCTCGACCTTGGTGCGCGTGCTGCACCAGGCGCCGACCAGTGCGTCGACTTCCTTCGCGTTCTTCGCGCGGGCGCCCGGGGTGGAAAAGCGAGGGTCGTCCTGCAGGTCTTCGCGGCCCATCACCTTCAGCAGCCGCTGCCAGTGCCAGTTGCCCGCCCGCGTGGTGTAGACCATCACGTAATCGTTCGGTCCCCCGGGCTTGCACAGGTAGAGCTCGCTGGGCGCAGCCGCGCCGAGCGAGCTCTGGTTCCCGGAGCGCGCCACCGGCTGGCCGGTCATCAACTGGCCGGCGAACACGATGCGGTTGAAGTTGATCACCGCGTCCTGCATGGATACTTCGATGCGCTGGCCCCGCCCGGTCGAATGACGCTGGTTCAGCGCCGCGAGGATGCCCACCAGGCAGTGCAGGCCGGCTCCGGTGTCGCCCACGTGCGGACCGGGCCGCATCGGCGGCCCGCCCGCCTCGCCGGTGATCGCGAAGGCTCCGCCGACCGCCTGCGCGATCATGTCGAAGCTCAGGTAGTTGGCGTAGGGGCCATCGGGTGCGAAGCCCTTGATCTGCGCGTAGACCAGCCGTGGATTGACCTTGCTCACCACGTCGTAGCCGAAACCCAGCCGCTCGATGCCCCCGGGCGACATGTTCTCGATCAGGACGTCGGCCTTCTCGATCAGGCGCATCAGCGTGGCCTTGCCGATCCCGGACTTCATGTCGCAGACGACGCTTCGCTTGTTCGCGTTCATCAGGATGAAGTAGTACGAGTCCAGCTTGCGGTCGTTGGTCGACGCGTAGCGGCCGCTCTCGCCGGTGGGCGGCTCGATCTTCACGACGTCCGCGCCCAGCCAGGCCAGCGCCTGCGTGCACGACGTGCCGGCCTCGTACTGGGTGAGGTCAACCACCTTGATTCCGGACAGTGCTGCTCCCGCGGCTGCTGGCGAACCCATTGCGTGATGCTCCTCGTGTTCAGGCATGACATCGGCCTGCGCGGTCCAGTATAGCGAGTCGCCGGGCCGACCGTTTCGAGGGCGGCGGGCCTCGGACGCCACGGCGGCGCAGTACACGCGGAGTGCAGCACGTTGTCGCCGCCCCGCGCGGGGTTGCGCATGCCCCCGCGTCGAAAGCGGTGCGCGTCGGGCTTTGCCGTGCTTCGCTGGTGCGGCACGCAACGGCGCCCTCATGCGTGCGTCGGTACGGACACGTGTTCGTGGGCGCGGCCGTGCGCGACGGTAAGCCTGCATCGGCAGGCACGGCCTGTCGTCAACGGGCACCCGGGGCGTCCCGGGAGACGCACGCGGGCAGGCCGTGCGGGGTACGCGCGGGTGCCGGGGTTGCAGGGCTCCCCGCAGGGGCTGCGGCTCGCGTCCCCGGCCTCCATCAGCCACCCGCTGCCCGGATTCGCCAATCATGCTAGCGTTCCCTTGCAGGCGATGGCTGATCATGCGCCTGCACCACGACGACCGCGACGCCACCGGGCCCCAGGCCGGGGAGGCGCCGGCGCAAGACCGGACAGGGTTCGGAGGAGGGTGTCGGGAATGAATGCCCGCATCGTGGCGCGCGCGAGCGCGCCGATTCTGGTGGTGGCTGCGACCGTTGCCTGCGCGCAGTCCTGGCCGACGCGTCCGGTGAGGGTGATCGTGCCGTTCGCCGCCGGGGCGCCGGATGCGATCGCCCGCATCCTCGCCCCGCCGCTGCAGGCGCAACTGGGCCAGCCGGTGGTGGTGGAGAACCGCCCGGGCGCCAACGGCGTGCCCGGAACCGAGGCGGTGGCTCGCGCCGAGCCGGACGGGCACACCGTGCTGCTGGTGTCGACCTCGATCGCGATCAACCCCAGCCTCTACCGCAAGCTGCCCTTCGACACGCAGAAGGACCTCGAGCCGGTGGCCAGCGTGGTGACCGGACCGGGCTACATCCTGGTGGTGAACCCCGCGCTGCCGGTGCGGTCGGTGAAGGAGCTGATCGCGCTCGCGCGCACGCCCGGTCGGCAGCTGACCTACGGCA
This sequence comes from uncultured Pseudomonadota bacterium, assembly GCA_903831455.1. Taxonomy (GTDB): domain Bacteria; phylum Pseudomonadota; class Gammaproteobacteria; order Burkholderiales; family CAIKXV01; genus CAIKXV01. The sequence goes on along the minus strand of CAIKXV010000112.1, from coordinate 648 downwards.
CGCCGGGCTTCGGCAACGCGCTGCACCTGGCTACCGAACTGTTCACCTCGCGCGCGGGCATCAGCGTGGCGCACGCGCCGTACAAGGGCGCCGGCCCCGCCATCTCGGACCTGATGGGGGGCCATATCCAGATGATGTTCGTCACCCCGCCGCTGTCGATGCCGCACATCCGTGCGGGCAAGCTGCGGCCGATCGCCTTCGCCGGCGGCAAGCGCTGGGCCGCGCTGCCCGATGTGCCGACCATGGCCGAGGCGGGGGTGGAGGGCGTGGTGCTCGACGGCGGCTGGTACGGCATGTTCGCGCCGGCGCGCACGCCCACGGCGGTCATCGAGCGGCTGAGCACCGAGGTGCGCCGGGTGCTGGCGATGCCCGAGGTGCGCGAGCGCTACGCGGCGATGATGCTCGAGGTGACGGGCACCGGCCCGGCGGACCTGCGGCGTGACCTGGCCGAGGGGCTGCGCAAGTATGCGGAGCTGGTGAAACTGGCCGGAATCGAGCCGCAGTAGCGGCCGGCACGCGCGCGGCGGCTGCACCCGCCGTACAGGCGGACAACGGACGAGGCGGCCGATCGATGTGGCGATCGGTCTGCAAGCGAGGGAGAGGGCAATGAACCTGAAGGTGCGGCGTGTGGTGACCGGCCACGATGCG
>CAIKXV010000111.1 GCA_903831455.1 uncultured Pseudomonadota bacterium | reverse complement strand
TGATGCATGATGGCCGCTTGCGCGAGGTCGAGGCCGACCTGCTGCGCACGGCCTGCGCGGTGCTCCATTGCCCGTTGCCATTGCTCGGCGGCCTCGCGCACGCCGATGCGACGGGCAGCCCTGCATGAAGCGCACGAGCGCCGGTCATCGGTGATCGGACGAGAGGAGATCCGCCGTGGACTTCTACACCGCACAGGACCAGGCCCGTAGCCGCTCGAGGAAGCTGGTCGCCCTGTTCGTCTTCGCCATCGCAGCGGTCGTCGTGCTGCTCTGGATCTTCACCCTGTTCGCGCTCGGAGGGGCCGACTGGTACCAGGGGGCCGTGGCAACCACTGCGGGCAAGCCCACCGCCCGCGTGTTCCCGGGACCGATGGAGCTGTTATCGGCGCAGCCGGGGTTGAACGCGCTGATCCTCGTCGGATGGACGCTCGCGCTGGGGGTCCCGGTGGTGGTCCGGCGCCACGCGCTCGCGCGCAGCGGCGAGGTGGCCCGATCGCTCGGGGGCGTGCGTGCCACCCGCGACAATGCCGACCCGGCGGTCCGGCGACTGCTCAACGTCGTCGAGGAGATGGCGATCGCCGCCGGGCTCCCCGTGCCCGAGGTCTACGTCCTCGAGCATGAGCCCTCGATCAACGCGTTCGCAGCCGGCCTGTCACCGTCGCAGGCAACCATCGGGATCACCCGCGGCGCGCTCCAGGCCCTGGATCGCGACCAGTTGCAGGGCGTGATCGCGCACGAGTTCAGCCATATCCTCAATGGCGACATGCGGCTCAACGTGCAGTTGATGGCGTGGATCGCCGGCCTGTTCGGCATCGCGCACCTGGGGCGGATCATCCTCGAGTCGCGCGATGGCGCGAGAGGCTCCTCCGTCGGGGTGCTGGGGCTGCCGGTGATGGCCATCGGCCTGCTCGGCGGGTTCGTGGGCCGCGTGCTCCAGGCCGGCATCTCGCGCCAGCGCGAGTGGCTGGCGGATGCCTCGGCCGTGCAGTTCACGCGCGACACCGACGGGTTGCGCGGCGCGCTGGTCGCGATCGCCAGGCAGTCGGAGTCCGGCAGGCTGCGTGCCCCCCAGGCCGACGAGGCGGCGCATCTGTTCTTCGCGCAGGGGGTGCGTCGGTGGATGGCGACGCATCCGCCCATCTGGGATCGGATCGGCGTGCTGGATCGCTCGGCACGCGCGCGCCAGCGTGTCTCCCCGACTCCGGCGGGCGTTGCTCGGGGAGGCGCGACGCGCGATGCGGGTTCCCCAGTCCGGGCGGTCGGTTCGTCCGAAGCCGAAGCGGCCGGCGTCTCGACGCTGGCGGGCGAGGTTGCGCAGGCGCGCGGGGTACTCACGCCGCAGTCGGTCGCCGGGCGAGTCGGCACCGTCGACACGAATCTCTCGCCGCTTGCGAACGACCTCCTGCGATCGGTGCCGGCCGTTGCGCGGGATGCCGGTACGCCGCGGCAGGCGGTCGAGGTGCTGCTCGCGCTGGTGCTCTCCCACGACCCAGCGGTGCGCGAACGGCAACAGGAGACGGTCTCGCGCATGATCGGCGGCGAGCGCGGCGCTCGCGTGCAGGTCGTGTTCGCGACGGTCCGGGATCTCGATCCACGGGTGAGACTGCCCGCCGTTCAGGCGCTGTTTCCCCGGCTTCGCACGCTCGCCGACCGGGAACGCAGTGACCTCGGCACCCTGCTCAACCGGGTCGCAATGGCCGACGGTCGGATGGACATGTTCGAATTCTGCGTCGCGCGACTCGCCAGCCTCTGGGTGCGCGAGTCCGCGACGAGGCGCCATCCGCCGGCGCGGCGCACCCTGGCCGATTGCGGCGAGTCGGTGGGCCGGCTGATGGGCGTGCTGGCCTGGCATGGGGCCGAGGGCGATGCGCACGTGGCCGGGCAGGCGGCCGCGGCCGGCCTCGCGCTGCTCGGGATGCGCCCGAGCATGCCGGCCGAGCCTCCGGCGGACTGGCCGCCCCGTTTGTGGAAGGCGTTCGACGAGCTGGATGCGCTGGCCCCCCAGGACAAGCGCGACCTGGTCACCGCGATGGCGACGGTCACCCTGCACGATCGGGTCGTCCGGCCGGCCGAGGCCGATCTGCTCAGGACTGCCTGCGCGCTGCTGCACTGCCCGCTGCCGCTGCTCGAAGCCCGCTGAAGCGGGGGGAGCTGCACCCGGCGCGGGCGGGCATCGGCCATTCGCGGACGGTTGGCCGGATCGCGTGGCGATCGGGAAGGCGCGGCGCATCGCGTCGCGAAGGCCGGCGTGCATCCCCGGTCGCGGCGGCACGCCCGCGCGGCGCGAAGCCTGCAGTCCTCGGTTCCGGTCGGCGCGAGACAGAGGGCCCTGGTCGAGCGGTGGTGTTCGCGCCGGCCGTGCCAGGTGCCTGCAGGCGCGCGCCCGCGGGGTGCACCCGCGCCCCGTCGTCGATGACAGCCCCGCCCGCCCGTGGCAGCATCCGGCGCATCGTCAATCCGCGCTGGAGTCCACGCATGGCCGGCACCGCACTGCTCGTGCTCGATGTGCAGAATGAACTGGTCGACCCGAAGGGCAAGGTCGGCTCGCGCGGCTTCGCGCAGGTGGTGGAGTCCCGGGGGCTGATTCCCCGGATCGCCACCGTGATCGGCGCGATGCGCGAGCGCGGGATGCCGGTGGTCTACGTGCGGGTGGGTTTCCGTGCCGACTACGCCGACGCCATCAGTCGCTCGTCACGGCTCGCCCATCTCAAGGAGTCGAAAGCGATCGTGATCGGCACCTGGGGGCTCGAGTTCCCGGAGGCCATCGCGCCGCATGCGGGCGACATGGTCTACACGAAGCGGGCGGTCAGTCCGTTCCACAACACCGCGCTGGAGACCTGGCTTCATCGGCAGGGTGTCGACACGGTGGCCCTGTGCGGCGTCTACACGCACATGGTGGTCGACAGCGCTGCGCGCTATGCCGACGACGCCGGCTTCGTGGTGAAGGTGCTCGAGGACTGCTGCGCGAGCCCGGACCCCGAGTTGCACCGGATCGAGTGCGAGAAGATCCTGCCGCTGTTCGGAACGGTGATGTCGTCGCGCGCGTTCATCGACGGCCTGTGACGGTGTTCGATCCGCGCGGGGGCGTTGCGTCCCGGGGTGGGCGCCGGCCGTAGACACCGGGGACGGCTGAAGGGCTGCGCGCCGCTGCGCTCCGGGGCCTCGCACGGATGGCAGGCGAGCGCCCGATCCGGCGCGCAGACGCGCCGACGAAGGGGTCGGCCCGCGGCGTCGCGGCCCGACCGCGTCGCTCGGACGCTCGCGGTGCGGTCGGCGATCGGGCGTGCCGGTTCAGAGTCGTCTCACGCCGGCCGTGCGTATCACCGCGTCCCAGCTGCGGATCTCGCGCTGCAGATGGGCGGCGAACTCGGCTGGCGTGCTGAGCCACGGATCCAGTCCGCGCGAGTCGAGTTGCGTACGCATCTCGGCGGTATCCACCACCGCGTGCAGGTCCGCATTCAGGCGACGGACCAGTGCGGCCGGCGTGGCGGCCGGCGCCACGACACCGACCCAGGCGGAGGTCTCGAAGCCTTTCACGCCTGCCTCGGTGAAGGTGGGGACCTCGGGCAGCGAGCGGGTCCGCTTCGGCGTCGTGACCGCCAGCGCGCGCACCTTGCCCGCCTGCAGCTGGGGGAGGGCCACGGACAGGTTGGCGAAGGTGGCCTGCACCTCGCCACTCAGCACCGCGGTGAGCGCCGGGCCGCCTCCCTTGTAGGGAACATGCACCATGCGGATGCCGGTGCGGGAGAGAAAGAGCTCTCCGACCAGATGGGCAGAACTGCCCTCGCCGAACGACGAGTAGGACAGGCGCTCGGGCGCCGATCGGGCCAGGGCCACGAAGTCCGCCACCTGCCGCGGCGGCAGCTGCAGGTTCACCACCAGCACGTACGGGGCGGTGGCAATGAGCGAGACGGGCGCGAAATCCCTCAGCACGTCGAACGGCAGTTTTTCGTACAGGCTGGTGTTGCTGCCCAGCGTGCTGCTGGAGCCCACCAGCAGGGTGTGGCCGTCGGGATTCGCGCGCGCCCCCAGTTCGGTGCCGATGTTGCCCCCGGCTCCGGCCCGATTGTCGACCACCACCGGCAGTCCCCAGCGTTCCTGCAGCCGCGTGCCGACCAGCCGGGCGACGATGTCGTTCACGCCCGCGGGCGCGAAGGGCACGATCAGGCGTACCGGGCGGGTCGGGAAGCTGGCCTGCACGCCCTGTGCGAGCGCGGCGCAGGAGCCAGCACCGAGCATCAGCGCGAGACCGGCTCTTGCCGAGGTCCCGACAAAGGCCCGCGCGCGCGCCCCGGCGACCCGCAGCCGGTGCGACCGCGGTCGGTGGACGGGCGTGGCGCGGTCATCGGAGGCCGGGAGGCCGACGGGAGGGGCGTCACCGCGGGTCGCGGCTGGAGCGGGCTTGCGCGTGATCGGGGTTCGGCTGGGCAGGGTACGGGTCATCGAGGGATTCCGGTTCTGGAGGGCTGCGGGCATGCCGCGCGCAGGCCGACGGGACTCACGCGCGGACCGACGCTCGCGCACCATAGCCGCAATGTCGGCCATTCGCCACCGGGTGCGCGCGAGGGTCGATCCTGCGTCGGCGGTCGCCCGGGGGTTGTTGGTATAGTCGCGCGGCAGCAGCGCGATCCCCGTCGCAGTCGGTCCACCCGTGGCTGCCGCCGAGCGGCCGGTCGGGTCCCACGGCAGGCGTGTGCCTCGAATCGCACGTCGCGGTGGCGGTGGGATGCTCCTCTTCACTGGCAGGACATGCGATGGATTCATTCGAACAGGCTCGCCGCAGTTTCCTGGATGGTCTGGCCTGCCTCGGCTCGGGCGATCCGGTCGGCGCCGAGCGCTGTTTCCGGGCATCACTGGGCCATCTGCCGGATCGTCCCTCCACGCTCACCAACCTCTCGGCGGCCCTGCTGCAGCAGGGCCGGATGGAGGAGGCGCGCGAGGCTGCGGCCCGCGCGGTCGAGGTGGATCCTGCCAGCGCGGACGCGAGGGTGAACCTCGGCCTGATCGCGCTGGCGGGCGGCCAGCCCGCGCAGGCGAGGGCCCATGCCGAGCGCGTGCTCGCCGCCGACGCGCGCCATCCGGGTGCGCTCGCACTCGCCGCGCGGGCCCACCAGGGCGAGGGGAACCTTCCGTCGGCGGCCGCGCACTGGCGCACGCTGGCCGAGCTTCGTCCCGAGGATCCGGCCGTGCTTGCGGGTCTTGCAGCCGTCCTGGCGGGGTCGGGTTCGCCCGAGGAGGCGCTGGCGCTGTTCGAGCGCGCCGCGGCGCTCGCGCCGGATCACCCGGGAGTGGTGCTGGGGCAGGCGGCGGTCCTCGAACAGCTGGGGCGCATCGACGCGGCCCTCGCGGCCCTGAGGGACGCGAGGCCGCGCGGCGCGGACCCCGACATCGGCGCGCGGTGTGCGAGGCTCCTCGTGCGGCTCGGTCGCCGCACCGAGGCCCTGGCGGAACTCGACGCCGTGCTGGCCTCGGCGCCGGATGATGCGGCCCTGTGGATCGAGCGGGCGGTGCTGATGCAGGACCTCGACCGCGGCGAGGGCGCGCTGGCCAGCTGCGAGCGCGCGCTCGCGCTGCAGCCGGCGAATGCCTCGGTGTGGTCGGCGAAAGGGGTGATCCTCGGGCGACAGCATCGCCACGAGGACGCGCTGGCGTGCCACCTGCAGGCGGTCGGCCTCGCGCCACAGGCGGCGGAGGCCTGGTCGAACAAGGGCAACGCCCTGCACGCGCTCAAGCGCCACGAGGAGGCACTGGCCGACTTCGACGAGGCGACCCGGCTGCGCCCCGATTTTGCGGAGGCCTGGACCAATCGGGGCGCCGCCGCGCAGGCGCTGCATCGGTTCGAGGCCGCGCTGGCCGATCACGACCATGCACTGGGCATCGATCCGGACCACGTGCGTGCATGGAGCAACCGTGCGCTCGCGCTCAATGGGCTTGGACGCTCCGCGGAGGCGCTGGAGTGCGTGGGACGGGCCATCGGGCTCGCCCCCGAGGACTCGCACGCACGCACGGTGCGGGTCTCCGTTTTGTGCAGTCTCGAGCGCACCGACGAGGCCATCGCCGAACTCGAGACGGTCGTGCGCCTGGCCCCGGGCGACGCCGAGCGGCGCTTCGATCTGGCGATCCTGCGCCTGCAGTCCCGGGACTTCGCGCGCGGGTGGGCCGATTACGAGGCACGCTTCCGCACGCGTGCCTACGATTCGCCGACGCTGCAGACCACCCGCCCCCGCTGGGACGGCCACCGCTCGGCCTCGCGGTTGCTGGTCTGGGGCGAGCAGGGGCTGGGCGACCAGATCCTGCACGGCTCGATGCTGCAGGAGGCCGCCGCGCTGCCGCAGCCGGTGACGGTGACGCTGGACCCGCGGCTGGTGGGGCTGTTCCAGCGGTCGTTCCCGGGCCTGCGGGTGATCGGCGGGCTCGAGGGGTTGCCCGAGTCCGGGTACGACGAGCAGGTTCCGATCGGCTCGCTGGGCCAGACCTTCCGGCGCAGCGTCGAGGACTTTGCGCGGTCGCGGACCGGATGGCTGCGGGCCGACCCGGATCGCGTGGCCGAGGTTCGTACCAGCGCCGGACTGCCTGCGGGGCGACGGGTCGGCATCTCCTGGCGCAGCATCAACGCGCGAATCGGCACGGACAAGAGCATCGCGCTCGAGGCGCTGGCCACGGCACTGGCGGGCATCGGCGTGAGCCTGGTCGATCTGCAGTACGGCAGCACGCCCGAGGAGCTCGAGCGCTGCCGTGCGTCGACCGGCGTGACGATCCACCGCGTACCCGGCGTGGACCTGCGCGAGGACCTCGAAGGCGTGGCGGCGATCATCTCCACGTGCGATGCGGTCGTCACCATCAGCAATACCGTCGCGCATCTCGCCGGCGCGCTCGGGCAGCCGACCCTGCTGCTGCTGCCCCGCATGGCCGGTCGCATCTGGTACTGGTCGGGGCTCGACGGGCGTTGCCTGTGGTATCCGTCGGTCCACCTGCTCCGCCAGCAGGAGCAGGGCGAGTGGAGCGCGCCGCTCGCGCGCGCCCGCACACTGCTGAAGGAGGGCGACCTGTGACCGATCGCATCCCGATCGTGGTCGGCTTCGACCCGCGCGAAGCCGTGGCCTACCACACGTTCTGCCAGAGCGTGCTCGAGCGCTCGTCGCTCCCCGTTCAGTTCACCCCGCTCGCGGAGAACACCCTTGCGGGCTATCGCGAGACGCATACCGACGGCAGCAACCGGTTCATCTACTCGCGCTTCCTCACCCCGCACCTCAACGGCTACCAGGGTTGGGCGATCTTTGCCGACGGCGACATGATCTGCCAGGCCGACATCGCGCAGCTGTGGGCGATGCGCGACCCGAGGTACGCGGTCCGGGTGGTCAAGCACGACTACCGCACCAAGGCGGCGGTGAAGTACCTGGGTAACCGGAACGAGGACTATCCACGCAAGAACTGGTCGAGCGTGATCCTCTGGAACTGCAGCCATCCGGCCAACCGCCTGCTGACCCCCTCGTTCATCCAGCAGCAGCCCGGGTCGTTCCTGCACCGGTTCTCGTGGCTGGACGACTCGCTCATCGGCGAGCTGCCGCGCGAGTGGAACTGGCTGGCGATCGAGTATCCCGACAATCC
>CAIKXV010000110.1 GCA_903831455.1 uncultured Pseudomonadota bacterium | reverse complement strand
GAAGCCGATCGCCACGTCGGCGTCACCCGCCTCCACCGTGGCAGCCGCCGCGGCCGACCCGGCGATCCGCACGTCGATGCGAACGCCCGGATACCGGCTGGCCATGGTCGCGATCACGCCGGGCAGGAAATCCGCGGTGAGCGCCTCCACGCACACGACCTCGACGCTGCCCCGGCGGACCCCTTCCAGCGCGTCCAGGTCGGCCGCCAGCCGCTGGGCGTCCTGGAGTACCGTGATCACATGCCGCGACAGCGCCTCCCCTGCGGCGCTCAGGCGCAGTCCACCGGGCAGCCGCTCGAAGAGAGGCGTGCCGATCTCCGCTTCGAGTTGCAGCAGCTGGCGGTTCACCGCCGAGGAGGAGACATGCAACCGTCGCGCCGCCTCGCGGATCGATCCGCTGCGGCGGATCATGTCGAAGTAGCGCAGCGCACGCGAGTGCAGGTGCGAGGCGGACACGGTATGGACGCGACCCTCGCGCGTCCGGGCCGGGGATGCCCTCTCCGCCGACGGGCGTCGCTTCATCGGCTCTCGCGGCCGGGCGCCGGACTCGCCTGCGCGGCATGGGCCTCGATGGCCTCCAGGGCCGCCTTGTGCGCGTCGATCCCGGCCGGCAACCCGGCGTAGAGCGCCACCAGCAGCAGCACCTCGCGGATCTCCTCCGGCGTGGTGCCGTTGCGCAGCGCGCCGCTCACGTGGACCTTGAGCTCGGTCGGCCGGCCCAGCGCCGCAGTGATGCCGATCATCGCCAGGCTGCGCGAGCGCCGGTCGAGCTGCGGACGCTGCCACACATCGCCGTAGCTGTAGGCGTTGACCATGCGCTGCAGCGGCTCGCCGAACTCGCCCATGGCGCCCATGCGCCGGGCGACCGCTTCCTCGCCGAACAGCTCGCGCCTCAGGGCGAGGCCGCGCTCGTGCATCTCGTCGAACTCCATGACCTCGTTCCTCCCGGGTTGACGGCATCGGGCGCCGGCCGCGTCGCCCCGGCCTCCGCATCCGGGGCGCTCACCGCGCGCGCGTTGCCACGGTCCACTCCGGCATCGTACGCTGCCAGGACGGGCGGGACATCGGCGCGGGATCGCCAGCGCACCGGCCTGCCGGATCCAGGGGAGGATGCCATGCCGCGCGTGAACGGCGTCAGTCGCACCTTGTTTGCCCGCACGGCGGGGGCCGGGTGCAAGGGGCCGGCGCTCGTCGTCGCCGCAGGCCTCGCGCTCGCGGCGGGGCTGCAGCCCGTCGAGGGGACGGCAGCGGCGCCCGACTATCCGTCGCGCCCGATCCGCATGGTGGTGCCGTTCTCCCCCGGGGGTACTTCGGACACGCTCGCGCGCATCCTCGGGCAGAAGCTCTCCGAGGCCTGGGGACAGCCCGTGGTGGTCGACGCGCGCCCTGGTGCGAGCGGGATCATCGGCACCGAGATCGCGATGCGGGCGCCGGCCGACGGCCACACCCTGATGCACGGGAACATGAGCCAGTTCGCGATCAATCCCGCGCTGCACGCGAAGCTGCCCTATGACACGCAGCGCGATTTCGCGCCCGTCAGCCTGGTGGCGATGGCACCGCAACTGGTGGTGGTGCCCCCGTCGCTTCCGGTGGCCAGCGTGCGGGAACTCGTCGACCACGCGCGAGCCCGGCGCGAGGGGCCGCTGTTCGGCTCGGGCGGCTCGGGCACGCTGGCCTACGTGGGCGGCGAGATGTTCAACGCGCTCGCCGGCACGCGGATGGTGCACGTGCCGTACAAGGGAACGGTGCTCGCCCTCAACGACCTGGTGGCCGGGCAGGTGCAGGTGCTGTTCTCCGACATGCCGATCGCACTGGCGCAGGTGCGCGCCGGCAAGCTGCGCGCGCTGGCGGTCACCAGCGCGCAGCGCACCTCGCTCGTACCCGGTGTGCCGACCGTGGCCGAATCCGGCTTGCCCGGCTATTCGCTGGTCAACTGGTGGGGCATCCTCGCGCCCCGGGGGCTGCCGCCCGCGGTGCTGGCAAGGCTCCACGCGGCACTCGTGCGCATCCATGAGCTACCCGAGGTGCGTGAGCGCTATGCGGGACTCGGGGTGGACGCGGCGAGCAGCCCGTCGCCGGCCGCCTTCGCGGACTTCATCGCGCAGGAGGCGGCGCGCTACGGGCCGATCCTGCGCAAGGCGGGGGCCAAGGCGGACTGAGTGCGGGAAGGGCCGGCCGGCTCGCGGGCGCGCATTGCGCGGGCCGCCGCGGGGGGCGTAAGCTGCACCCGGGTGGTCGCGTGGCTGCAGGCGTCTCACACGACAGTCTCCGTCCCCCGTCCTGGAGGAGGAAGCCATGCAGCGTGTTCTCGCGCAGCCGTGCATCGCGTCGCCGATCCACCCGACCCCGGCCGCAGGGGGCCGTGAGCGAACCGCCTGCCGCGAGGCGCGCGTGCCTCCATGGGGCCGAGCGGGCGGGCGCGGCGTCGTGCTGGCCGGGTCTGTCCTGACCGCGGCCGGCTTGCTGGCCTGCGGGCCGGTGCTGAGCCAGGCGTGGCCGAACCGACCGATCCGGGTGGTCGTGCCGTTTCCGCCCGGAGCGGGCCCTGATTCGCTTGCGCGGCTGGTCGCGGGCCCGATGCAGGAGGTGCTGGGCCAGCCGGTCGTGGTCGAGAACCGCGCGGGGGCGCAGGGAACGATCGCGGCCACCGAGGTGGCGCGCGCCCGGCCGGACGGCTACACGGTTCTGATGGGCACCAACACGACCCAGGCGGCCAACGTCGGGCTGTTCCGCAAGCTCGACTACGATCCGATCCGGGACTTCGCCTACGTGGCCCGCCTGGCCCAGACCTCGCTGATTCTCGCCACCCGCGCCGATTTCCCCGCGGCCAACGTGAAGGACTTCGTGCAGGTTGCCCGCGCCCGCAAGGGCGAACTCACCGCCGGGTTCGGTTCGGGCGGAGCGCAGGTCTCGCTCGGGCTGCTGCGTTCGCTCGCCGGGGTAACCTTCGTCGAGGTGCCGTACAAGGGCATCCCGATCGCCGTGGGCGATGTCGTGGGAGGGCAGATCCACTTCACCTTCACCGACTTCACGGCAGGCATCGGCCAGTGGAAGGCCGGCAAGCTCAAGCTGCTGGGCATCACGTCGCGCAACCGCTCGGCGCTGGCGCCGGAGTTGCCGGCGCTCGCCGAGGACCTTCCCGGCTTCGAGGTCACGATCTGGTGGGGCATGATGGCGCCGGCTGCCACGCCCGCCGCGATCGTGCAGCGGCTGTCCGATGCAGCGGTCAAGGCGCTGGCGCGCTCGGAAGTCGCCACGCGCATGGCGGGGCTCAGCGTGGATGCCGCGCCGATGGGGCCCGAGGAATTCACCCGGTTCGTCGCGGCCGAGGTGCCGCGGTGGGTGCGCCAGATTCGCGAGGCGGGGATAGAACCCGAATGAGACGCGCCCGGGGAGGGACGATCGCCTCCACATGCCTCGTCTGCACGGCGCGCGACCGAGCGAGGAGTCCGCGCGTCGCCCCGAACGCAGGGGGGGCGAGATGATCCCGGAGCCGGTGATCGATGCGCACCACCACATCTGGCGCCATGCCGCCACCCCGTGGCTGAACGGGCCTGCGCAGCCTCGCATCTTCGGCGAGTACGCGCCGCTGCGTCGCGACTACCTGGCTGCGGATTTCAAGGCCGACGTACAGCCCTGCGGGGTCGTGAAGTCGGTCTATATCCAGGTCAACGTCGAGCCGGGAGCGGAGGTCGAGGAGACGCGCTGGGTGGCGTCGCAGGCGGCCGAGCACGGGTTTCCCCATGCGGTGGTCGGGTATGCCGACCTCGCGGCCCCTGATGTCGCCGACACGCTCGATCGCGAGGCGCAGGCCTGCAACCTGCGCGGGATCCGCCAGCAACTGCACTGGCACGAAAACCCGACCTGGCGCTTCGCGCGACGCCCGGACGTGATGATGTCGGCGCAATGGCGCCGAGGCTTGCGCGAGGTGGCCCGCCGCGGGCTGGTGTTCGACCTGCAGGTGTTCGCCTCCCAGATGGCCGACGCGGCATCGCTCGCGCGCGATTTCCCCGAGGTCACGTTCGTGCTGCTGCACGCGGGCATGCTCGAGTCGCGCAGCGCCGAGGGGGTCGAGCGCTGGCGCATGGGACTGAAGGCGCTCGCCGCCTGCCCGAACGTGCTCGTCAAGCTCTCCGGCCTGGGTACCTTCGACCACGCCTGCTCGCTGGCGCTGTGGGAGCCGGTGGTGAGGCAGACGCTCGACGCCTTCGGGCCCGGTCGTTGCCTGTACGGCAGCAACTACCCGATCGAGAGCCTGTGGACGTCGTACGCGACGCTGTTCTCGACGATGAATGCCTGCCTGTCCGTGCTGAGTCCGGCGGAGCGCCGCGCGGTGCTGCACGACAACGCCGCCCGCGTCTACGGGCTGTGAGAGGCAACGAATGAGGCCACGGAGGAAAGGATGATCACGGCGGCGATCGCGGGCCTGGGTCGATGGGGTCGCGGACACGTGCAGGCGATGCGAGAGGCGGGGTCCGAGGCGCCGCTGCGTTTCGTGCGGGCGATCGATCCGGCGCTCGATGCGCATCGCGACTACGCCCGGGAACAGGGCCTGGCACTCGGCGCGGACCTGTCCGAAGTGCTGTCCGACCCGGCCGTGCGTGCCGTCGTGCTGGCCACACCCCATTCGCTTCACCGCGCGCAGGTCGAGGCCTGCGCGCGTGCCGGCAAGGCCGTGTTCTGCGAGAAGCCGCTCGCGCTGACGCTCGCCGACGCGCAGGCGATGATCTCGGCCTGCAACGCCGCCGGCGTCGTCCTCGGCGTGGGTCATCTGCGCAGGTTCTGGCCGTCGATGCAGCGGCTGCGCGAATGGGTCGATGCCGGCGAACTCGGCGAGGTGCTGCACGTCGAGGGGCATTTCAGCAACGAGCACTCGAACAACGTGCGCGGCGGATGGCGGGAGTCGCCCGCCGAATCCCCGGGCGCCGGGCTGACCGGGGCCGGGCTGCACATCGTCGATGCGTTCACCTTCCTGATCGGGCGTGCGACGCGCGTGACCGCCCAGGTGGTCGAACGCAAGCCGCCGCCGGCGCCGCTCGACACGGTCAGCGCGCTCTACGTGCTCGAGGATCGCGCGGGCCGTTCGGTCAGCGGCATGTTCGCGAGCGTCCGGGCCTCGCCGCTGTACTGGCGCGTACATGTCTTCGGGTCGCGCGGATCCGCGGAAGCGCTGGGTGAGTGCGAGGTGGTGCGCCATGCCAGCGGGAAGTCGCCCGCGCACGAACGGCTGCCGCCGAGATCCGCGATGCGCACCCAGCTCGAGGCATTCGCCCTCGCCGTACGCGGCGAGCGCGCGTTCCCCATCCCGCAGTCGGACCTGCTCGCGACGGTGGCCTCGTTCGAGGCGACCGTGCGCGCCATCGACGCGGGCTGCCCGGTGGAGATCGTGCAGGCCTGAACGCGCGCCACCGTCCACCGCGTGGGGCGGCCGCGTACCCGGCGCCCCGCCCGATGTCCCGACCCGCACCTCGCGCGCGCTCCGTGCGCGGGGCATTGAAAGCAGGAACCCAGGAGAACCCGATGGTCCCCTTCGATCGCCAGATGCCCACCGTGATCCGCCCCTCGCAGATCGGCACCGATACCACCTACGAGCCGCCGCTGCGCATCGGCTTCGGGATCAGCGATCGCACGGTCGAGGGTTCGAACGCGACGATGGGTCGCACGGTGCTGGTGGCCGGCGCCCAGCCCAACCCGATCCACTATCACACGGTCAACGACGTGTGCTGGTACATCCTGCACGGCCGCATTCGCGCCTGGTTCTCGCGCAGCGATGGCAGCGACCGCAAGGAAGTCATCCTCGAAGGCGGTGACTTCGTCTACATCCCCAGCGGCGCGATCCACGTGATCTCGAATGCCTCCGAGACCGAGGAGGCGGCCCTGGTGTTCTGCTACATCGGCGTGGGCAATACCGATGCGGCGGAGACGGTGTGGGTCGAGCGCGGCTCGGAGACGGCGCGGCGCGTGACCGGCGAGGTGCCGTCGCCGGCAGGCGCTACGGCATGATCTCCCCGCCGTTGGGGTGCAGCAGCTGCCCGCAGTAATAGCGGGCCTCCTCGCTCGCGAGGAACACGAACGCCGGGGTCATGTCCTCGGGCGTACCCAGTCTCCCGAGCGGCAGGCTTGCCGCGTGGGCAGCCTTGACCGACTCGGGCAGTGGATCGAAGCCGGTGTCTACCAGGCCGGGCGAGACGCCGTTGACCAGGATCCCGTGCGGCGCGAGTTCCTTCGCCAGTGCGCGCGTGAAGGCGATCACGCCCCCCTTGGCGGCGGAGTACGCGGTGTAGTGCCCGCGGCCGATGTAGCCCAGCTGCGAGCACACGGTGATGATCCGGCCCGCGCCGCGCGGGATCATGCGTCGCGCCGATTCCCGGCCGACCAGGAAATTGCCGCGCAGGTGCACGGCCATCATGCGATCCCAGTCGGCCAGTTCCATCTCGACGATGGGCTGCGGGCGCTGGATGCCGGCGTTGGACACGACGATGTCCACGGCGCCCCACGCCCCGACCACCGCGTCGAACAGGGCGACGACCTGCGCCTCGTCGGTGACGTCGCAGCGCAGGGCGAGCGCGCGGCGGCCGAGGGCCTCGATCCGCGCGACGGTGTCGAGCGCCTCGGGTTCCCGGTCGAACCAGGCGATCGCGACGTCGGCGCCTTCGGCGGCGTAGGCGAGCGCGACCGCGCGGCCGATGCCGGTGTTGCCACCGGTGACGAGCGCCATGCGCCCGTCGAGGCGACCCAGTCCCGGCCGCGGGTCGAGCGTGGAGTCAGTCATGGGAGGAGGTCCTGGCGTTCATGCGGATCGATCATGCGAGGCGGCAGGCTTCCTCGAAGGCGAGGCGCGGGCTGCGCGGGAACAGCCCGGTGGGGTCGCCGTAGCCCAGGTTGCACAGGAAGTTGGAGCGCCAGGACGTCCCTGGGAAGAACGCCGCATCGAGCGCCGCCGCGTCGAAACCGGACATCGGCCCGCAGTCCAGCCCGACCGCGCGGGCGGCGAGCACCAGGTAGGCCCCCTGCAGCGTGCCGTTGCGAAACGCGGTGGTACGGATCAGTTCGTCGTTGCCGGCGAACCAGCTGCGCGCATCGGCATGCGGGAACAGCCTCGGCAGCTGTTCGTGGAATTCCAGGTCGTGGGCGACGATCGCGGTGACCGGTGCGGCCATGGTCTTGTCGACGTTGCCCGGGGCGAGCGTCGCGCGCAGCCGCGCCTTCGCTTCGTCCGATCGTACGAAGACGATGCGCGCCGGGCTGCAATTGGCGCTGGTGGGCGCCATCTTCATCAGGTCGTAGAGTTCGCGCAGGGTCGACTCCTCGACGGGGCGGGCGGTCCACGCGTTGCAGGTGCGTGCCTGCACGAACAGCAGGTCGCGGGCGGCGGCATCGAGGGTCGGCATCGGTTTCTCCGGGTGCGGGCAATCAAGCGTCGGGTCCGCGCGACACCACGCGTCTTCGACGGCCAGTCCCCCCGAACTTACGTCAGCGCGGCGGCTCGCCCTCGGGACGGGCGCGCTGACCAGCCGTCCCCCCGAGCCGTGGCAGCCTCGCGCGGGACGCAGTCGCCACGGGTCCCGCCCCCGATCGGCAATCCGCTCGGCCGCGTCCTGCGGGATGGCACGCGCTCGCGGCGGCGCTCCCCCGGAGGGCCACCGAGGCGCGCAGCGGTGGACGACGCGCGCGGACGCGAGGGCCCGGGCCGGTCGCATCGGGGCGCCGTGCTGATAAGCTGCGCGCCTGCAACCCCGACCTTCACGACCGACCATGAGCACGAAACCACCTGCAGTACCCGGCGTCGACGTGGCGATGCTCCGCCAGTGGCTGGCCGATGGCGAGGAGATCGCCTTCTTCGACGTGCGCGAGCACGGCCAGTATGGCGAGGGACATCCGTTCTTCGCGGTACCGCTGCCCTACAGCCGCTTCGAGCTCGATCTCGAGCGGCTCGCCCCGCGGCGCGACGTACGCATGGTGCTGATGGACGATGGCGACGGCGTGGCCCGGCGCGCGCTCGCGCGCGCCGCCGTGCTCGGCTACACCGGCGCACGCCTGCTGGAGGGCGGTGCCCCGGCGTGGCGCGCTGCCGGCCACACGCTGTTCGCCGGCGTCAACGTGCCCAGCAAGACCTTTGGCGAACTGGTCGAGCATGCCTGCGACACCCCTCGCATCACGGCCGACGAGCTGCTGGCGATGCGCGCGCGGGGCGAGGATTTCGTGATCGTCGACGGCCGTCCGTGGGGCGAATACACGAAGATGAACATCCCGGGCGGCATCTGCTGCCCGAACGGCGAACTGGCGCTGCGGCTCGCCGCCATCGCGCCCGATCCTTCCACCACGGTGGTGGTCAACTGCGCGGGGCGTACCCGGTCGATCATCGGGGCCCAGACGCTGCGCCACTTCGGCGTACCGAACCGGGTGGTGGCGCTGAAGGACGGTACCCAGGGCTGGTTCCTCGCCGGCCATCAGCTCGAGCGCGGCGCGCAGCGGCGCTACCCGGCGCCACCCGCGGCGCTCGATCCCCTGCGCGAGCGCGCCGCGGCGCTGGCCGCGCGCTTCGCGGTGCCGACGGTGGATGCGGCGCAGGCCTCGGCGATGCTGGATGACGCGAGCCGCACGACCTACCTGCTCGATGTGCGCACCGAGGAGGAGTTCGCGCAGGGCAGTCTTCCGGGAGCCGTGCACGCCCCGGGCGGGCAGCTGATCCAGGCGACCGACCAGTGGGTGGGGGTTCGCGGCGCGCGCATCCTGCTCGTCGACGCGGAGGGCGTGCGGGCGCCGGTCGTCGCGATGTGGTTGCGCCAGCTGGGCCACGATGCGCAGGTCCTCGGCGGGGGCGTGTCGGCGCCCCTGGCCTGGCAGCCACCGGTGGCGCGCGCGCCGGCGGTGCTGCCCGGCCTCGCGGAGGTGGGCGCCGGGCAGGCGAAGGACACCCCGATCATCGACCTGCGGGCGGGCATGGCCTACCGTCGCGCCCACCCGGCCCCGGCCGTCTGGGGCATCCGGCCGCGCATCGCGGCTGTGCTCGAGCGGCTTGCGGCCCGCGGTCCGGTGACGCTGGTGGCGGACGAACCCGCAATCGCCCGGGCGGCTGCCGTGGACATCGTCGAGCGCGGCGGCCCGCCACCGCGGCTGCTCGAGGGCGGTTTCGCGGCCTGGCAGGCGGCCGGGCTGCCGGTCGCGGCCACGCCGGACCAGCCCGACAACGCGGCATGCATCGACTACCTGTTCTTCGTGCACGACCGCCACGAGGGCAACCGGGAGGCTGCGATGCAGTACCTCGCCTGGGAGACCCAGCTGATCGGACATCTGGACGAACTGGAACGGGGTTCGTTCAGGGTGCAAGCCGCCTGAGGGTCGTTCCGGCCGTCCGCCCTGCCCGCCGGTCGGCCGCCGTATATTCCCGGCGGCCCGCCCTCGCCAACCGATCGCCGCGGGCGCCGACGAACGGATCGCTGCCGGGCCGAAGTCGACGCGAATCCGGCAACCGTTCGCCGGGGAAGCCGCCGCTGGCGGCCGCCGCCTCGCGTCAGGCCGCCGCGCGTGCGACCGGCGCCGCGCGGGCGCTGATCGCCGCGTTCACCCGGGGCATGACCTCGGTCGCCATCAGCTCGATCGAGCGCCGCGCGAGCCGCTCGTCGACCCAGTCCATGTTCGCGTAGACGATCTCGCCGAAGTCGCCGGCCTCCTCGCGCAGGGCCAGGATGCGGTCGGCCACGCGCGAGGGCGTGCCCCAGATCACCAGCCGGTCGAGCATGTACTCGATGTCGAGCGTGGAGTCGTCCTGGGCGGGATCTTCCTTGAAGATGCCTGCGCGCTTGGACAGCAGCATCTTCTTCAGCAGCAGCGACCAGTAGTACCGGTACGGGCTGGCCGCGTCCTCGATCGCGTAGCGGCGGGCGGTCGCCTCGTCGTCGGCGACGAAGATCGTGCGCGCGATCCGCCAGTCGGCCACGTCGGCCACTTGCCCCGCGCGGCGCTTGCCCTCGGAATAGTTCTCCCAGTGGCTGCGCAGGTATTTCGACAGCAGGAAGTTGGCCGACAGCGGGTGGAAATCGCGCTCGCCCATCGCGATCACGCCCTTGGAGAAGGGCGCGACGACCGTGCCGACGATCTCGGGGCGCGGCAGCTGGTAGGGCTTGTACATCTCGCCGCGCTCGATCTCCGGGACGGCGGTCCGGGCGGTGGTGATCTTGAAACGGTTGCCCGGGAAGTCGATGTTGTAGGGCGCGTTGCGCTCCCAGATCGCGAGGATCGCGTCGATCGACTCGGCGAACAGCTTGTTGCGGTCCTGGTCGAGCATGCCCAGCGCCTCGGCGTCGGAGGCCAGCGCCCCGGGCGAGATGCCGAAGATGAAACGGCCGCGGGCGAGGTGGTCGAACATCGCCGCATGCGCCGCCACCAGGGTGGGGTGGGTATGCGACAGGTTCGAGGTGCCGGTGGCGAGCCGGATCTGGCGGGTGCAGTGGATCAGCGTCGCCAGGAAGATGAAGCTGTTGGTGACGTTCTCGCTCTTCTCGGTGAGGTGCTCGCCGACGAAGGCGTCGTGGAAACCCAGCTGGTCGGCGAGCATGACCGCCTGGCGGTCTTCTTCCAGCGTCACCGAGGGGGCGCGCTGCGCGGGATGCAGCGGCATCATGAACATACCCAGGCGCATGGGGAACTCTCCGGAGCGTGGCGAGCGCCGGGGCGCTCGCCGTGCGCGCGGCGCTGGATGCGGACGCGCGCAAGACAGGGAACAGGGGACGGAATACGCGGTGCGGATCGGCATCGCGCAGGGTGGACGGTACGGCGTCGTTCGCCCGACGGGCGACAGGCGCCCTCCGACCGTCGAAGTGTAGCGCCCGCGCGCGCCGGCGGGCCGGTCCGGGGCGATGCCGACGGCGAAAACCGGCTCAGCGGAGCAGCGTCTGTACCGGTGCGAGGTCCAGTTCGTCCAGTTCGCCCACGGCGGCCTGCAGCCGCAGCCCGGCCAGCAGCGCCGCGTTGCGGGCCAGCGCGAGGTCGCGGCGGGTGGTGAACAGGGCCTGCTGGGCGTTGAGCACGTCGACCTGGGTCCGTACGCCGACCTTCAGCCCGACCTCGGTGGAGGCGAGCGATACCCGGTTGGACTCCATGGCGGCCTCCAGCGCCCGTACCTGCTCGAGGCCACCGGTGAGCCCGAGGAAGGCTGCGCGCGCGGCGAGCGCCGCGGAGCGACGGGCCGCCTCGAGTTCCTCGCGCACGCGCGCCTGCGTCGCCAGCGCCTCGCGCACGCGCGACTGGACCGCCCCGCCCTGGTAGAGGGGGATGTTGAGTTGCACGCCGAGCGCGAACTGGGTCACGTCGCTGCCCACGGCCGAGGTCGGGCTGGCGCCGGACCGGGCTTGCCCTGCGCTGCCCACGGCATCGAGCGTCGGCTGGTGTCCCGCGCGCTGCCGGTCGATTTCCTGGGTGGCGATCTCCAGCGCGGCCTCCTGCAGTCGCACCGACAGGCCGTCGCGGCGGGCGCGCTCGACCCAGTGCGCGACCTCGGTCGGCTGCGGCGGGATGGGGCGTGCGCCGTCGCGCAGCGGGCGCAGCGTCGGGGGGGCTGTGCCGATCAGCTCGCCGAGCGCGCGGCGGCGGTATTCGAGTTCGTTGACGGCGACCACCCCCTGGGCGGTGACCAGGTCGTAGCGTGCCCTCGCCTCGTTGAAATCGACGATGGTGGCCGAGCCGACCTCGAAACTGCGCTTGGAGATGGCCAGCTGCTCGCCGATGGCGGATTTCTGGGCCTCGATCAGCGCGAGCGTGTCCTCGGCGCCGAGGACATCGAAGTAGGCCTGGGCCGCGCGCAGGATCATGTCCTGCGCGGCAGTCTGGAGCTGGAGTTCCGACTGGCGGATCTGGGCGCCCGCCTGGTCGAGCTGGATGCGGTTCGCTCGGCGGTAGATCGGCTGCGTGACCTGCAGGGACAGTGCGCTGGAGTTGAAGTCGCGCCGCCCGGGCTGAAGGAACGGTGTCGACGTGCCCAGGAGCGTGGCGTCGGTTTCGTTGCGGTTGGCGTTTGCGTTGAGCGCGACCGAGGGCAGCATCAGCGCGCGCGCCTGGGGCAGTCGCTCGCGCAGCGCCTCGGCGGCGGCTCGGGCTGCCGCGAACTGGGGATCGTTGTCGCGCGCGAGTCGCACGATCTCGGCGAGCCCGGCGGATGCGGCGGGCAAGGGGAAGGCCGCAGCAGCGGCGGTCAGCAGGCCGCACAGGGCGAGGCGAGCGCCCGCGCCTGCGGGCAGGAGTGCAAGGCGTCCGGTTAGAATCGCGAAGACGGCCATGTGACGATGGGCTCCACGCTTGGCGTAGCAGGCTGCAGGGAGGGATTCGGGCGCAGCGGGGTCCTTGCCGGACCGCGCCCGCCGCAGGCGAAAGTATCGCACGGGGGCTGGCGGATGGTCGGCGTCCGGAAGGGGGAGGCATGCACGAAAACGGTTCGAGCCTGCGCGCGCGCAGGCGTGTGCTGGGGGCGGTTGCGGTCGTCGCGCTGGCGGGCTGTGCTTCGGTCGACAGCGAACGCCTGGAGGTGAGCCTCACCGGCCTCTCGCTGGCCGAGGCGGCGCTGCTCGAGCAGCGATTCCTGCTGCGCGTGCGGCTGGTCAATCCGTCGGGCGAGGAGCGGCGCATCGACGGCGCGGTGTACGAGCTGGCCGTCAACGGGCAGCCGTTTGCGCGCGGCGTGAGCGATCAGGCACTGGTGGTCCCGCGATTCGGCGAGGCGCAGGTGGACTGGATGGCCACCGGCACCACGGGCGGCGTGCTGCGGCAGGTGCTTGGCTTCGGCAGTGGGCGGCGCCGCATCACCTACCGGCTTCGAGTGCGCGCGCAGTCGGGCGGGGCGCGACTGCACCTCGAGGGCGGCGGCGAGATCGACCTGACCGCGCTCGCGAACTGAGCGACCTCTGTCGCCAGGGGCGGCGCGCCCTCCGCCCGCCGGCGATGCGCCGGGGGCGGGCTGCCGGCCGGCGCGACCGGGGACGGCTCGGAGGGGTTCCATGCAGGCGGTCCGGCAAGGCAGGCCGCTCCTGCCGTATGCTTGCGGTCCCGACGCACGGATGCGATCCCATGCCTGACCACGCTCATGTCGTTCACGCCCCCTTCCAGCGCAAGGAAGACCGCCGCCTGGTGACCGGCCAGGGACTCTACACCGCCGACCGGCGATTCCCGGGCGAACTGCACGCGGTGTTCCTGCGCAGCGACCGCGCCCATGCGCGCATCGTGTCGATCGACCTGGCCGCCGCCCGCGCGATGCCCGGGGTACACGCCGCCTACAGCGCGTCCGACAGCCTCGCCGCGGGGATGAACCAGGTGATGCACATGCTGACCCTCAAGGGCAGCGACGGAGTGACCCCGCGCATCCCGCCGCGCAGCGCGTTCGCCGATGGTCGCGTGCGCTTCGTCGGCGAACCGGTGGCCATGGTCGTGGCCGACACGGTGGAGCAGGGGCTCGACGCGCTCGAGGCGATCGTCGTCGAGTACGAGGACCTGCCCCACGTGATCGACGCCGAGCGCGCGCTCGAATCCGGCGCGCCGCAACTGCACGACTGCGCGCCCGGCAACCTGTCGTGGATCTCCGAATCCGGGGA
Organism: uncultured Pseudomonadota bacterium; assembly: GCA_903831455.1. GTDB lineage: Bacteria > Pseudomonadota > Gammaproteobacteria > Burkholderiales > CAIKXV01 > CAIKXV01. The sequence goes on along the minus strand of CAIKXV010000110.1, from coordinate 1,446 downwards.
TGCCGCCGCCGTGGATGCCGCGATCGCCGGCGCCGCCCACGTGGTCGAGTTGCGCGTCGAGAGCACGCGCATCGTGCCCAATCCGCTCGAACCCCGCAGCGCGGCGGCGGTCTACGACGCGGCGGCGGACCGCTACCACGTGTACTCGCACACCCAGGGCGTGAACATCATGCGCCGGCAGATCGCCATCGCCGCCGGCCTGCGCGAGGACCAGCTCACCATCCATGCACAGGACGTGGGCGGCAGCTTCGGCAACCGCAGCGCGCAGTATCCCGAACACTGCGGCCTGATCCTCGCCGCGCGCCAGCTCGGGCGTCCGGTGCGCTGGACCAGCACCCGGTCCGAGGGGCTGGCGAGCGACTACCACGGTCGCAGCAACATCATCCGCGGCACGCTTGCCCTCGACGCGCAGGGCCGGTTCACCGCGATCCGCCTCGACTGGATCGCCGACATGGGGGCCTTCCTCACCGCGGCGGCCACCTCCAGCCACACCCGCAACCCGGTGGTGCTGCTCACCGGCGTCTACCGCATCCCGGCGCTGCACGGCCGCTGGCGGGTCGCGCTCACCAATACCTCGCCGATCGCGGCCTACCGCGGAGCCGGCCGGCCGGACGTCAACTACGTGATCGAGCGACTGGTCGACGAGGCGGCCGCGAGGCTCGGCGTCGATCGCGCCGATCTGCGCCGGCGCAACCTCCTGCAACTGCCCGACTTCCCCTACAAGACGCCGACCGGTTCGGTGTACGAGGCCACCGACGTGCCCGGGTCGCTCGAGAAGGCCGTGCGGCTGGCCGACTGGGCGGGTTTCCCGGCCCGGCTGGATCGCGCGCGCGCCGCGGGGCTGTTGCGCGGGATCGGCATGGCGACCTTCATCGAGAACACCGGGGCGGGTGCCTTTCCCCGCGACGAGGTACAGATCGAGGTCGACCGCGACGGCGTCGTGCATGCCTACAGCGTCGCCCACTCCCAGGGCCAGGGGCACGAGACGACCTTCGCCCAGGTGATCGCCGAGGCGATGGAACTGGACATGGACCGCGTGTTCGTGCACGAGGGTTCGCCCGATCGGCCCGACCAGGTCGGCAACCACACCGGCGGCTCGCGCTCGCTGGTCGGTGCGGGCAGTGTCTGCAAGCTCGCCGGCATCAAGCTGGTCGAGGTGGCCAAGTCGGCCGCGGCCGAGCAGTTCGAGACCGAGCCCTCGCAGGTCGACTACGCGGCAGGCGTGTTCACCGATCGCGCGAGCGGCCGCAGCGTCACGCTCACCGAACTCGCGCAGCGGCCCGCGGGGCTGCAGACGATGGCCGAGGCCACCGTGCTGTCGACCTTCCCCACCGGATGCCACATCGCCGAGGTCGAGATCGATCCGCAGACCGGCGTCACCGAACTGGTGTCCTACGTGGCGGTGGATGACTGCGGGCACGCGGTCAACCACACCATCGTCGAGGG
>CAIKXV010000109.1 GCA_903831455.1 uncultured Pseudomonadota bacterium | reverse complement strand
GATCGCCGACCAGGCGCGCACCATCCGCATCCCGGTGCACATGATCGAGACGATCAACAAGATGAACCGCATCTCGCGGCAGATCCTGCAGGAGACCGGCACCGAGCCCGATCCGGCGACGCTCGCCGAAAAGATGGAGATGCCCGAGGACAAGATCCGCAAGATCCTGAAGATCTCCAAGGAGCCGATCTCCATGGAGACGCCGATCGGCGACGACGACGACTCGCACCTGGGCGACTTCATCGAGGACCAGGCCACGATGTCGCCGGGCGACGCGGCGGTCTATGCCAGCCTGCGCGGGGTCACCAAGGACGTGCTGGACACGCTCACGCCGCGCGAGGCCAAGGTGCTGCGCATGCGCTTCGGCATCGAGATGAACACCGACCACACCCTCGAGGAAGTCGGCAAGCAGTTCGATGTCACCCGCGAGCGGATCCGCCAGATCGAGGCGAAGGCGCTGCGCAAGCTGCGTCATCCGACCCGGTCGGATCGCCTGCGCAGCTTCCTCGACAGCGAAGGCGCCTGAGTTCCGGGCGCGGCCCTGCGGCCGCGCCCTCCACGGGTGGTCTTCCGGCGGGCGCTTCCGCCGGCCGGGACTCGGCGTGCAACGGTCCGGTGCTTCGCGGCTGCCCGCCCCGCCCCGTCGGTTGACCCGTGGATGCAGGCGGCCCGAGTACGTGGGGGTGGACGCCGTCGCGTCGTTCGCACGGCGACGCCGGCATCGACGCCGTGTCGAACCCCGTCAGTCGAGCCGCGCACCCGACTGGCGCACGACCTTGCCCCACTTCGCGCTCTCGCTGCGGATGAACGCGGCGAGGGCCTCGGGACCCTGGCCCAGGGGCGTGATGCCGTCGGCCTCGAACTGCGCGCCGAGTTCAGCCTTGAGCAGGGCCGAGATGTCGCCGTGCAGCCGCGAGACCACCTCGCGAGGGGTACCGCGCGGGGCGATCAGTGCGTACCAGACGCTCGACTCGTAGCCCTTGACCCCCGCTTCGGACAGCGTCGGGACATCCGGCAAGGCGCGGGATCGCTGCGCGGTGGTCGCGGCGAGCGGGCGCAGGCGCCCGGCCTTGAAGTGGCCGACGCCCGCCCCGTAGCTCACGAACATCGCCTGCAACTGTTCGCCCAGCATGTCGGTCATGGCGGCGCCCGCGCTCTTGTAGGGCGCGTGCACGATGTCGATGCCGGTCATCGACTTGAGCAGTTCCATCGAGAGGTGCAGGCCGCTGCCGTTACCGGTCGAGCCGTAGGTCATCGCACCCGGGCGGGCACGCGCGAGCCGGATGAACTCCTCGACGGTGGTGGCCGGAGTACCTTTGGGTACGCTGAGGAAGTAGGGAGCCGATCCGAGCAGCGTCACCGGCGCGAAATCGCGGACCGCGTCATAGGGGATCTTCGAATACAGGTGCGGATTGATCGCCAGCTGGGCCGGCAGCGCCAGTCCGAGCGTGTAGCCGTCCGCCGGCGCCCTGGCCACCATTTCCATCGCGATGTTGCCGTTGGCTCCCCCGCGGTTGTCCACGAGGAACTGCTGGCCGACACGCTGGGACAGGTGATGGCCCAGTGGACGGGCGACGACGTCGCTGCCGCCGCCCGGACCGTAGGGGAGGATCAGCCGTACCGGCTTGGCGGGCCATGACTGCGCATGCGCGGGGCCGATCGCGACCGCGGCGAGGGCTGCGGCCGCCAGCGCGAGCGACACGGCCGGGGCACGCGCGCGCAGCGACCGGACGCGCAACGACGCGGCGACCGGTCGAAGGGTGGGTGAATCGGGCGACTGGCGTGTGGATGGCATGGGGAATCTCCTCATCGGCGATGCAGGCAGCAGGTGGCGTGGGTCGGGCATGGCGCGTGCCGCCGAGGGCGGTCCGCCGCGAAGGCGCGCTCGACGACGTGCAGGTACGGCATGGGGTCAGGCGTTCGCGAGGGCCGCGAAGGCCGCCTCGCGCTCCCGCGCGGCATCGGCGAGTCGTGCGCGGGCGGTCGCGAGCCAGTCGCGATCCGAGGCGATCGAGCGCTCCTCGAGTTCCCGCATGCGGCGTACCTCCGCAACCTGCGGCCCGCCGCGGCCCCGGCGACCATGGACCATGTACTCAGGGCTGATGACTTCGCGAAACTGTTCCTCGTCCAGGGGCAGCGGTTCGCCGGTCTGCTCGCGATAGAGACGCTGGGCGTCGGCGTACTCGATCTCGTGCAGGCGCAGGCCCCGCGAGCGACCGTGGTCGGTCAGGCGCGAGGCATAGTGGTGTCCGGTGCGAAACGGCACCTCGGCCCGGGCCAGGAGCGCGTCGGCGATCTCGGTGGTCGTCGAATAGTCCTCGCGCACCTCGGCGAGTGCTCGCTGCGGATCGATCACCAGCCCCTCGACGACGCGGCGCACCAGGTCGATCACCGCGAGCGGACGCGCGCTGGGTACCGGGTCGTACATCCGGTAGTCGAACATCCCGGTGCGGGTGTTGTGCGCGAGCAGCGCGACGGACTGCAGGTCGGCGAGCAGCAGGCTCGACTGGGCGCGCAACTGCTCGATGGCGGCCGGGTTGCGCTTCTGGGGCATGATGCTGCTCACGCCGGTGAGTTCCCCCGTGCGCAACAGCAGCCAGGGTTTCGGGTGCGCGTAGGGCGCATGCATGTCCTGGGCGAACTGGCTCGCCTGAACGGCGACGATCTGCAGCGCGCAGGCCACCTCCATCGCGCAGTCGACGCTCGCGAGCTGATTGGCATCGTAGGCGTTCTCGACCAGCCCCTCGAACCCCAGCAGCGCGGCGAGTCGCTCCCGATCCAGGGGGAAACTCGAAGTGGCGAGTGCGCCGGTGCCGAGCGGACAGGCATTCACCCGGCGCCAGGCCTCCCTCAGGCGCTCGCTGCTGCGACCGAGCATCGAGCACACGGCCAGGAGGTAGTGCGCGAACGTGGTGGGCTGGGCCTGCACGCCGTGGGTGTAGGTGGGCACGATCGTGTGTTCGTGCTCGCCCGCGCAGGAGGCCAGCGCCACGCGAGCGGCCCGCAGGGCGTCGATCTCGCGCAGCAGTCCGTCGCGCAGGTTCATGCGCGCCAGCGTCGAGGCGAGATCCTGGCGGCTACGGCCGGTGTGCAGCCGCGAGGCTTCGGGCCCGCCGATCTCGAGCAGGCGCGGCTCGTAGTCGAGGTAGTCCGCGGTCGAGCGCGGCGCGGCTGCGCGATCGCGGGCGCGCAGCTCGGCGATCGCCCGCGCGATGCGCCGCGCAGCCTCGCGCGGGACGATGGCGGTGTCGGCGAGCATCACGAGGGAGGCGGCGTTGACCTCGTCGAGGAACTCGACCGAGCGGCCGCCGCCGCGGAAGGACTGGTTGAGGTCCCCGCTCATCGGTGCAATCCCGGGTGCGGCGCGGCCATGTGTCTCCCCTGTGCGGCTCCGGCAGGCGCCAGAGATACTGCGCGCGCCCGCGACCTGTCAACACGCCGCTCGGCAGCGGCGCCCGGTTGCGCCTAGAATCACGGCTGTCCGTGTTGCAGACGAGGAGGTGGTCGATGGGCAAGGTGTTCCTGGTGTCCCCCGAGGCACCGGTCGAGCAGGGCGCCGCGGCGGGCGAGCAGCGTAGCGCGACCGGGGCGGTACGACTGGCGATTCTCGACAACTCGAAGAGCAACGCCGACCACCTGCTGGCGATGATCATCGAGAACGTCCGGCGCGAACTGCCGGTGGCGTCGGTCACCTCGCTGCGCAAGGCCAACCCGAGCACGCCTGCACCGAAACCGATGCTCGACCAGATCGAGGCCGAGGCGGACTTCGTCGTCAGCGCAATGGCCGACTGAGGTTCCTGCACGTCGTGGAGTGTCCACGACATGGCGCAGCTTCGGAAGCGGGGACTCGTGACCGCGGTCATCTACTCGGGCCCGTTCCGCAAGCTGGGGGAGACCCAGGCGCGCATCTTCGGCGTGCCTGAACTGCCCCTGATCGAGATTCCCCATCCGCTGGGTGGCATCTCGATCGACGAGGTGCGCGCGCGGGCCGACGTCGCCTCGCCGGCATTCATCGAACTCATCAAGGCCAACCTCAAATGATCAGCGTCGACTCGATTCGCGCGATGCCGGGCGTCGGACTGGAGGTCGACGACGATCCGGAGGCGCTCGCCCGGTTCGTGCTCGAGCGCAACTGGAGCGATGGCCTGCCGGTGGTCGCGCCCACCGCCGAGCGGGTCCGCGAGATGCTCCGCTGGTGCGACCGTCCGGTCGACGAACCCGTGGGCAAGGTACCGCCCCGCTACGGCGAGGCCACGCCGCTGCGACTGGCGGCCAACGCCGTGATGGCGGGCTGCCGTCCCGAGTATTTCCCGCTGGTGATGCTCGCCGTCGAGGCGCTGTGCGAGGAGCCGTTCAACCTCTATGGCGTGCAGGCGACCACCCACTCCTGCTCGACGCTGGTGGTGGTGAACGGCCCGGTGGCGCGCGAAATCGGCATGAACGCCGGGCACAACGCGTTCGGGCCGGGCAATCGCGCCAACGCCACCATCGGTCGCGCGGTACGCATGGCGATGTGGAACGTCGGCGGCGCGATTCCCGCGGCCGGCGACATGTCGACCTACGGTTCGCCGGCGAAGTACACCTACTGCGTCGCCGAGAACGAGGCCGCCAACCCCTGGCAGCCGCTGTCGGTGGAACTCGGGTTCGCCGCCGATTCGACCACGGTCACGGTGTACGGCGCCGAGCCGCCGCACAACGTCAACGACCACGAGAGCCTCGGCGGCGAGGGGCTGCTGCAGATGATCGCGGGCACCATCGCGCAGACCGGGGCGAACAACGTCTACTACGCGGGCGAGCCGCTGGTGGTGATCGGACCGGAGCACGCGGCCACGATCGCGCGCGATGGCTACAGCAAGGCCGACGTCAAGCGCTACCTGTTCGAGCATGCGCGGGTGCGGCTGGGCGCGTTCTCGCCGGACAACCGGCGCCGCCGCTACACCCAGTTCGCCCCCTATGTTCCCGACCTCTCGCCCGACCAGCTCGATCGCCCGATACCGGTGATCAAGCGCGAGGATGGCGTGCACGTCATCGTGGTCGGCGGCGCGGGCAAGCACTCGGCCTACATCCCCACCTTCGGGCCGAGCCGGCCGGTCACGCGCGAGTTGCGGACCCATGGCGGCGAGCGCGTGACCCGCCTCGATCAGTTGCGCCAGGACTGAGCGTTCGTCGGGCGGGATCGGCCTTGCGTCGCGCGCGCCATGGCCGGTGTGCGGGACGCAAGGCGATCCGCCGGCCGGTCGGCAGGCATTCGCGACCTGCAACCGCTGCGCGCTGCCGGTCTGGCGATGGGGCGGTCCCCTTGCCGATGTGACCTGTCCCCGATCAAGCGGCGCGCGATCTACAATGACTCCTTCGGGTGTGACGGGCCTGTAGCTCAGCCGGTTAGAGCAGAGGACTCATAATCCTTTGGTCCTGGGTTCGAGTCCCAGCGGGCCCACCCGTCACCCACGTCGCCCCCGGCGGGGCCCGAGCGGCGCACCCCGGGGCATCCGTCCCGACTGGACGGGGAGGGGATGCCCGTGCGGGCATTCCCGTCGTCGTTCCCGACGGCGGCTGCCGCTGCCGCCATCACGCCGCAGGTGTTCGCGAACCGCTCACGCCTGCCACAGCGGGCAGGTGGCCGCAGGCTCAGGCGTTCCCCGACCGTCGTGCGAGCCATGTCAGTTCATTGCCGAGGATTGCCGGGTCGGCCGAGGGACGAGCCTCGTAGAACGGAGCCACCGGCCGGAACGCCTCGAGCAGTCGACGCAGCTCGCCGATCGGCTCGCCGTGCAGGTCCACGCGCAGGTCGATGTAGCTGTGCACGGCGTGCCCCCAGACGACGAGGGCCGCTGACTGTTGGCCGCCATTCTGGCCCCCGGCGTCGCGGCCCGCCTCGAGGGCGGCCATCAGGCGCTCCTCGAGCGGCGAGTCCCCGCCTCGCGACCAGGATTCGAACATCGCCTGCGCGGTTCGCTCGCTCGCGAGGTTGTTGCCCATGGCCACGACGTCGCGAGCGGTGAAGGCTCCGCTCCAGTCCTTGTTGTGCGCGCCCGTGCGGGCGACCGCGTGTCCATCACGGTCGATCACGCAGAGCTGGCGATGCTCGATGTAGGGATCGCTGGCCGCCAGTTCATCGAGCACGCGAGGGGCCGAGTAACCCAGCCGGAGCAGGTTGCAGCCGAGCGGGCCGAGGCGAGGGTCGGTGGCCGCCATGGTCACCACGACGCCCTGTCCCGGCGCGAAGAACGGACAGCGTGCGCCGACGGCCATCGGGCGGGTGGAGATGGCGACGCCGAAACGACCGGACGTCGCGCAGCGAGCGGCGATCTGGAAGGTCATCGTACGGTACTCCCTGGGTGGGCGAGAGTCGACGGCGCGGCGGCACCGGAACGGGTGGGGTTCGCCCGGGTTGCGGCGGGTGGAGTGCAGTGCCGCCTGCGACGGCTTTCGAGGGGAATGCCAGCCCCGCTCGTTCGCGGGGATGACCGGCAGCGGGTCGGACGCCGTCGGGTCACGGGCGCCCGTACGCGATCGGGGTCGGGTTCGACCATGATCTCAGGCCTTGCGTTCGCCCCCGGTGAACCCGCGCAGCTTCTCCTTCCACTCGTCGGAGTGCATGCAGGCGATCCAGGCCTCGGTGTCGTAGCGCAGGCCGGCGGCAAGGCCGGTCTCCATCGCCTGGTTGAGCGCGCGCTTGGCCTGCACGAGACCGACCAGCGGGTGCACCGCCATCGCGCGCGCCACGCCCATCGCCTCGTCGAGCACGCGATCGGCCGGTACCACTCGATTGACCATGCCCATCGCGAGCGCCTCCTCGGCGTTCCACCGACGGCCGGTGAGGATGAGTTCGCGCGCGCGCTGGTAGCCGACCAGCCGCGGCAGTCGCTGGCAGGCTCCACCGCCGGGGAAGAACCCGTGCGTGACCTCGGGCAGCGCGAAGATCGCGGTGTCGGAGGCGATCGAGAGGTCGCACTGCAGGACCAGTTCGAGGCCGCCGCCCATGCAGTAGCCGCGGATGGCCGCGATGACCGGCTTGCTGACGCTGGCCACCGCGGTGGCCCAGCGGGCCATCAGGTGATGGCGTTCGCGCAGCACCTCGGCCGTGGTGCGTGCCGAGCGCTCCTTGAGATCGGCGCCCGTGCAGAAGGCCCGCTCGCCCGCGCCGGTCAGCACCAGCACGCGCACCCGGTCATCCAGGTCGAGCTCGGGCAGGCGGTCCAGCAGTTCGTGCCGCAGCGCGTGGTTGAGCGCGTTGTGCACCTCGGGACGGTTGAGGGTGACGAGCGCGACACCGTCTTCGACGCGCACGGTGTGCAGGGGAGCGGAGGTGGAGGCCATGGCGCACATGATACCGACCGTACGTCCAGACCGCCGCGCAGATGCAGGGCGGATGCCGCGACCGGGGCTGGCCGCGCGGTGAACGGGCACCTGCTGCCGTCCGCCGTCGCCGGGCATCAGGGAAGGGTGGTGATCCGCACCCGGCGGTTCTCGATGGCGTTCGGAGCATCCGGGCGAAGCAGTTCGGTGGCTCCGCGGCCTTCCGCGGTGAGTCGGGTGCGCTCCACGCCTGCGGCCGTCAGGTGACCGATCACCGAGTCGGCCCGCCGCTGGCTCAGCCTGAGGTTGTAGGCGGGGTTGCCCTTGGCGTCGGTATGTCCCTCGACGCGGAAACGCAGGGCCGACAGCCGTTCGCTGCGCATGGCCGCGGCGAGGTTGTCGAGCAGGGGCAGGCTGGCGGGCTGCACCCGCGCGGAATCGAAGTCGAAGTGCACGACGAGATCGACGCTGCGCGGCTCCGGCACCAGGTTGCGAAGGCCACGGGTCGCAGGCGCGGGGGGCGACAGCTGCTCGACCAGTTCGTCGACGCTCGCACGGCCCGCAGGCTGTGCGTGCGCGGGCAGCGCGAAGCCGGCCATCAGGGTGATGGCGAGGAGTGCGGCCGCGAGCCGTGCGCGAGCGATCATTTCACTTCCTCCACCGTGATCAGCCGCGCCCCGAAGGACTCGGTTCCGCCTGCGGGCGCGGCGGTCAGGAAATCGAACAGCGCGCTGCGACCGCCGAGGGTGTTCAGCGCGAAGGTGAACGGAGCCCTTGCATCGGGCCGCGGGCGCCCGAGCCGCTCGAGCGAGCGGGGGGTGTCGGAGACGACCACCAGCACCTGGTTGACCCCGACAGGCCCTGCCGCCCGGATGCGCCAGTCCTCGCGCGGCAGGCGCAGCGGCTGCCCGCCGCGTACCCGGTTGTCCGAGTCGAGCCCGTTCGGGAACAGCAGATAGAAGCTGCGCGCATCGCTGCCCAGCAGCACGAGGTAGAGGTAGCCATCCCGTGCAGGGGTGATGGTGAGGTCGAGCGAGTCTCGCCCGATGCGCAACGGGCGCCCGTGGCCGCTGACCTCCGGCAGGCGCCGGGGATCGGCCTGGCTGGCGATGTCGGTTAGCGTCGCGAGCGAGGCGAGTGGTGGCGGTGGCGGCGAGGGCTCGGGGGCGAGGGCGGTCGGCGGCGCTGGCGCTGGCGCTGCGGGCACTGCCGCAGCCACCGCGACTGCGGGCGCGGGCCCGGGCGCGGATACCGATGCGGGGGGCGCGGGTGCCGCCGGTGCCGGACGCGAGGGCGTGGTGACCGGCGGCAGCGATGCCACCGGTGGCGCCGCGGGCGTTGCGATGACCGGGGCCGGCGCGGGCGGCGTCGGTACGACCGCGGCAGCCGCAGGCTTCGCGGGCGCGACGGCCGGGACCGCGGCGGCGGGCGACGCGGGGCTGGCAAGGGGCGGGGCCGCAGGAGCGCCAGGAGTCCCGGGGACGGCAGGGGTGGCGGAGACGGCCGGGGCCGCAGGGGTGGCGGAGACGGCCGGGGCCGCAGGGGTGGCGGGGGCGACCGGGGCCGCGGTCGGCACGCCGAGCGGCGGCGATCCGGCAGGCGTGGCCACGGGCGTCGTCGGAGTCGGTCGTCCCGGGGCCGCGGGCCTCGGAGGCTGCGCCGTCGGCGCGGTGATCGGAGCCGGTGCGACCGGGCCAGGACGACTCGGAGCGGCCGGTGTCGCCGGTGCCGCGGCGAGAGCGGCGACGGCAGGGGCGGCCGCGGCTGCGTTGGCCGGGCCCGCGGCCACCGCGACGGCTTGCGACGTCACGATCGCGACGGGCGGTCGCGAGACCGGCACGGGCACGAGGTTGCGATTGCCCGACAGCGTGATCGTGTGCGGCGCCAGCGCCGGGAAGGGCCGCAGCCGTTCGTTCACGATCGACTGCGCGCACGCGCGGATCTCCTCGAGACTCACCGCGCCCGACGCGTCCAGGTCGCGCGCCTTGCCGAGCAGGCAGTCGCGGATGCCCTGCGTGGCAAGACCGCCGCGCTCCGGCTCGTCGAAGCTCACTTCGTCCGGGCGTGCCGAGGTGATCATCACCACGTTCTCGCGCAACGCCCCCAGTCGCGTCGTCTCGGCCAGCAGCCCGCGCGTGCGGTAGTTGGCGACGACCGAGCAGGCGGCGGGCGATGTGCCGGAGGCCGGCACGCTGAACTTCGGCACCAGGGTGCCGGAGAGTCCCCGGGTCGCCGCCGCCTTCGCGGGGAGCACGCCCTCGGAGTGGCAGGCGTCGAGCATCACGATCATCTTGTCCGCGCGACGGCCCACGGGCTGTGTCGCCTCGGCCAGTTCGGCGTTGGTGATGACCTGCCCGTCGTAGGTGAGCAGGCCCTCGACGCATCCGCCGGCCTGCGGGTCGAAGTAGCGGGTACCGTGGCCGGAGAAGTAGATGAACGCGCGCGAGCCGTCCCGGGTGCGCTCGCCCAGTTCGCGCAGCGCGGCGAGCAGGCCTGCCTTGGTGGCCTCGGCGTTGCGGATCACGCGGGTGCCGGAGTCGGGAATGCCCATCGCGCGCGCGATGGTGCGCGCGCTGGTCATGTCGTGCTCGACGCCGCGCAGGGGGACCACGGCCGGGTCGGCGTAGCGCGAGAGGCCGATGAGCAGCGCGGTGCGCGCGTCGGAGGCCAGCGCGGGAGACGCCATGCCGGCGGCGACCAGCACGGCCCCTGCGAATGCGCCCAGCGCGGCGCGCAGCCGCGTGCCGGCACGGACCCGCTCCGATGGCCATCCGCGCGCAGGCATGTCGGCGCCCAGTTGGCCGTGCGTGTCGAGGCGGTTCATGGCGCGAAGAAGAATTCGCCGATCGCCTGGTCGTACAGCGCAGGCGTCTGCTCGTGGCCGACGCTGCGTGCGAGGCGCACCACCTCGTTGCGAACGCTGCGCAACACGCGGTCGACCGACTGTCCCGGGCGGGTCATCTCGCGCAGCAGCACGCGCGTGAACAGTCCGTTGCGCTCGGGATCGTTCGGCCCCAGGCGGTCGAGTGCCTGCTGCCCGGCGCCGGCGGAATACATCACCATCTGGCCGGAGGCCGCCGAGGTCGGCGCGAGGCCCCGGCCCCCGATGCTGCGTCCCTTCGACTGGAACGGGTTGTCTCGGCACGCGTCGATGACCGCGAGGCTGAACTTCGCCTTGCGTTCGTTGAGGTCGTCGAGGATGCGCTGCAGGGGGATCGCCTCGTCCTTCACCTGCTCCTCGTGATCGGCGCGGATGTCCACGGGCAGGAGGTAGTTGGCTGCGCCGAGCTGCACGCCGTGGCCGGCGTAATAGACGATCACTTCGTCGCCGCCCTGCACCTGCATGCGGAAGTCGCGCAGCGCCTGCTTGAAGCGTTTCTCGGTCAGGTTGAGGTGCTTGGTCACGGTGAAGCCGACGGCCTGCAGCGTGCGCGCCATCGCCTCGGCGTCGGCGACCGCGTTGGCCAGTGCAGGGACATCGGTGTAGCGGTCATTGCCGATGACGAGTGCCTTGCGCTGCGGCGATGGCGGGCGGGGCGTGAAGGGTCGATCTGCGGCGGCGACCGCGGCTGGCTTGGTTGCCGTCGCCGCCACCGTGGCGGCCTGCAGTTGCGCGAGTGTCTGCCGCATCTGCTCGAGCTGGCGCTGAAGGTCTCGATTCTGCTGCTCGAGCACGAGCGCAGTCGGGCCGGCGAGCGGCGGACTTGCCGCGGGAGGCGATGTACCGGGCGCGGTTGCAGGGACCGGCGACCCTGCTCCCCCCGGGAGCGTTCCCCCAGCCGTGGCCGGCACCGGGCTCGACGGGGGTGTCTTCCCGGCAGCCGCCGGGGCGGCGGTTGCCGACGAGGCCGATGCGGCTGGCTTGCCGGTCTCCACGGGTCGTGATGCAGTCGAACCCGGCTGCGGCCAGCCGAGAGCCGCGATCGGGCGGGGCGAGAGGTTGAGGAACGACAGCTGGGTGGAGGCCATGTAGACCGAGATCCACGTGGAGAGCATCTCGGCCTCCGTTCCGCCCTTGCCCGCGAGCACCGCCTCGCGGAACTGCGCGGGCGTGCGGCCGGCGGGGGGACGCACGAAGGCCTCGACCCGGATGCCGCGCCGCTGGTGCTCCTGCAGCATGAGTTCCACGAGCAGAAACCCGTTCGCGCTCTGCGCTGGCTCGAGGTCGAGCCCGCCCAGCTCCTTCCACCAGGCACTGCCGGGCACGATACGGCTGCGCCACTGCGCGTAGTCGCCGATCGGCCAGACCCTCGAACATCGATTGACCGTGCCATTGGGGGCCGACCCGTGCCAGTCGAGCATGAACCACGGGGCACCTTCGGCCGGCGATGCCTCCGGGCACGGCAGTGATCCCCAGCTCACGTTCTCGCGTGAATGGCGCACCACCAGCAGGGGGATCCTTGCCTGCGGGCGCGCATCGCGCAGCACGATCACCTCCCAGCTGAAGCCCTTGCGTGCGAGCACGGGCGTTGCCGCGACCCGCCAGTCGCCCTCGGGCAGCGCGACGCTCGCACCCCATCCGAGGGCCAGCGTGTCGCGCACCGTGCTGCCGACGGTCGGCTGCGCGCGCGCGGGATCGGTGGCGAGCGTCAGGCCCGCGGCGAGCGCGAGCAGGGCGAGCCATCCCCGCATCCTGCGGTGCAGGCGCGGTTGCGCGGCCGAGGCCCGGTTCGGGGCGGTGGAGGTCGGTGGAGCGTACGGTGTCATCGGGGTTTCCCCGGGTTCGGGAGGTTGCGGGTCAGTCGCCGACCAGGCTCTTGAGTCCCGAGTAGAGCGCGAGCCCGCCGGCGCAGATCGGCGAGAGCAGGCTCGCCGCCTGTTGAAAACGCTGCGCATAGCCGACCAGCGCGCCGGGTGCGGGCGCCGGGCGGGGCACGCGGCGAATGGCGCGGACGACCAGCAGCCCGGCGAGGAAGGCCAGCGCGATCGAGGCCGCGTACTCCAGCGCCTCGCGCAACTCGCGTGCGTCCTGGGGCAGCAGGGGTACGTCGTCGATCAGGTGGGTGATGGCGAGCATCGCGAGCACCGAACTCGCACCGCAGGCGATCGCCGCGATCGCGTACGCAGCCGTCGCGGCGCGGCCCGAGGTCACCCAGTTCGCGCGCAGGCCCAGCGCGAAGGGTACGACCAGCGTGAGCAGGCGCAGCAGCAGTGGTGGCGCATCGTAGACGAACAGCAGCAGCCAGTGCAGCAGGGCCGAGGCGGTCGTCACCAGGAGCACGGCCGCGGCCAGGGTGGCTGCGGGCGCATGATGCGCGGATGGAGCCCGGGGGAGGGGCTGGGACCCGGCGCCTGTCGCGTGTTGCATGCCGGTGGAAGGCGGCACGGGCGAGCCGCGAAGGCAGGCGAGTTCCGCGCGCAACTCCGTGATCTCGGCCGCCAGTTCCCGCTGGCGCACGAGCAGCGGCAACAGCTGCCCGACCATGCGTCCGCAGTGGCGACAGGCCATCACGCCGGGCGCGAGGTCTGCGGCGCAGTACGGGCAACCCACGGTCGCGGTGTTCACCGCGCGCGCAGCTGGAAGGTGAGCACGCCTTCCCGGCCCTCGGTGTCGCGCACGCTCACCCGGATCGGATGGCTTCCCGCCGGCACCGACACGCGCGGCAGTTCGATGTGGTTGCCGGACATGCCACTCTTCACGCGGGGGGTCAGGTCCACTGCCGGTTGCTTCAGGTAGCTCACCTTCAGGCTGGCCTGATCGATCCGTGCGCCGCCGCGCGGCTCGAGGGCGAGGCGCAGCGCGAAGCCGCGCGCGTTCACCTCGTCGGGGCTGGCCAGCCGGATGCCAGGGCCGCGCGAGATGCCCCGCGTCGCCGACACCACCGGTGCATCGGGCAGGCGCGCTTCCTCGTCGGTGATCAGCGGATCGGCAGCGCTGGCCGGCGTGCCGCCGACAGCCAGGGCGAGACCGAGCGCCAGCAGTCCGAGACGCTGGCGACGCGAGAAAAAAGTCACATTGGCCATGATCGGGATGAGTCGGGGGACCGGCACCGGGCCGTCACGCCCGTGTTATCGACGACCAGGCCCGGGACTTGAGGCCCACGTCGCCCGCGCAGCCCGCCGCGGCCGCCCCCTCTATAATTCGCGGCCCGGCCGCTGTCGACGCGGCCCTCGCGGGAGGCAGCGATGAGTGACAGACCACGGGTGTGCGTGATCGGGACCGGAGGCACGATCGCCTCGCGCTTCGATGCTCGGCTGGGTGGACATGTTTCGGCCGCGTCGGCGGCCGACCTGGTGTCGGCCGTGCCCGGCCTCGAGCAGGCGGCCCGCATCGAGGTCGTCGAGCATTCGAACATCAACAGCGCGCTGATGGATACCGCGACGGCGTTCGGGTTGCGCGACACCATCCGTCGCGCCTTCGCCGACCCCGGGGTTGCCGGCGTCGTGATCACGCATGGCACGGCGACGCTGGAGGAGACGGCCTACCTGATGGATCTCACGGTGGGCGACGAGCGCCCGGTGGTGGTCACCGGCGCCCAGCGCAATGCGGACGAACCCGACCCCGATGGTCCGCGCAACCTGCTCAACGCGGTGCGGGTGGCGGCCGATCCCGCCGCGCGCGGGCGCGGGGTCCTCGTGGCGCTGGGCAGCGAGATCCACGCCGCGCGCGATGCCACCAAGCTCAGCCCGGAGCGCCTGACCGCGTTCGGTGCCCGCGATGGCGGACCGGTGGGCCATGTCACCGCGCATGCGGTGACCTTCCTCGCGCGACCGGAGCGACGGCTGCTGCTCGAGGTGGATTCGATCCGCGAACGCGTCTACGTGATTCCGATGGTGCAGGGGTCGGATGCGCTGCTGCTGCAGGCCTGCATCGACAGTCGCGCCGATGGCATCGTGGTCGAAGGTACCGGCGGTGGCAACGTGAACCGCGCCTACTTCGACGGCGTGTGCCGCGCGCTGGAGGCGGGGATCCCGGTCGTCGCCGGGCTGCGCCTCGCTTCGGGTGCCCCGCATCCGGGCAAGGGCTATCCCGGGTCGTGGTCGAGCATGATGGCGCGCGGCGCGATCTCCTCGGGGTTCCTGAGCGGCATCAAGGCGCGCATCCTGTTGATGGTGGCGCTCGGCCACACCCGCGACCCCGCGCGTCTGCGCGAGATCTTCGCGATCGCGGGCGGGGGCTGAGCGTCCGCGTCCGGGCGTGCCTGCGCTGCTCGCCGACAGCGGCCACGGCGGCGCCGGCGACGCTCGGCGCGCCCGGCCAAGACTGCGACGGCACGTTCGCGGCGGGCGGCGCGCCGATCCGGCGGGGCGCGAGGTCACGGCCGTACGGCGCGAGCCGCCTGCGGGCCGAGGATGGCCCGGCCGCCGATGGCGGCAGGCGTGCCTACCGCCGCGCGAGCGGGCCGTCCATCCGATTCAGGTCGAACCCTGCAGCAGGGCCTGCCGACGCGCCCGGGCCCAGTCCTCGGGGGTGTCCAGGTCGAAGGCCAGTGCCGGCTCGTGCCACTCGCCGAGCGGGATGCCGAGCGTGGCGAATGCCTCGCGATGCGCACGCAGGCTGTCGGGACCGAAGCGCAGCGCCGCCTCGGCGCCAGCGGGCAGCAGCAGCGCATTGGTGCCACGCCGGTGACGATCGGCGGCGATGCACGCCCCTCCGGGAGACGATGCCCGGGTGAACCGCACCAGCACGTCGGCGCTGATGCCGGGCAGGTCGGCCGCGAGCACGAGCACGCGGGAGGCGCCGAGCCTGGCGGCCTCGGTCGCACCCGCCGAGAGCGCTGCGTTCAGGCTTGCTTCGCCGGTCGACTGCGATGCACCGGGCTCGGGGTCCTCGAGCGCGACCGCGCCGAGGCCGGTCGCGTAGTCGCGTGCGCGCGGGTCGGGGCTCACCACGATACAACGATCGGGGCGAGTGCAGGCGGCGATCGCCGCGCCCAACGTGCGTGCGAGCAGTTCGCGGGTGAGTCGCTCGCGCTCCCCGGGGGCCAGGACGGGAGCGAGCCGTGACTTGCCTTGCACGAATCCTCGTACCGGCGTGACGATCCAGGTGTCGTCCACGATGCTCACACGGCAGGCCCGGGCATCCGGTCGAGCAGCGCGAGCACTTCGCGGGCGAGCGCCTCGCTCCGGGCGGCATCGGTCATCAGGGTATCGGCGAGCGCGACCGTGCGGCCCTGCTCGCGCAGGTTCGCGGCGTGCCGCGCGTCGCGCTCGTCGATCATCCAGCCATCGACGCGATCACCGTAGTGCTGCGCGATGCCGCTCACGTCCACGCTGAGTCCGAGTTCCCGCATGATCTTGCCTGCAGGACCCTTCACCGCCGCGCCGCCGACGATCGGCGATACCGCGACCACGGGCACGCGGCGGGCATCGAGCAGCGCGCCCAGGGCGGGTACCGCGAACATCGGCGCGAGGCTCAGCCACGGGTTGGACGGGCAGAGCACGATCGCGCGCAGCCGCCCGCTGCCGAGCAGGTCTGCCAGGGGAGGGCTGGGCCGAGCGCGGTCGGCGCCCGAGTAGTGGAAGGCCCGGGCAACCGGCGCACACTGCCTGCGCACGAAGTAATCCTGGAAGTCCAGGACGCCGATGTCGGTATCGATGCGCGTGCGCAGCGTGTCGTCGGTGACGGGGAACACCGCATGCGCGATGCCGAAACCCGCGCACAGCGCCGCGGTGGCCGTCGACAGCGACTCGCCCTCGCGCAGGCGACGGGTGCGCTCGACATGCACCGCGAGATCATGATCGCCCAGCCTGAACCAGGTCTCCCCGCCGATGCGGCCCAGCGTCTCGAGGAAGTTCCAGGTCTCGTCGGCGCGGCCCCAGCCGGTGAGCGGGTTGTGCACGCCGGCGAGCGTGTACATCACGGTATCCAGATCGGGGCAGATCGACAGTCCCAGGTGGGAGAAATCGTCTCCGACGTTGACCGCGATCGCGAGGTCGCCGGGCGCGAGCACGCGTGCGAGCCCCTGCGCCATGCGCGCGCCGCCCACGCCGCCGGCCAGCGCGAGGACCACGCCGTGGGCGCGACCTTCGGCAGGTGGGGACGGGGTTTCGGCGCGATCCATGGGCTTCAGCGGAACAGGTCCATGGCGCGCGGTCGCAGCAGTTCGCGCGCGTTCGACTCGCGCAGCGGCCACGGCACTCCGCGCGCGAGGACAGCCGGATGGCCCTCGTCGGCCTGTCCCATCACCAGCGAGGCGGCGGCTGCGAGTTCATCGGCCACCGCGACCTCCGAGGTGAGCAGCGCGCGGCCGTTGCGGTCGCGGCGGCCGCGCAGGTCGACCAGCCCCGGAAGTCCGGCCGTACCCAGCGCGGTGCCGGTCACGCCGCATCTCCACGCGCGGCCGAAGCTGTCGTTGATCACCACGCCGAGATCGGCGAGATCGGCGAGCGACGCGCGCAGCCGGGCGCAGGTGGCGTCCGGATCCTCGGGCAGCAGCAGGGCGTGTGTACCTTCGGCCGACACGTTGGACAGGTCGATACCGGCATTGGCCATGATCCATCCGCGCCGGTGCTCGACGATCAGCACGTCGCGGCGGGCACGCAGGACCTCGACCGATTCGCGCAGGATCAGTTCGACCAGTCGGGCGTCCTTCCCGGTCAGGCGGGCGAGCGCGCGGGCCCGCTCGCCTGGCTCGACGGTTTCGAGCGCCACCCGGCGACCTTCGCTCTTGGAGACGATCTTTTGGGCGATCACCAGCACGTCGCCGTCGCGTGGCACCAGGCCGGTACGCTCCAGTGCAGCGCGCAGCAGGTCCGCAAGGTCGTCGCCGGCACGGACCTCGGGAATGCCTTCGAGCGCGGTGAGGGTCAGGGTTCGCATGGCAGTAGGCGGAGGTTAACGCGGCCAGTGCCGAACCGCGCCGCAGGGCGCTCAGTCGGGCATCGACCTCGCGGGCCGGGCGGGCGCAACCGCCTTCGACGTGCTCGCCGCCGTCGGGATGGCCTCCCGCGACCGCCGGTGGTGCGGTGGCACCCGGCGGTGGCGTCGGAGGTCCCGGCCGTTCAGCCTGCTCGCGCGGAACCGGGCAGACCGGTGATGCGAAGCCCGGTGCCGGGAACCTTGTAGCGCTTGTTGATCGCGATCAGTACCGAAGTGAGCGCTTCGGCGGCCGCGGAGTTGGCAAGAGGGCCCGCGTGCAATCCGACCATCCCCGCCGCGCGCGCGAGCGCGCAGACCTCCTCGCGTGCCGTCGCATCGTCCCCGCACACCAGCACGTCGCAGTCGACGGGATGGGTGGGGTCCTTCAGGTGCACCGCCGACACGTTCTGGAAGGCCGAGACCACGCGCACGCCGGCACCCAGTTCGGCCTGGAGCGCGAGCACCGCCGAGCCGCCGGCAGGCAGTTGCACCCGGTCGACCTTCGGGGGTACCAGCGGCACGGTCACGTCGACCAGCACCTTGCCCTCGAGCGCTCCGCGCACCGCGCGTGCGGTGTCCTGCTGGGCCGCGAAGGGCACCGCCAGCACGACGAGGGTCGCGGCGCTCGCGGCGGACAGGTTGTCCGAACCCTCGATCCGCGCGTCGGCCCGGCCGTGGGTGGCTGCGAGCGCGCGCAGTTCGGCCGCGACCGCGCATGCGCGGTCGGCGTCGCGCGAGCCCAGCAGCACGCGGTAGCCGGCATGCGCCCAGCGAAAGGCCAGCCCGGATCCCTCCTTGCCGGTTCCTCCCAGCACGGCGATCACGGGGAGAGGGGTGGCGGTCGTCTCTGCATCGGTCATGCGTTCACCAGGTCATCGGTCGGGGTGTTCGGGGCCGCGCGCGCGCGTCGTGCGCGCAGCGGGGTCTGGACGACGGGGCTGAGCGGATCGGCGAACCGCGCCGCGGCGACCCGCTCGTCGGGCGCATCGAGGTAGAGCGTCGTGCGCTGGCGAACCGCACGCCCGGCGCGCTGGGCGATCGAGCGCATGCGATCGGGCGGCAGCTCCTGTCCGTGTTCGTTGCCGGCCGCGCGCGAGATGCTCTCGTTCATCAGCGTGCCGCCCAGATCGTTCACCCCCGCGGCGAGCATCGCCGCCGCTCCCGCCTCGCCCAGCTTGACCCAGGATACCTGCAGGTTGTCGATGGCCGGCGAGAGGGCAAGGCGAGCGACCGCGTGGACCAGCCGGACCTCCCGCCAGGTCGGCCCCGGCCGCGCCCGTCCGCGCAGGAAGATCGGCGCTTCCATGTGCACGAAGGGCAGTGGCACGAACTCGGTGAAGCCGCCGGTGGCGAGCTGCAGTTCGCGGATGCGCGCGAGATGGGTGGCCCAGTGGCGCGGCTGGTCGACGTGTCCGAACATCATGGTCGCCGTCGAGCGCAGGCCCGCACGATGCGCATCGGCCATCACCTGCAGCCATGCGGACGTGGACAGCTTGTCGGGGCAGAGTACCGCTCGGACTTCGTCGTCGAGGATCTCGGCCGCGGTCCCGGGCAGCGTGCCCAGTCCGGCCTCGCGCAGCCGTTCGAGGAACGCGGGCACGGTCAATCCCAGCGTGGCGGCCCCATGCGTGACCTCCAGCGGCGAGAACGCATGCACGTGCAGGCCGGGTGCGGCTTCGCGGACGGTGCGCAGGATGCGCAGGTAGGTCTCGCCGGTGTAGTCCGGGTGGATCCCGCCCTGCAGGCACACCTCGGTCGCGCCGCGTGCCCAGGCCTCGGCGCTGCGCCGCGCGATCTCGGCGTGGTCGAGGTCGTAGGCCGGCCCCCGGAGCTGCGCGCCCAGTCGTCCCTTGGAGAACGCGCAGAAACGGCAGGCGTAGCTGCAGACGTTGGTGTAATTGATGTTGCGATTGACGACGAAGCTGACCGTGTCGCCAACGCGGGCGCGGCGCAGTTCATCGGCCGCGTCCAGGATTTCCCCCACCGCCTCGTCGCGGCACGAGAGCAGGCTGGCGATGGCCTCGACCGGGGGAGGCTCGCCGGCGAGGATGCGCGCGAGCAGACGGTCGCGCGAGCGTGCCGCACTCGTGCCGCCCCCCCGGGGGGTTGCATCCCCGCGCGAGGGCGGCAGCGGCAGGTCGCGACCCGGGTGCCAGGCATCGGTGCGGGCGAGCCCCTCGCTGTCCATGCGCGCATGCAGCGCCGACAGCACGTGCGGGTCGTGCCAGCGCGCCGAGTCGAGTGCCCACGCGGGGTAGACGGCCAGCCGTTCGACCAGCCGGTGGCCGGCGGCGGTCGTCTGGGCGCGCAGCGCCTGGATCGTCGGCCAGGGCGCCTCCGGGTTCACGTGATCCGGTGTGACCGGCGAGATGCCGCCCCAGTCGTTGATGCCGGACGCGAGCAGCGTGCCCACCTGCCCCGGGCTGAGATTGGGCGGGCACTGGATGTTCATCTCCGGGCCGAAGACGAGGCGAGCCAGCGCCACGGTCCAGGCGAGATCGTCGATCTCGGCATCCGGCGCGTCCTGCATCGCGGTGCCGGGCTTCGCGCGGAAGTTCTGGACGATCACCTCCTGGAGGTGGCCGTGGCGCGCGTGCGCCGCCTGCAGCGCGAGCAGCGTGGACAGTCGCTCCTCGCGGGTCTCCCCGATGCCGATCAGCAGCCCGCTGGTGAACGGCACGCGCTGTTCGCCGGCCGCCTGCAGCGTGGCCAGCCGCGCTGCCGGCTGCTTGTCCGGGCAACCGTGGTGCGGTCCGCCCGGCTCGCACAGTCGCTCCGAGACCGACTCGAGCATCAGCCCCTGCGACACGCTCACCCGACGCAGCCGCGCGATGCGTTCGGCGTCCATCACGCCCGCGTTCACGTGCGGCAGCAGTCCGGTCTCGCGCAGCACCCGCTCGCACATGGACTCGAGGTAGGCCAGCGTGTCGGCGTGGCCCGCGCGCTGCAGCCACTCCCGAGCCTGCGGCCAGCGCGCCTCCGGCTGGTCGCCCAGCGTGAACAGCGCCTCGTCGCAGCCTGCCTCGCGTCCGGCGCGCGCGATCGCGAGCACCTCGTCGGGCGACAGGTAGGGCGCGGGCAGCGCGCGCGGCACCGTCGCGAAGGTGCAGTAGCGGCAGGTGTTCCGGCACAGGCGCGTGAGCGGGATGAATACCTTGCGCGAGTAGGTGACGCGCTCGCCGTGCCCGCGGTCACGCAACGCGGCCGCCTCGCGACGCATGTCGAGGGCGGCCGCGACGGCGCCGGGTGCCCCCGGGGCGGTGGCTCGCAGCCATTGCTGAAGAACTTCGATGTCCGGCACGTCGACGCGCGCCTCCTCCTGCGGAGCGCCGCGATCGCGGCGCGTCGCGACGATGCTACTGGATCCGGATCTTCGCCGCCGTGATGATCTTCGACCAGCGCTCGGATTCCGCGCGCAGGTAGGTTCGGAACGCGGCCGGACCGCGCAGGTCGGCCTCGCCGCCGAGTTCGCCCAGTTGCGGCTGCACCTCGGGGCTGCGCGCTGCGGCCATGATCTCCTGGGCGAGCCAGTCGACCACGGGCGCGGGCGTGCGTGCGGGGGCGAGGAAGCCGAACCAGCCGCTCACGATCAGGTCCTTCATGCCGGCCTCCGGGGCCGAGGGCACTTCGGGGGCCGCGCGGGAGCGGCCCGTGCTGGTGAGCGCGAGTGCCCGCAGCTTGCCCGCACGCACCTGCGGCAGCACGCCCGGCAGGTTGTCGATCACCAGGTCGATCTGTCCGCCGACGAGGTCGGCGACCGCGGCCGACGTCCCCTTGTAGGGCACGTGGATCATGTCGACGCCCGCCAGTGCCCGGAAGAGCTCGCCGGAGAGGTGGGCGGTCGTGCCCTGGCCTGCGGAGCCATAGCTGATGTTGCCGGGGCGCTTGCGCGCGAGCGCGGCCAGTTCGGACAGCGAAGCGGCGGGCACGCCGGGGTGGACCGCGACGATGTTGGGCACCGCGGTCACCAGCGCGATCGGCGCGAGGTCGCGCTCCGCATCGTAGGGCACCTTGCCCATGTGCGGGCTCATGGTGAGCGGTCCTGCCGCGCCCAGCAGCAGCGTCTGCCCGTCGGCGGGGGCGTTGACCACCGCCATGATGCCGATGGCCGCCCCGGCTCCCGGCCGGTTCTCGACCACCACGCGCTGGCCGATGGTAGTCCCGAGCTTCTGGGCGACGACCCGGCCGACGATGTCGCTGGTGCCGCCCGGGGGAAAGGGCACGACCAGCCTGACCGGCTGCGCAGGAAAGCCGACGGGGCGTTCCGCGGCCAGCACGCCGCCGCTGGCGATCGCCGTCGTGGTCAGCAGGCTGGCGAGCAGGCAGTGAAGGGGACGACGGCGGGCGGGCATCGGGCGGCTCCTAGATGGGGATCACCAGCAGCGTGTCGAGGTTGCGCGAGTCGAGCAGGACCAGGCGCTCGCGGATCAGCCACTGGCCGTCGACGTCCTCGAACGTGTCGTCGTAGGTACCCACGGCGAACAGCGTGCTCTCGCCCGTGCGCATCACCCGCGTGACGTTGAAGCTGCTGAGCACATGGCGAGATGCAAGCTTCGGGCCAGTGCCCGCCTCGCCGGGCGCGAAGCGAGGAGCCGACACCACGTGCCGATAGGTGTGCGGGTCGAACACGTTGCCGTGGCGAATCGCGAGCACGCGATCGCGAAGCATCGCCCGGCCTTCGCAGTGGATGAGCCCGATCGGCCAGCCCTTGGACTGCGCCTCGCGGGTCTGGATGCGATAGACGCAGTCCTCGGTGAAGTGTTCGGGCCAGTCCTCGAGACGATCGTCGTCGACCGCGCCTGCGCAGTCGACGACCCGCTGGGCGACGTCGGTCAGGAATCGGCGTTCGGTCTCGGTGAGAGGGGGAGGCAGCGCCATTTCAGCACCCCATCATGCCGCGCCACTGCTGCCAGAAGCCGCGGACCGCGCCTTCCGACACTCGGCTCTGGCGCTCGGGCCCCACGCCATGGCCGCCCATCTCGACCACGGCCCCGTGTCCCTGGTCGCCGCGGGTGGTCCGCTGCACCGCGTTGCCGATGAAGCCATCCTCCAGCGAGACCAGGCCGGCCGGGCCGACGAGGTTGCTCTGCAGCAGCCGCGCCCGCCGCTGTTCGGGCGTGTCGTCGGTGTAGGCGAACACCCACCACACGAGATCGGATCGATCGATCGAGCGCGGCACCAGCATGCGCACCGCGAGCGTGTTCTGGATCTGCTGCAGGAACACGTTGGGGAACAGCGTCTGGATCATGTGCGTGATGCCGTCCGGGAACTCCCGCCAGCTGCGCAGGATCCGCCGATCCTCGATCGCGAGATCGCGCATCGAGCGCAGCCCGCCGGAGGCGTAATCGGTGCCCTCGGCGTCGTCGGTTTCCATCTTCGCCCAGCTCAGGTGCGAGCCGCCGCGCTCGGAGACTTCCACCGCCCCGTCCATGGACAGCCGGTTGATGCCGAAGGTGGCGAAGAAGGTGTGCAGCAGGCTCGCGTGATAGGAGTCGCGCACGTTCTCGGCGTAGAGCTTCCAGTTGTTCGGCAGCACCTGGGTGTACCCGCCGATCAGTTCGATCGGACGGTTGAAGAAGCGCTCGAGGCTCCACACCATGCGTGGGCCGAACCACTGCGCGGCCGGCTCCAGCGTGGGGGAGAAGGTCGCGAACACGAGGTTGCGGATGCGATCGACGCGCAGCTCGCGCAGGCCGTGCCTGGTCATGTCGAAGCTGTCCGGCATGCCGCCCTGGCCGCGAACCCCGCGCTTGAAGGCGATGCTCTGCAACTTGCCGTCGAGCGAATACACCCAGTTGTGGTACATGCAGGCGAAGTTCGAGGCCCGTCCTTCGCGCGACAGGCAGAGCATCGCGCCGCGATGCGCGCACCGGTTGACCAGCACGCGGATCGCGCCGTCCTCGCCGCGGACCATGATGACCGGCGTCTCCCCGATCCACGTGGTGCGGTAGTCGCCGGGCTCGGGTATCTCGATGTCCAGCCCCACGAGGTTCCAGGTGTCGCCACGAAACACCCGCTCGTCCTCGGCGCTCGCGATCGCCGGGTCGTTGTAGGTGCGAAACGGCACCCGGGCTAGGCCTTCCTCGGGCCAGCGAAGGGCGGCGCGAGCTTCCGGGGTGGCGGGGGGCAGCGGGGTGTCCATGCACACGACTCCTCGTGGTGAGCCCGGGCGACGATGGCGAAATGTCGGCTCCGGGACGCGCGGGGCATGGTACCGCTAATCGGTCGGTTGTGATCACACGCGTCGCCGTCCATCGACGCCGTTCGTGTATGCTGGCCGGAGCGATCGCGAGGGGTGTCGGCGGGGTGCCGGCGTGGCCGTGCGCGATTCGCCTGCCGGAGACTGCTGCCGATGACCCGCTGGATCGACGTATGTGCCGCCGACGAGGTGCCCGAGGGAGGCACCCTGCTCGTGCGCGTCGAGGGCGAGCCTGTCTGCCTGTACGGGCTGGAGGACGGGATCTTCGCCACCCACGATCGTTGTACCCACGCCAACGCGAGCCTCGCCGACGGATTCATCCAGGACGGCCAGATCGAGTGTCCGATCCATGTCGGCACCTTCGACATCCGCACCGGTCGCGCCACCCGTTCGCCCTGCACGCAGGACGTGCGGGTCTACGCGGTGCGGGTGGTCTCCGGAAGGGTCGAGGTGCAGGCGTGAGCATGGCGCGCACTGCCGTGGTGCGCGCGGTGCCCGGCCGGCACGGGATCCGCACCGCGAACGCGCGCGGGGGGCGGGCATGAGGGTTACCGTGGCGGGGGCAGGTGCCGGCGGGGCGGCGGCCGTGGCCGAACTCACCGCCGCGGGCCATGCAGTACGGCTGTGGAACCGTTCGGCTTCCACGCTCGCCCCCTTCCTTGACCGCGGTGGGGTCGAGTACGAGGGGGTGCTCGGCGAAGGGCTCGCGGTGCCGGAGGCGATCACCTCCGACATGGCCGAGGCGGTCTCCGGCAGCGAAGTCGTGCTGGTGTGCCTGCCCACGCTGTCGCATGTCGCCGTGGCCGGTGCGCTGGCCGGCGCTCGCGCGCACGCGATCCCGGTCGTCCTCAACCCCGGGCATACCGGTGGCGCACTCGAGTTCGCTCAGGCCTATGCCATGGCCAGCGGCGGCGAGGTCCCTCCGGTGGCGGAGTTCCATACGCTCTCCTACATCGCCCGCAAGTATCAGCCGGCGCGGGTCACGGTGACCGGTCGCGCGAAATTCCTGCGACTGGGCGTGCTGCCCGGCGGCGAGGCCGCGGCGGTGGCGGCGTGCGCGCTCTATCCGGTGGCCCGGCGCGTGCCCGATGTGCTCGATTCCAGCCTGGCCAACCTGAACATGGTGCTGCACGCACCCGGCGCGGTGCTCGCGGCCGCGTGGATCGAGGCCACGGGTGGCGACTTCACCTTCTACGTCCAGGGCATGACCCCAGGCGTGGCGAGGGTCATGCAGGCGCTCGATGCCGAGCGTCGCGAAGTCGCCCGGGCGTTCGGCCACGACCTGCCTGCGGTGGCTGCCGAGATGCAGCGCTACGGCACGGTGGAATCGTGGGTCACCGACACGAACGACCTGGTGGGCGCGATCGCCAGCGGCGAGGCGAACCGGCGCATCCGGGCGCCCGACTCGCTCTCGCATCGCTACTACCGGGAGGATTTCGGGCACGGGCTGCTGCCGTTCATCGAACTCGCGGCGATTGCCGGCGTGGACGTACCGACTGCACAGGCGCTGTATCGTCTCGCCGGAACGCTGACCGGCACGGATTTCGCTGCGACCGGCCGGACCGCCGCGGCGATGGGTATCGCGGGCATGGACCGCGCCGCGTTGCTGCGGCGGGTGCGCGGATAGGACTGGACATGGAGCGGCGGATCGGGCGTGCGCCAGTCGGGACGCATGCGCTGCGAACCGCCTCCGGGGGAGAGACAGGGTGCTGAGGATCGGGGTGAGCTTCGACGGATTCGCCACCTTCGGCGAGTCGCTGGATACCGCGCGCGAGGCGGAGACCGCGGGTGCGCGCAGCTTCTGGATGGCCGAGCACCTGGGCTACCGGGATCCGCTCACGTCGTGCATGGCCTTCGCGCTCGCCACGCGCGAGTCGACGGTCGTGCCCACCGCGATCAGCCCGTTCCTGCGCAATCCGGTTCCGCTCGCGATGTCGCTCGCCACGCTCGCCGAGGCCGCTCCCGGTCGCGTGGCGGTCGCCATCGGGGTCGGCAACCCGATGTTCCTCGCCGAGGCGGGGCTCAAGCTCGAGAAGCCGCTGGCGGCCAATCGCGAGTACCTCGACGCGCTGCGCGGCCTGTGGTCGGGCGAGCCGGTGCATGCGCCCGAGGCGATGCTGCATCGCCTGGCCGGCGCGCGCATGATGTTCAAGCCGCCGCAGCCGATACCGGTCTATCTGGCCCCGATGAAGGAGCAGATGCTGCGCTTCGCCGGGCGCGAGGCCGACGGCGTCGTGCTCTCCGCCGGACTCTCGGCCGAGTACGCACGGGTGTCGCTGGGGCTGGTGGCCGAGGGCGCTCGCGCGGCCGGTCGCGATCCGGCGGGCGTGCATGCGGCCGCCTACATCTTCTTCGTCGCCTCGAAGGATGAGCGCGACGCGATGGCCAAGAGCCGCCGCAAGCTCGCCTTCGTGCTGCGCAACCGCTACATCGACGATGCGGTGGCGCACTCGGGTATCCCGATCGACCAGGAGGCGATCATCGCCGCCATCGGGCGCCGCGACCTCGATGCGGCAGCGGCGTTGGTCCCGGAGGAGGCGGTCGAGGCCTTCGCGGTCTGGGGCAGTCGCCGCCGATGCGCACAGCGACTGCAGCAGTACGTGGACGCCGGCGTGCGCGAACCCGTGCTGTTCCTGACCGGCGAGGCGGCCGATCGCGCCGAGTCGCTGGCCGTCATCGCCGAGTTCGCTCCGGGTTGAGCGGCGTCCCGGAGGGCCTGCCGTCGCGGGCACGACGGCCTCGTTCGGCGGGGCCGCGCATGCGCGGGCCCGGGCATCCGCCGACATCGTGACGATTGAAGACATCCCGATCCCAGTCAGCATCCGCACAACCCCACCCGTGGAGGCAGAGATGGCAGGCACAGATCAGTCGAAGAGCGCGAGCGCGAACCGACGCCGCGCG
This sequence comes from uncultured Pseudomonadota bacterium, assembly GCA_903831455.1. Taxonomy (GTDB): domain Bacteria; phylum Pseudomonadota; class Gammaproteobacteria; order Burkholderiales; family CAIKXV01; genus CAIKXV01. The sequence continues at coordinate 11,054 of CAIKXV010000109.1, read as the reverse complement.
TTGGCAGGGGCATTGCTCGCGGCACCCGCGCTGCTGGCGGCCGGCAGCGTGCTGGCGCAGGCCTTCCCGTCGCAACCGATCACCCTGATCGTGCCCTGGCCGGCCGGTGGCGGCAGCGACATCGCGATGCGCATGGTGGCCGATGCCGCGTCCAAGCGGATGGGGCAACCCGTGGTCGTGGTCAACCGCCCCGGTGCCGGCGGCACGATCGGCCTGAAGGAGATGGCCTCCGCCAAGCCCGACGGCTACACCATCGCGATGGTGGCCACCGGCGCGGTGTTCGCGCAGTACAACAACCCGAACGCCAATGCGCTGTCCGACTTCGAGCCGCTGGTGTTCTTCGGCGACGACCCGATGGTGCTGTCGGTGCACCCGAAGACGGGCATCCGCACGGTGGCCGAATACGTGGCCGCGGCGCGTGCCAATCCGGGCAAGTTGCGCAACGGCAACGACCAGCCGGGCGGCTCGTCGCATGTCGGCGCCTCGCTGATGGAGCGTCGCCTGGCCGTGAAGATCAACAAGGTGCCCTACGCGGGCTTCGCGCCGACGGTGCAGGCGCTGCTCTCCGGGGAACTGGACTCGGTGACGGTGTCGCTGCCCGACATCGTCCAGCACCACAAGTCGGGTGCCGCGAGGTCGATCGCCATCGCCGGCACCCAGCGCCACTTCATGGCGCCTGACGTGCCCACCTTCCGCGAGCAGGGCATCGACTTCGTCGCCGGTACCTGGCGGTACATCGCCGCCCCGCGGGGCACGCCGGCCGACCGGATCGGCACCCTCGAATCCCGTCTTCTCGAGACGCTGCGCGACAAGGACTTCATCGAGAAGGCGCGTGCAGCCGGCTTCATCGTCACGCCGCTGGGGCGTGCCGACACGATCCGGCGCGTCAGCGCGGAGGACGAGGCGATGTACCCGGTGTTCCTCGAGGCGGGACTGGTGCGTGCCCGCCAGAAGTGAGATCGCCGATCCGGTCGCTGCTCGACCGCCGGACTCCGGCGGCGCGCAGGCCGGGGCGTCCCGGCGGGTACCCGTCCGCGAGACGATCCCGCCGGGGTCGGAGCGGCCGGGCCTGCCCGCGGACCGGCCCGGGGCGCGAGCGATGAGTGCCGCGGTTGCGGCGGGGCGCCGTGCCGACCTGCGGCGCGGCGTGCAGTCCGGAGGGACTGTCCGCCCGATCGCGCCGCGGCAGGCCGGTCCTGCCGTGGGGTCGACCTCGCGCGCGTGGCGATGATGCGCCTGCTCAACCGCGACACGGCCGCGGGTGCGCTGTTCGCGGCGATCGGCGCGGGCGGGCTCTGGGCCGGACGCACGCTCAACGTCGGCAGCGCCGATGCGATGGGCGAGGGCTATGTCCCGATGCTGATGTGCGGGCTGCTGCTCATGCTCGGCGCCGGTATCTTCGCCGGTGGCCTGCGGCGCGCGGCAGCGCCGCTGCCGGCCCTGCACTGGCGACCCGTGCTGGCGGTGACGGCGGCGGTGCTCGCCTTCGCAGCCGCCCTCGAGCCGCTGGGCGTGGTCGCTGCCATCCTCGCCGCGGCGCTGTGTGCCGCGCGCGCGGTGCGCGGCGTGTCGCTCGTGTCCGTGCTGGCGCCGGCCATGCTGCTCGCGGCGCTGGTGCTCGGGATCTTCGTCTGGGGGCTGGGGTTGCCCCTGCGGGTGTTCCCGCCCTGGCTGGCCGGCTGAGGTCCGAGGCGGCATGGAGGCCCTGCTCGCCAACCTGCTGACCGGCTTCACGGTCGCGGTCACGCCCACCAACCTCGCGCTGTGCCTGACCGGCTGCCTGCTGGGCACGCTCGTGGGCGTGCTCCCGGGCCTGGGGCCGACCGCCACGGTCGCGATGCTGATGCCGGTGACCTTCAGCCTCGAGCCCACCGGCGCGCTGATCATGCTCGCCGGCGTGTTCTACGGGTCGCAGTACGGCGGCTCGACCACCGCGATCCTGGTCAACCTTCCGGGCGAGTCCTCGTCGGTGGTCACCTGCCTGGACGGCCACGCGATGGCCCGGCAGGGGCGTGCCGGGGCGGCGCTCGCGATCGCCGCGCTCGCCTCGCTGTTCGCAGGCACGGTCACCACCGCGGCCATCGCCCTCGGCGGGCCGGCGATCGCGAGCATCGCCCTGCTGTTCCAGTCGGCCGACTACGTCGCGGTCATCGTCCTGGGCCTGGTGGCGGCGATCGTGCTCGCGCACGGGTCCGTCGCCAAGGCGATCGCGATGATCGTGCTGGGCATCTTCCTCGGGTTGGTGGGTACCGATCTCACCTCGGGCGAGCAGCGCTACACCTTCGGCATCGACGCGCTGTTCGACGGGGTGGGCTTCGTGCCGGTGGCCATGGGCCTGTTCGGCCTGTCGGAGGTCATGCTCAACCTGGAGGCGCGGGCGGCCTCGGGCGATCTCGCCCGCCTGCGCGACCGGCTCTGGCCGACCCGGGCCGATGTACGACAGGCCGCGCCCGCGACGGTGCGAGGCACGCTGCTGGGCATCGCGCTGGGCATCCTGCCCGGGGGCGGATCGACCATCCCCTCGTTTGCCGCCTACAGCCTCGAGAAGAAGCTCGCGCGCGATCCCGCGCGGTTCGGACGCGGTGCGGTCGAAGGCATCGCGGCGCCCGAGGCTGCGAACAACGCCGGCGCGCAGGCCGGATTCATCCCCATGCTGGCGCTGGGCCTGCCCCCGAACGCGATCATGGCGCTGATGGTCGGCGCGATGATGATCCATGGCATCCAGCCCGGGCCGCAGATCATCGCCAAGCAGCCCGAACTGTTCTGGGGACTGGTGGCGAGCATGTGGATCGGCAACCTCATGCTGGTCGTGCTCAACCTGCCGATGATCGGCCTGTGGGTCCGCCTGATCGAGCTGCCCTACCGCTGGCTGTTCCCGGCCATCATCGTGTTCTGCTGCATCGGCGTCTACAGCCTGAAGAACGCGGCGAGCGAGATCGTGATCATGGCCGTGGCCGGGCTCGTCGGCTACGTGCTGCGCAAGCTCGACTGCGAGCCGGCACCCCTGCTGCTGGGCCTGATCCTCGGCCCGATGCTGGAGGAGAACTTCCGTCGGGCGCTGTCGGTATCCGGCGGGGATTTCAGCGTATTCGTCACCCGGCCGATCAGCGCGACGCTGCTCGCGTTCTCCGCCGTACTGCTGGCGATCGTGCTGCTCCCGGCCGTGCGCCGGGGGCGGGAGCAGCTGCGCGAGTAGCACGTCGATTCCGCTGGCGTTATCCTTACGTCATGAGACAGCAGCGGGGGCACGGCGCGTTCGCGTCGGCACCCGCGCCCGGTCGGGCTGGTCGTGCGGCTCCCCCTCTCCCGAATGAACCGGGGGGCCGCGAGACCTGCAGCGGGGCTGCTCACCCCCTCGGAGGACGCCCATGAAGCCTGTCATCGCTGCCGCGGCGGCGCTCGCCTGCATGACGCCAGCCCTGGCGCTGGCCGCAGAGGCCCCGCGCGGCTATCCGCTCAAGCCGGTCCGGATGATCATGCCCAACGCGCCGGGCAGCGGCACGGACACGCTCGGCCGCATCGTCGCCCATGGCCTGGGTGAGACGCTCGGCCAGCAGGTGATCATCGACAACCGGCCGGGGGCAGGGGGGACGCTCGGCATGGAGATCGGCCGCAATGCCAACCCCGACGGCTACACGGTCATCTTCGCCTCGCCGCCCGCGTTGACGGTCGCGCCGTTCGTGCAGCGGCGCCAGCCGTTCGACCCGATGAAGGATTTCGAGTACATCACCACGATCGGGGTCACGCCCAACGTGCTGGTGGTGAGTCCCTCGTCGGGCATCGGCAGCGTGGCCGAGCTGATCGACATGGCCCGCGCCCGCAAGGGGGCGATCAACATGGCCTCGGCCGGGCCGGGCTCGCAGAGCCACCTGGCCGGTGCGCTGCTGCTCTCGCTCGGCCGCTTCGAGTCGCTGCACGTGCCGTTCAAGGGGGGCGCGGCGGTGCCCTCGGTGATGACCGGCGAGTCGCACTGGTCGATCAATCCCGCACCCTCGGTGATCGGCCTGCTCAAGACCGGCAAGGTCCGGGCGATCGCGCAGACGTTGCCCAAGCGCACGGCGCTGCTGCCCGACATGCCGGCGGTGGCCGAGACGGTCCCGGGCTACAGCTACAGCGCATGGAACGGCATCATCGCGCCGCGCGCCACCCCGGGGCCGATCCTCGTCCGGTTGCGCGAGGCGGTCATCGCCGTGATGAACCGGCCGGACACCCGCTCGCAGATGGCCGCCCAGGCGACCGACATCCTGGTCACGACGCCGGAGGAATTCCGGCGCATGGTCCAGGAGACGATCACGAACAACGTGAAGCTGGTGAAGGCGCTGGGCCTCACCGCCGAGTGAGCGCGACCATGTGCAGGCCCCATCGCCTGGCGCGTATCCCGTCCCGCCGCGGCGTCCGATCCCTCGACCGCGACGTCGTCCCGGCGCGCGGGCACGGGTCCCCGCCGCAGGCCGGACGTCGGTCGCGGCGTGCGCATCCCCGGCGGGGCGCTGCGGCGCTGCCGATCACGCTGCTGGTCCTGGGCCTGGCCGTCCCGGCCACGTCCGGTGCCCAGCCGGGCTGGCCGAGTCGCCCGGTGAGGCTGGTGGTTCCGCAGAGCGCCGGAGGCTCGACCGACCTGGTCGCCCGCCCGCTGGCCCAGCAACTCGGCACGGCGCTCGGACAGCCGGTGCTGGTGGACAACCGCCCGGGTGCAGGCAGCGTGATCGGCACGGAGATCGTCGCCCGGGCGGCGCCCGACGGGCATACGTTGCTGGTGATTGCCGCGTCCTTCACCGCAACCCCCGCGCTGCACGCGAAGCTGCCCTTCGACAGCCTGCGCGACTTCACGCCGGTGGCGCTGCTCTCGGCGTTCCCCAACCTGCTGGTGGTGCATCCGTCGTTGCCGGTGCGCAGCGTGCAGGACCTGATCGCGCTCGCCCGCGCGAAGCCGGGCGCGCTCAACTACGGCACCAGCGGTGCCGCCACCGGCACGCACATGTCGATGGAACTGTTCATGCACATGACCCGCACGCGCATGACGCACGTGCCCTACAAGGGCGGGGCGCCCTCGGTACAGGGGCTGATGACCGGCGAGGTGCAGGTGAACATGGCCACCATCTCCACCGCGTTGCCGCAGGTGCGCGCCGGCAAGCTGCGAGCGCTGGCGGTGACCGGCGCGAAACGCTCCTCGGTGGTGCCCGAACTGCCCACGGTCGCGGAGGCGGGAGTGCCGGGCTTCGAGTACTCCTCGTGGACCGGCATGCTGGCCCCCGCGCGCACGCCGCCGGCCGTGGTCGCGCGGCTCAATGCCGAGTCTGTCCGTGCAGTGGGCTCGCCGGAGATGCGCAACCTGCTGGCCGCCGAGGGCGCGGAGCCGGTCGGCAGCACGCCCGAGCAGTTCGCCGCGCAGATCCGCACGGAGCTCGCGCGCTGGGGTGAACTGGTACGCGCGGCGAAGATTCGCCCCGATTGACGCCCTTCGCCGACGCCGCTCCGCTCGGCAACCCGCCCGGAATCGTCCGAGCCATGGCCGCGCGACGCTCGCCGCGGTGTCCCGGCGAGCCCGGGTCGCAAGGCCGTCGCGGGTCGACAGGGCGTAGCAACGGCGCCGTGCACGGCGGTGGCGTTCCGCCGCCCGCGGCTGCAGCGTGCCGGGAGGACCTGGCCACGCAGGCCTGCGGACACGGGACGGTGCCCGCGGCCGCCCGAGCGCGTGCGACGGCCAGGCCCGCCACCGCTCGATCCACGGCGCGCGAGCAGCGGAATTGATATAACCGGCACTTTCCAGGGGAGGCATCGATGGCAGCGAAGAGCGCGGGGCGCGGGGTCAGCGGCAAGGCGACGGCGAAGGGCGCGCGTACGCGCGGCGCAAGCGCAAAGGCCCCTCCACGCAGCTATCCGGATCTGCGCGATCACCTCGCCGCGCTCGACGCCGCCGGCCTGCTGGTCACCGTCGATCGTCCGATCTGCAAGGACACCGAGATGCACCCGCTGGTGCGCTGGCAATTCCGCGGCGGCATCCCGGAGCGTGAGCGCAAGGCGTTCCTCTTCAACAACGTGGTCGATGCCAAGGGCCGCAAGTACGACATCCCCGTGGTCGTGGGCGCGCTCGCGGCCAGCCGCGAGGTCTATCGCATCGGCATCGGGTGCGAACTGGACCGGATCGACGAGACCTGGAAGCGGGCGGCGGCCAACCCGATCAAGCCGCGCATCGTCGACAACGCGCCCTGCCACGAGGTGGTGGTCATGGGACGCGACCTCGATCGCCCGGGCATGGGCCTGGACTCGATCCCGGTGCCGATCTCCACGCCCGGCTGGGACAACGCGCCCTACACCACGCTCTCGCAGTACATCACGAAGGATCCGGAGACCGGCGTCCAGAACATGGGCAACTACCGCGGCCAGGTGAAGAGCCGGCGGCGCCTGGGCATGAATCCGTCGCTCGAACTGCGTCCGGGCATCTACCTGCACTGGGAGAAGGCGCGCGCCCGTGGCGAGAGGTTGCCCGCCGCGGTCGTGCTCGGCGCGCCTCCGTGCATCACCTTCACCTCGGTGCAGAAGCTGCCCGAGACGGTCGACGAATTCGACGTCGCCGGCGGGCTGGTCGGCGGTCCGGTCAACGTGACCCGCGCGAAGACGGTCGACCTGCTGGTGCCGGCCGAGGCGGAGATCGTGATCGAGGGCTACATCAACACCGAGTGGCTGGAGCCCGAAGCGCCCTTCGGCGAGTCGCACGGACACGTGAACCTGCAGGAATTCAACGCGTTCATGGACGTGACCTGCATCACGCGCAAGAAGAACGCGATCCTCACCTCGATCATCTCCCAGGTCACGCCCAGCGAGTCGAGCCTGATCAAGCGGGTGGCGATGGAGCCGCTGTTCCACAACCACCTGAAGAACGTGCTCGGCATCCAGGGGGTGAAGCGGGTGGTGATGCACGAGCCGCTGACCAACCTGCGCAAGGTGGTCGCGCTGATCATGGACGGCAACACCCCCAGGAACGAAATCTGGCGCGCGATGTACGGCGCGGCCTCGCTGCACCGGGCAGCGGGCAAGTACGTGATCGCGGTCAACGAGGACATCGATCCGGACAATGCCGACGCGCTGCTGTGGGCGATGTCCTATCGCGCGAACCCTGCGCTCGACATCGAGATCCTCGCCCATCGCGACCAGGGCCATGGCCCGCGCAGCAAGCGCAACGGCGGCACGGATGCGTCCGTGCTGATCGACGCCACGCTCAAGGAGAAGTTCCCGCCGATCTCGCTGCCCAAGCGCGAGTACATGGAGCGGGCGAAGCAGATCTGGGAGGAGCTCGGCCTGCCCGCCCTCAAGCCGCAGGCGCCGTGGTTCGGCTACTCGCTGGGCGAGTGGTCGCCGGCCTTCGATCGCGCCGCCGAACTCGCGGTGCGCGGCGACTACTTCGTGACCGGCGAGCTGATCGCGAAGCAGCGCCGCAACGACGTGAAGATGAACACCGAGGTGCGCGACGTCTGGGGCGATTCATGGGCGCCGTCCGAGCCGGCAGCACGGCCGCCCGCGCGTCGGGCTGCGTCGCGAAAGACGGCCACGGCGAAGGCGGCGAAGGGCGTGCGTCGCGGGGCTGCGAAGCGGCGCTGAGGCCGGCGGGGCGCCGGCGTAGCGTTCAGAGGTCGATCACGAGCCGTCCGCGGCCGCGTGACACGCAGGGCATCAGGCGTCGGTCGCGATCACCCGGGGCGAGTACCACGTCCCGGTGGATGACGCTGCCCTCGCCCGGGATGCGAAAGCCGCATTCGCAGGTGCCGCACACGCCGATGCCGCACGAGGAGGGCAGCATGAACCCGTGCTCGCGCAGCACGTCGAGCAGGCTGCGTCCCGCGGGCACGTCGAGCACCGCGCCGCTGGAGGCGAGTTGCACCTCGAAGGGCTCCGGGACGAAGTCCCCGTCGGCCAGCGGCTCGAAGCGCTCCATGTGCACGGCGTCCCGCGGCCATCGGGTCGTCGCCGCGCCGAGCGCATCGAGCAGTCGTGCGGGGCCGCAGGCGTACAGGTGGGTGCCCGGGGGCGGTGCCGCGTCGAATCGGGAGAGGTCGAGGCGACGAGGCTGCGGGCCCTGCGAGAACCAGGTCTGAAGGCGCTCGCCGCAGACCACCCGCAGTCGTTCGAGCAGCGGGGCATGGGCCTGGCCGCGGGCGCAGTAGTGCAGCTCGAACGAGCTGCCCCTCCGGGCGAGGTGCTGCGCCATGGCCGCGATCGGGGTGATGCCGATGCCGCCGGCGACCAGCACGTGGTGCCGAGCCTCGGTGGCGAGCGGGAAATGGTTGCGCGGTGCGCTGACCGGAACGAGCGCGCCAGGCACGAGGTGGTCATGGATCCAGGCCGAGCCGCCGCGTCCGCCGCGTTCCCGCCGGACCGCGATCGTGTAGGTGCCGTCGTCGTCCGGATCGCCGCAGAGCGAGTACTGCCGCACCCGGCCGTCGGGCAGGTGCAGGTCGACGTGCGATCCCGGCTCCGGGGCGGGCAGCGCAGGGCGTCGCGGATGGCGGAACACGACCTCCAGGACGTCGTCGCCCAGCGCTGCGGTCGCCACGACCGACAGCTTCATGATGAGGCGGGGTGACACGCGCGCGTTGCCCGTTCAGAGGGGTTCGATTCGGTCGCCGATGCGAATCGAGCCGCCCTGCTCGATCGCGCAGTTGAGCCCTGCGCGGTTGTACAGCGGCAGGTAGACCGGACGCCCCAGCAACTGCTCGAGATAGCGGCAAGGGAAATTCAGCCGCGCGCCGCGAAGGATGGTGTCGCCGATGCGAAAGCGCGTGCCGACCAGATGCGCCAGCGGCACGCCGCGCACGGTCAGGTTGCGGCGATGTTCGGCCGGGTCGATGACCATCGCCGAGTCCTGGAGCGGGGGGTCGTTGCGCGCGATCGCCTCCAGCACCTCGACCTCGATCAACGTCACGTCCCGTACCGCCGGCAGCCCGGAGTAGGTGCCGGTGCCGAGGAAGTAGCGGTCGCCCTCGATGCCGCGCCCCGCCACCAGGGTCGCCTCCTCGAGCGCCTCCATCTCGTAGGAGGCGGACGGCGCGATGTGGATGTGCAGCAGCTCGCCTCGCCAGCGTGGGGGCGGCATCGTGTCGGTCATCGTCGGACGGACTCCGGAGGGAGGACGAACGCGGTGCGGGGGCCGGGCGCGGCGGGCCTCAGTCGAGCTTGATGCCCGCCTCCGCCACGACCTTCGCGTAGATCGGGAACTCCTTCGCCATCAGGTCACCGAGCATTCGGGCTCCGCCGGTGGCGGGCTCGATGCTCAGGCCGGCGAGCTTGTCGACCACGGCCGAGGCCTTCATCGCGGCGGCGACCTGCTGGTCGAGGAAGGTCACCAGGGCGGGGGCAAGCTTCGCCGGGCCGAAGTAGCCGAACCACAGGCCCAGATGCACGGCGGGATAGCCGGCCTCGGCGAAGGTCGGCGTATCCGGGATGTCCGGATGGCGGCGTGCCCCGGTCCAGGCCAGGGGTACCAGGCGACCGGCGCGGATATGCGGCAGGGCCGTCGAGACGCCCATGATGTTGACGGGGATCCGGCCCGACAGCGTGTCCGAGGTGCCCTGGGTGGCGTCCTTGTAGGCCACGTGGTTGAGCGGGATGCCCGCGCTGGATCGGAACAGCTCCACGGTCAGGTGGGCTGCCGAGCCGATCAGCGGCGAGGTGTAGTCGAGCGTTCCCTGTGGGCCCTTCGCGCGGGCCACCAGGTCCTTGATCGAGCGGATGCCCGAGGCCGAGGCGGCGACCAGCAGGTTGTCGCCCCGGCCGACCAGCGCGATCGGCGTGAAGTCTTCCAGCACGCGATAGGGCACCTTGCTGAACAGGCTGGGCGTGATGATCAGGTTGTTGGCCGAGAACAGAAGGGTGTAGCCGTCCGGTGCCGCCCGGGCGACCGCCTCCGAGCCGATCATGCCGCCCGCGCCGGGTCGGTTGTCGATCGTCCAGGTCTGGCCGGTGCGGCGCGCGAGCTCGTCGCTCACCACTCGGGCGACCGGGTCGGTGAGGCTGCCTGCGGCGGCGGGTACGACCACGCGCAGCGGTTTGGCGGGAAATCCGCCCGGGCCGGTGGCCGGCTGTGCGAGCGGCGCTCCCGAGGCGGTCGCGACCACCACGGCGACGACCGCCGATGCGAGCGAGGCGCCGCGGACGGTCAGGGGCATGCGCGACAGGCTGCGGGCGATGCGGACGACAAGGGGGGCGCTGACCATGCGGACGACTCCTGGACGGGGGACGGAAGGGACGGCTGCGAGGGCCGGGCGCACCGGCCGTGGCGGGCCAGCCGGTGGGGGGCGGGCCGTTCTGCAGGCCCTGCCCGAAGCGGGCACCGGCTCGCGCCGCGACACGCACCATCGTGCGAGTGTAGGAAGCGCGCCGACTCGCCGGGTAGCACATAAAACGGGACGGGGTGCTGCCATTGCGGCATCACGACGTCGCGGCGGCCGCCCCCGTGCTCAGGCGGCCTGTTCCCGGGCCTCGATGGCCTCGGCGACCACCCGCGTGAACGCGTCGACCGCGGGCGGGAGGGTACGGCCTGCGCGCACGTAGGCCCCCAGGTCCGACGGCGCGACCGCGCGCAGCGCGAGGTGACGCAGGCGCCCTGCCTGCACGTCGCGCTCGATTCCGAACGCGTTGACGAAGGCGATCCCGATGCCGCGCGCGGCGAGCTCCTTCATGAGTTCCAGCGACTCGGTCTCGACGACGGTCTGCAGCGGACGTCGGCAGGCGGCGACCAGCGGGGCAAGTTCCCAGTGAAGCGACAGTGCAGGGCCAGGCATGACCAGCGCGTGGCGGGCGCACTCGGCGAAGGAGACGCTGGACGAACCGGCCAGCGGATGATCCGGGCTCACCAGGGCTCCCAGCGCGAAGCGACCCACCGCGACCTGCCGCAGTTGCGTCGAGCGGCGCAGGACGAAGCCGATCGCCACGTCGGCGTCACCCGCCTCCACCGTGGCAGCCGCCGCGGCCGACCCGGCGATCCGCACGTCGATGCGAACGCCCGGATACCGGCTGGCCATGGTCGCGATCACGCCGGGCAGGAAATCCGCGGTGAG
>CAIKXV010000108.1 GCA_903831455.1 uncultured Pseudomonadota bacterium | reverse complement strand
TCGCGTTCGACCCGGCGGGCGGGCGACGCGCGCCCGGCGCACCGTCCCGGTGCCCGTGACGGCGATCTCATCCGCAACCGCACGAAGGCTCGCGCTTGCGCTGTGCGGCGTGCTGCCGCTGGCCGGATGCGCGACGGGCGCATTCTACGCGCAGGCGGTCGGCGGACACCTGGGCGTGATGGTGCGCGCGCAGCCGGTGGAGGTGGTGCTCGAGGCACCGACCACGCCGCCCGCCACGCGGGAGCGCCTGCAGCTCGCGCAGCGCATCCGCGACTTCGCGAGCACGGCCCTCGCGCTGCCCGACAACGGCAGCTATCGCGCGTATGCGCGTCTCGGTCGCGCGGCGGTGGCATGGAACGTCTTCGCGGCGCCCGAGTTTTCGATCGAGGCGCGGCGCTGGTGCTATCCGGTCGCCGGATGCGTCATCTACCGGGGCTACTTCGATCGCGGGGCGGCCGAGGCGCAGGCCCGCCGGCTGCGCGGGCAGGAGGGGCTGCAGACCTGGATCGGCGCGGTGCCTGCCTATTCGACCCTGGGCTGGATGGACGACCCGCTGCTCGATACGTTCCTCGACTGGCCGGAGCCCGAACTGGCCGGGCTGATCTTCCACGAACTCGCCCATCAGGTCGTCTGGGTGCGCGGGGACACGGCCTTCAACGAATCGTTCGCGGTCGCGGTGGAGATCGAGGGCGTGCGGCGCTGGATGGACGCACGGGGCGATCCACGAGCGGCCGCGCAGTACGAGCAGCGGCTCGCCACGCGGGAACGACGCCGGTCGCGGCTGCTCGCGCACCGCGAGGGGTTGCGGCGACTCTACGCAAGCGGGGAGAGCCCCGACCGGATGCGCGAGCAGCGCAGGCGGCTGGAGCAGTCGCTGCTGGCCGACCTGCGGGCGGCAGGCACGCCCGTCGCTGCCGACGCGCAGGCGCCGAACAACGCGCAGCTCGCCGCGCTCGCGGCCTACGCCTCGCATGTGCCGGCCTTCCAGGCGCTGCTGGCGCGACACCACGGATCGCTGCCGGCGTTCTATCGCGCGGTGGCGGCGCTCGGGGCCCTGCCGCCGGCCGAGCGCGAGCGGCGACTCGAGCAACTGCAGCGCGGGGCTCCGTAAAACGGTCGGCGTGCAGGCGCATGACGGTTCCGGGGGCCGGATTGCGCGGCGGCGCTCGTGGCAGGCGATGCGCCCGGCTCGAGGCGCAGGGGTTGCCGGACGGGGCCCGGTGGCGACACGGCGGGGAGTCCGGCTGGCCGGTGAATCGGGGCGGGGAGGGCCCGGCCGCCCGATGACGGCGGACCGGGGTGCGCGGGGGCGCTCGCGGCGTGCGATGGACCCGGCTTCAGGCGGGGAGGCTCCCCGGCTGGGTCGGGTGGCGACAGGGCGGCGATTCCGGTCGGCGGGTGAGGCGAAGTCGAGGCGAAGGCCCGGGGCCGCCGGGCACCGGCGCGGGGAACATGGGCGGAACCGGGCCGCCGGAATCCCCGTCCCGTCCGGTCCCGCCGCGATCGCCGCTATCGCCGCGAGGACCCACCCGGTCGGTCGACTTCGGGCGGGGTGGCGAGCCGTCGCGCGACCTCCTCGAGGTGGATGCGCATCGCCTCCCTGGCGCCCGACGCGTCGCCGCGCAGGATCGCGTCGACCACGGTCTGGTGATGACCTGCAGGGTGCGGGTCGAAGGGTTCCAGTGCATTGGCAAGATGGCGCGCCCGGTGCACATGCCACATCACATGCTCGTGCGCGTCGGCGAGCGCGGCGTTGCCGGCGCCCAGCACGACGCCGCGGTGGAACTGGTCGTTCAGGCGCAGGTACTCGCGCCGATGCCCGGCGCGAGCCGCCTTCTGCATCCGCTGGTGCAGGGCGGTCAGCCGTCGCATCGTTGCCGGGTCGGCGCGCTGCGCGGTC
>CAIKXV010000107.1 GCA_903831455.1 uncultured Pseudomonadota bacterium | reverse complement strand
GGGCGACGTGCGCGTGATCGAGAACGGCGGTCGTGCCGCCGCCTACCGCGAGGAGGATGGCGCTCGCGTGATGCGCCCCGACGAGATCGAGGTTCGCGTCGACCTGGGACGCGGCAGCGCATCGGCCACCGTCTGGACCTGCGACTTTTCCTATGACTACGTCAAGATCAACGCGGAATACCGCACCTGAGCGACGAACCCGCGCGTCCCGCTCCACCCCGGCCGTGCCCGACCCCGCGACGCCGCCGGCCGGCGATGCGCTGCTGCGGCTGGCCGCAGCCGCCGAGCGCATCGCCGAGAGCCTCGCGGCACTGGCGCCTGCGCCGCCCGCCCCCGTACGGTGGACGGACTCGGTCGCCTTTCGCTGGCGCCGACGGCAGGGCCGCGGCGAACTCGAGCCAGTGGTGCATCGCCATCGCATCACGCTCGACGACCTGAGCGGCATCGACACCCAGAAGTCGCTGGTCGACCGCAACACGCGGCAGTTCGTGCAGGGGCGTACCGCGAACAACGTGCTGCTCACCGGAGCGAGGGGTACCGGCAAGTCGTCGCTGGTCAAGGCCGTCCTCGAACGCCATGCACCGCGCGGCCTGCGGTTGATCGAGGTCGACAAGCAGGACCTGCTCGACCTGCCCGACATCGTGGCGCTGGTGGCCACGCGCCCCGAGCGTTTCATCCTCTACTGCGACGACCTGTCCTTCGAGGCCGACGAGCCCGGCTACAAGGCCCTCAAGACGGTGCTCGACGGGTCGGTCTCGGCCCCCTCGGACAACCTGCTGGTCTACGCGACGTCCAATCGCCGGCACCTGATGCCGGAGTACATGCACGAGAACCTCGAGTACAAGCACGTCGACGAGGAAATCCATCCGGGCGAGACGGTCGAGGAGAAGGTATCGCTGTCCGAGCGCTTCGGTCTCTGGGTCTCGTTCTGGCCGTTCGACCAGGACGAGTACCTGCGCATCGTCGACCACTGGCTCGCGCATTTCGGCGTGCGCGACCGGGGCAGCGCCGCCGTGCGAGCAGCCGCTCTGCAGTGGTCGCTCGACCGCAGTTCGCGCAGCGGACGCATCGCCTGGCATTTCGCACGCGACTGGGCCGGGCGCCAGTCCGGCGCTGCGCGCAGCTGAGTCCGTGACGGCGACGGACGCCGATCCGACGCAGTCCCGGCCCGTGCTCGAGGTGGTGGCCGGGGTCCTCGAGCGCGAGGACGGCCAGGTCCTGATCACGCAGCGCCCGCCGGGCAAGGCCTATGCGGGCTACTGGGAGTTTCCCGGCGGCAAGGTGGAAGCCGGGGAGTCGCCGCGCGCAGCCCTGGTACGCGAACTGGCCGAGGAACTGGACATCGAGGTCGAGGTTGCGCACCCGTGGCTGCGGCGCCGGTTCGACTATCCGCATGCGCGGGTCGATCTGCGCTTCTTCCGCATCCCGCGCTGGCGCGGCGAGCCGCGCGGCTGCGAGGCGCAGGCGGTGAGCTGGGAGCGCGTGCAGGCCCCGACGGTGGCACCGATGCTGCCGGCCAACGGTCCGATACTCGCCGCGCTCGCCCTGCCCACCGTCTACGCAATCACCCAGGCCACCGAGCTCGGCGTGCGCGCCCAGCTCGCGCAACTCGACCAAGCGCTCGACGCGGGCCTGCGCCTGCTGCAGGTGCGCGAACCCGGGATGGTCCCGGCCGACCTTGCGGCCTTCGGGCGCCGCGTGGTCGAGCGCGCGCATGCCCGTGGCGCGCGGGTCCTGATCAACGGCGATGTCCGGCTCGCACGCGACCTCGGTGCCGACGGCGTCCACCTGAAGTCCGCGCAGCTCGCGGGACTGGATGCCCGGCCCGACCTGCCGCTGGTCGCGGCGTCCTGCCACGATGCGGATGAACTGGCACGGGCGCAGGCGCTCGGCTGCGATTTCGCGGTGCTGGGACCGGTGCTGCCCACGCGCTCGCATCCGGGCGCGCCCGTGCTGGGATGGACCGCGTTTGCGGCGCGGGTCGAGCCGCTCGAGTTGCCGGTGCTGGCGCTGGGCGGGCTCGCGCCGGCGGACCTGGAGCGTGCGCGCTCGCACGGCGCGCACGGGATCGCGATGCAGCGTGCGGCGTGGTCGGGCGTCGACCTGCTCGAGGACGGATCCCACCCGCGGGAGGGCGCATGAGCGCGCCGGATCTTCCGTTGCAGGCGCTGCGCGTGGACGGGCCAGGCTGCGAGTGCCTTGACCCGCGCGGCCTGTTGCCCGAGGCCGCGTGGGCGCGGTTGCCGCGCACGGTGCGCCTGCTGTTCGAGAACGTCGCGCACCATGCCCCGGGGCAACTGGCCGGCCTGGTGGAGGCCGATGGCTGCATCGACCGCGAGCGGGAGGTCGATTTCCATCCGGGCCGGCTGCTGATGCACGACACGACCTGCCTGCCCGCGCTGGCGGACTTCGCCGCGATGCGCGACGCGGTCGCCGAACTCGGCGGGGACGCAAGCCGGATCAATCCGGTGATCCCGGTCGACCTGGTGATCGACCATTCGGTGAGCGTCGAGCATCACGGCAGCGCGCAGGCCGCGGAACTCAACCTCGAGGTCGACTTCCGCCGGAATGCCGAGCGTTATCGCTTCGTGAAGTGGGCGCAGCAGGCGCTCGCCCGGTTCCGGGTGATGCCACCGGGCAGCGGCATCCTGCACCAGATCAACCTCGAGTGCCTCGCCCAGGTCGTGGCGGCGGTGCCTCGCGGGTCGGGGCTGCTGCTGCGCGGCGACACCCTGGTGGGTACCGACAGCCATACGCCGATGATCAACGCGCTGGGCGTGCTCGGCTGGGGGGTGGGCGGGGTGGAGGCCCAGTCGGCGATGCTCGGCGAGCCGGTGAGCATGACCGTGCCGGCCGTGACGGGCGTGCGGCTGCACGGTCGGCTCGCCGCCGGTGTCAACGCCACCGATCTCGCGTTGCACCTGACCGCGATGCTGCGCGAGGCGGGCGTGGTCGGTCGCTTCGTCGAGTTCCTTGGCCCCGGTGTGGCCGCCCTGACGCTGGCCGACCGTACGGTGGTCTCCAACATGGCGCCGGAGTACGGCGCGACCTGCGCGTGGTTTCCGATCGATGGCGCGACGCTCGACTACCTTGCGCAGACCGGGCGCGACGCCCTGCACCTGCGGCGGATCCGCGCGTGGGCCGAGGCGCTGGGGCTGTGGTCGGAGGCGGAGGGTGGTGCCGTCCCGGTCTTCGACACCCTGCTCGAACTCGACCTCGCGACGGTCGGGACGGTGGTCGCGGGCCCACGCCATCCGCATGAACGCCGCCCGCTGGCGGCGGTGCGTTCGGATTTCCGCGCGTCGCTCGCCGCGCTCGCGCCGAAGCGTCCGGGCGTGGCGACGCCCGATGGACCGCGCCGTTTCGCAGCCGCCGCGGGCGGGCCTGAACTGCGCGACGGACTGGTCGCGCTCGCGGCGATCACCAGTTGCACCAACACCTCCAACCCGGCGCTGCTCATCGCGGCGGGTCTGCTCGCGCGCAACGCGGTGCGGCGCGGGCTCGCGCGCGCGCCCTGGGTCAAGGCCTCGCTGTCGCCGGGCTCGCGCGCGGTGGCGCTGTACCTGCAGCGCGCCGGCCTGATCGGGCCGCTCGAGCAGCTGGGGTTCCATGTGGTGGGCCAGGGTTGCATGACCTGCATCGGCAACTCCGGCCCGCTGCTGCCCGAGGTCGCCGCTGCGGTCGAGCGCGAGGGTCTCGCCGCTTTCGGGGTGCTCTCCGGCAACCGCAATTTCGACGGGCGGGTCAATGTCCATCTGGCCGGTGCCTACCTCGCCTCGCCGCCGCTGGTCGTGGCATGGGCCATCGCCGGCAGCGTGGACACCGACCTGTCGAGCGATCCGCTGGGAGTCGACGCGCAGGGCCGCGAGGTCCGTCTGGCCGACCTCTGGCCCGAACCCGGCGAGATCGACGCCGCGGTGCGCGAGCATGTCGATGCCGCGCTGCTCGCGCAGGCCTATCGCGGAATCACCGAGGGCGATGCGCGCTGGCAGGCCATTGCGTCGGCGGGCGGGTTGCGGTTCGAGTGGGATCCGCGGTCCGATTACATCCGGCGCCCGCCCTACTTCGATGCGATGCATCCGCAGGCACCCGGACTGCGTCCGCTGGTCGGCGCGGCGGCGCTGCTGCGTGTCGGCGACGACATCACCACCGACCATATCTCCCCGGCGGGCACCATCCCTGCCGGCAGCCTCGCGGGGCGCTACCTGCTCGCGCGTGGCACCGCGGTGGCCGACCTGAACCAGTATTCCACGCGTCGCAGCAACCACGAGGTGCTGCTGCGCGGGGCGTTCAGCAACCCCCGGCTGCTGAACGAGCTGGCCGACCCCGCGAGCGCACAGCCGGGGCGCCAGGCCTGCGATCCCGCCGGCGCCTGCGAGCTCTCGGCCTGGGAGGCGGCCGCGCAGTGGCGCGAGGCCGGCGTACCCCTGGTGATCTTCGCTGGCCAGCGCTACGGGGCGGGGTCCAGTCGCGACTGGGCAGCAAAGGCACCCGCGCTGCTGGGAGTGAGGGCAGTGGTCGCCGGCAGCTTCGAGCGGATCCACCGCAGCAACCTGCTGGCGCTGGGCGTGGTGCCGCTCACCTTCGCCGACGGGCTGGATCGCTCCGACGTGTGCTCCGATCCCGCGCAGCGCTACGACTTCATCGGACTCGATGCGCTGCGGGTCGGGATGAATCGCGTGCGCCTGCTGATCCGCCAGCCCGGCCTACCCGGGCGCGAGGCGGAGCTTGCATGCCGCATCGAGTCCGGGCGCGAACTCGACTGGTTGAGGCACGCGGGCGTGCTCCCCGGCGTGGTCAGGCGGGCGGTCGCCGCCTCGTGAGCCGACTCGCGCCGAGGGCGCGACAGGCCGGGCACGCGGAGCGGGATCGACGGACTCGGTCCGGGCAACCGCGCATCGCCGTGCCCGCGCTCGAAGCCCGGGCGCGAACCGGGCCTGGCGGGAGACTCGCCGCCCGGATGACGCCTGCTTCGCGGTGGGCGCCGAGGCCGGCGGTCGGTCACTGGGTGGAGATGCCGCCTTTCTCGATCACCGTGCGCCACTTCGCGACCTCGCGCGCGAAATAGGCGCGGAAGGCCTCCACGCCGCCACCCAGTGGCTCCAGTCCGCCGCTCGCGTACTGCTGGCGGGCTTCGGCGCTGGCCAGCACCCGGTTCACGTCCGCGTTGATGCGCAGCACGAGGGCGGCCGGGGTCTTGGCCGGGGCGAACAGCCCGTACCAGCCGGCGAACTCGTAGCCGGACACGCCGGCCTCGGCCGCGGTGGGCACGTCGGGCGCGTGCGGCGAACGCTGCGCGCTGGTGACCGCCAGTGCGCGTACCTTGCCCGTTCGCAGGTGCGGCAGCGAGGTGGTGACCCCGACCATCGCGAGGTTCACCTCGCCGGAGAGCACGGCGGCCATCGAGGGTCCGGTGCCCTTGTAGGGGATGTGCAGCAGGCGGATGCCCGCCGCCTGGGCGAAGAGTTCCGTGCCCATGTGGGAGGCGCCTCCCGCGCCGCCGGACCCGTAGGAGACCTGCCCGGGCTTCGCGCGCGCGAGCGCGAGCAGGTCCGCCAGCGATTGGACCGGCAAGCCGGCATGGGCGAGGATCAGCGAGGGCTGGCTCGCCACCAGCGAGACCGGTGCGAGATCGCGCAGCACGTCGAAGGGCGCGTTGCGGTTGAGCGTGCCGACATAGGCGACGCCCACGCTCTGCATGAGCAGCGTGTGGCCGTCGGGCACTGCGCGCACGACGAGTTCCGTGGCGATCAGTCCGCCGCTGCCCGCGCGGTTGTCGACCACCACCTGCTGCTTCCAGGCCTCGGACAGGCGCTGCGCGACGATGCGGCCGATGAGATCGATGCCGCCGCCGGGCGCCGAGGCCGCGATCAGGCGCACCGGCCGCGCCGGGAAGACGGCCTCGGTCGACTGCGCGCGAGCCTCCACCGGGATGGAGCCGAGCGCCAGCAGCGCGAGGGCTGCAGCCTGCGCGGACCGGACGGTGCGGCGGGGCGGGGCAGGGGGAGGGGCGGACCGATGGGGCATTGCGGATCCTCGGAGAGTCTCGGGGCGATGGCGCGATCGCCGGGCGCGCACGCGCGGCGCAAGGAGAAGGCGCCCGACGGGCGCACGTGCCGGACGGGGCTTCGCGGCGCAACGGGAGAGGCCGTGCCTGCGAGGGCCGCGCGCGGATTCTAGCCTGCCGCTGCGGTAGCATGAGGCGTGTGCCACAGGCGGAACCGGAGGCAGGATGGATGCGCGCGCGGAGCAGGCGGGCAGGGCCCTCGTGGGGCCGGGGGCCTGCCGACGCCAGGGCCAGCCGAACGACGCGGGCCGGGCGCGAGGGCCGGGTCCGTCCACCGCCTCCGCGGTCGGCAGCGCTGCGCGGGCGATGACGTTCGCGTGCGCGGCGATCCTCGCCTTCATGGCCCCGGCCCATGCGTTCCCCGATCGCCCGGTGCGCCTGCTCGTCGGCTTCACGCCAGGCGGTGGCGCTGACACCGCCGCGCGTCCGCTCGCGGTACGCCTGGCCGACGCGCTGGGGCAGCAGGTGGTCGTCGACAACCGCCCGGGCAGCAGCGGCAACGTCGCGGCCGACATGGCGGCGCGCGCGCTGCCCGATGGCCATACGCTGCTGTTCGGAACCATCGCCACGTTCGTGATCAATCCGTTGATCTACGACCGACTCACCTACGACGCCCAGCGCGACTTCGCCCCCGTCTGCCTCGCCGCCGCGCCCGTCAACGTCGTGATCGTGCATCCGTCGGTCCCGGCCGGCTCGATGAAGGAGCTGCTCGCACTGATGCGTGCCAAGCCGGGCCACTACAACTACGGGTCCTCCGGCATCGGCGGCACCGGCCATCTCGCGGGCGAGCTGCTCGCCCGCATGGCGGGCGTCAGGATCACGCACATCCCCTACAAGGGTGGGTCGGCTGCGATGGCGGACCTGATCGGCGGGCAGATCCCGGTGGTGATCACCGTGGTGCCCAGCGCGATGCCGCACGTGAAGGCCGGTCGTGCCCGGCTGCTGGCGGTGACCACCGCGAAGCGCTCCGGCCTGCTGCCCGATGTACCGGCCATCGCCGAGGCCGGCCTGCCGGGATTCGAGGCGAACAACTGGTACGGCGTGGTGGCCCCGGCCAAGACGCCGCGCTCGCGCATCGACCGGCTGAATCGCGAGATCGTGCAGGTGCTCGAGTCCCCGGGCCTGCGGGAGGCCTACCATGCACAGGGTATCGAGCCGATCCCGAGCACGCCCGCGGGCTTCGTCGACTACATCAGGGCCGAGCAGGCGCGATGGTCGCGCGTGGTCCGCGAGGCCGGGATCAGGGCCGACTGAGCGTCGGCGAGGGGTGCGGCGCGTCTTCCCGATCGAGGGCGGCAAGCACCTCGTCGTAGGCGCGGATGAAGCCGGCTGCGTCCTCGAACCAGGGGATCGCTCCGCCGTCGAACACCTGGAAGCGCCAGTTCGGGCACCCCTCGACGCTGTCGCGCCCCCGGTAGTCCGTGAAGTCGCCGCGCGTGCCGTGACACATCCATACCGGCAGCCGCAGGGCCTCGTAGAGCGTGTTCACGTCGCCGCTGAAGAGCCCCGCGGACAGGAAGGCCACCGGCGCGCGCCAGGCGCCCGGCGCGCGAGCGGTCGCGACGTCGAGCGCCCACAGCGCCTCGTCGATGTGGCGGCTACCGAAGGTCCTGCGCAGGAAGTAGCGGATGACCGCGGGTCGGGTGAGCACGCGGAACAGTGGCTCGCCCACCCGTGGACGCGAGAGCGCCCGGTACAGCCAGCGGACCTGCAGCGTGCTGCCCGGGGGGCCGCGGCGCCGTCGCCTGCCGCTGAACCCGGTCGGGCTCACGAGCGCGATCGATCGCAGCGACTGCGGACGCTCGACCGCCGCCCGCGCGAGGAACTCGCAGCCCAGCGACAGCGCGAGGGCGTCGACCGGCCCCGGCCCGTGCTCGCGCTCGATCGCATCGAGCACGCGGTGCAGGGCGTCGGTCATCAGGCGCGGCGTGTAGTCGCGTGCGCTGCGGTCGGATCGCCCGAAGCCCGGCAGGTCGGGTGCGTAGACCGGGCGCAGCCGCCCGTAGTGCTCGTGGAGCGGGCGCAGTTCGCCGGCCGAGGCCGCGGCATTGACGCTGTGCACCAGCAGCAACGGCCTCGACGCGCCGCCGGAGGTCGGGAGCGCGCGATAGCAGGCCAGCGGCTGGCCGGGAGGGCCGAGGTCGATCGAATCGCCCGGCAGCGAGGCGGGTGCGGTGTCAGTCATCGCCATCGGCTGGCGGTGCCGGGGGCTCGGGCACCCGGTACGCCTCGCTCGCCCAGGCGCCCAGGTCGAGGGTGCGGCAGCGCTGGGAACAGAACGGTCGGAAGCGGTTCGACGTGCTCCAAGCGACCGCCTCGCCGCACTGGGGGCAGTTCACGCTGCGCGAGCCCATGGGATCGGGGCGACCCGGCGATGGCGTTCGCGGGCGACGCGCGGGCACGGGCGGGATCTCAGAGGTTGCAGAAGGTGAGATCGAACGGGATGTCGGTGTCCGTACCCTTCGAACGACCGGTCGGCCCGTCGTGCTGGACGAAGCGGATATTGAGCATGTAGCGGTTCGCGCTCACTTCGGGTACGCAGGGGATGCCGGCTCCCACGCGCACCCGCACGAGCTGCACCGCACGCCCGGCGAGCATCTGCTGGAACACCCCGCCCTCGGCCAGACGCTGGCCGGACTTTCCGCTGTCTCGCAGGATGCGCAGCACGATCGCCAGGCTGTCGCGCAGGGGCAGGAACGGGGCGATCCACTGGTCGAGATCCGCGCGCCGGTCCGCGGCCGGCCGGTGCTGCCAATAGTGGTAGGAGGGGAGATCGAACTCGCAGACGCCGCCCGGGATGTTCGAGCGCTGGCGGATGCTCATCAGCCACTCGTTGTCGCGCAGTTCCTGGCCGACCTTGCCGGTCAGCCCGTAGAGCCGGGAGGACGCGTGATCGATCTCGGAGAGCACGGCGTCGAGTGCCTCGGGCAGCACCTGCGGATTGTTGCGCAGGGCCTCGAGCGAATGCTTCTGCCGCTCGAGCTCCTGCAGCAGGTCGGACTTGAGATCGGCCCGGCTGGCCACCTCGACGATCTCGAACAGCGTCACCAGCGCGGTGTGGTGCTCGAGCGGGTGGTCCTTGGCGACGAACCAGATCAGCTTGTCGTAGAGATCCTCCAGCCGCAGCAGCGTCCGCGTGCGCTCGTTGAGCGGGAACTCGTAGTCGATCACGGACACGGCGACAGGCGTCGGGGCGGACGGCACGCAGTCTGGAGTCGGACCCGGGTTGGCCGGCGGCGGCACGACACGGGCGGTGCGGTGGAGGTGGAGGTGAACCGTGTTCAGCCGGCGGTCGGGGCCTGGGCGTCCCGTGCACGCGCGGCCAGTGCGAGGTATTGCCGATGCAGCCTGTCGACCTGCGGGTCGAGCGCCTCGGGCGTGCCGTTGTTGTCGAGCACATCGTCGGCCAGAGCCAGCCGCTGCTCCCGTCCCGCCTGTGCGGCAAGGATCGCCAGCACCTGCTCGCGGCTCAACCGGCTGCGCTGCATGACGCGCTCGATCTGCCGCTCGCGCTCGCAGTCTACCACCAATACCCGGTCGAGCCAGTCGCTCCAGCCTGCCCGCTCGGCGAGCAGCGGGATGGCGACCAGCACGTAGGGCGCGGTGGCGCTCCCGATCTGTCGCCGTGCCTCGGCCCGTATCAGCGGGTGGAGGATGCCTTCCAGGGCCGTGCGCTCCGCGGGGTCGGCGAACACCCGGCTGCGCATCGCCTCGCGATCGAGGCTGCCGTCCGCGCGCACGCAACCGGGGCCGAAGCGGGCTGCGATCGCGGGCATCGCGGCACCGTGCGCTCCGGTGAGCGAGTGGGCGATGGCGTCGGTGTCCACGACGGCCGCCCCCCGCCCGGCGAAGCGTTCGGCGACGGTCGATTTCCCGCAGCCGATGCCGCCCGTCAGCCCGATCGCGTAAGGGCGCGTGCGGGGCGACTCAGCGGCCGAGCCAGGCATCGAGCAGGGTTCCGCCCCAGAACATGGCTACGATCCCGGCGACGACGAGGTACGGACCGAAGGGCATGGGGACTTCGCGGCCCAGGCGCGCGGAGACGATGAGCGCGATGCCGATTAGCGCGCCGGCCACCGAGGAGAGCAGCACCACGATCGGCAGCATCTGCCAGCCCAGCCACGCCCCGATGGCGGCGAGCAGCTTGAAGTCGCCGTAGCCCATGCCTTCGCGTCCGGTCGCCAGGCGGAACGCCCAGTACACCAGCCAGAGGGTGAGATAGCCGGCGACGGCCCCGATCACCGCGTCCTCCAGCGGTGCGAATACCCCCCAGAGGTTGGCGAGCAGTCCGGCCCAGAGCAGCGGCAGCGTGAGCGTGTCGGGCAGCAGCTGGGTGTCGAAGTCGATCAGCGCCAGCGCGAGCATCGTGGCGAAGAAGGCGAAGGCGAGCACGGCGGTCGCCGTCGGTCCGAAATGCCAGCCGATCAGGCCTGCCGCGCAGGCGGTGGCGAGTTCGACGGCCGGGTAGCGCCCGGAGATCGGGGCTGCGCAGGCCGCGCACCGGCCGCGCAGCCAGAGCCAGGACAGGACCGGGATGTTGTGCAGCGCCCGGATCGTCGTCCGGCAGGAGGGGCAGCGCGAGCGCGGGACGGCCAGGTTGAATCGCTCGGCTGCGGCGACGGGCTGACCGGCCAGCTCGGCACACTGCTCGGCCCATTCGCGCTCGAGCATGCGTGGCAGGCGCAGCACGACGACGTTGAGGAAACTGCCGATCGGCAGCGCGAGGATCACGCAGGTCGCGACCCACAGCGCCGGTTCGGCGCGCAGGAGATCGATCAGGGGGGACACCGGTCGGGACGCGAGCGACGCGGCGGCGCTAGACGACCTGGCCCATCTTGAAGATCGGCAGGTACATCGCGATCACCATGCCGCCGATCAGCGTGCCCAGCACGACCATGATGATCGGCTCCATCAGGCTCGACAGCGCCTCGACCGCGTCGTCGACCTCCGACTCGTAGAAATCGGCGACCTTGGAGAGCATCTGGTCGAGCGCGCCGGACTCCTCGCCGATCGCGGTCATCTGCAGAACCATCGGCGGGAAGACGTCGACCCCCTGCATCGACACCGTGAGGCTGGTGCCGGTGGAGATCTCGTTCTGGATCCGCTCGGTGGCCTTGCGGTAGACGGCGTTGCCCGCCGCCCCGGAGACCGAGCCCAGCGCCTCGACGAGCGGTACGCCCGCGGCGAACATCGTGGCGAGCGTGCGGGCCCAGCGGGCGATCGACGCCTTGCGGATGAGGTCGCCGAACACCGGTACCTTGAGCAGCAAGTGGTCGAAACTGTCGCGCAGCGTCGCCGACTGCTTGTAGGCGCGCAACAGGAAGAAGATCCCGGCGCCGATCGCACCGAAGATCGCCCACCAGTACTCGACGAAGAAGTCGGAGATCGCCATCACGACCAGCGTCGGCACCGGCAGGTCGGCGCCGAAACTCGCGAACACCTGCTTGAACGACGGGATCACGAAGATCATGATGATCGCGGTGATGATGAAGGCCACCACCACGATGGCGATCGGATAGAACAGCGCCGACTTGATCTTGCCCTTGATCGCGAGCGTCTTTTCCTTGTAGGTCGCGAGCCGGTCGAGCAGCGTGTCGAGGATGCCCGCCTGCTCGCCGGCGGCGATCAGGTTGCAGAACAGGGCGTCGAACTGGGCCGGGAACTTGCGGAAGGCCTGGTTGAGGCTCGAGCCGGTCTCGACGTCGGTCTTGATGGCGAGCAGCACCTTCTGCACCGACGGGTTGGAATGGCCCTTGCCCACGATGTCGAAGGCCTGCAGCAGCGGCACGCCGGCCTTCATCATCACCGCCAGCTGGCGGCTGAAGATGGTGATGTCCTTCTCGGTGATCTTGCGGCCGGCGCCGACCCGCTGGCGCTTGACCTTGATGTTGGACAGGCCCTGCCGGCGCAACTGGGCCACGACCACGCTGTCCCCGCTCGCCCGCATCTCGCCGCGAACGGCCTTGCCGGATTTGTCCTGCGCGATCCACGCGTACAGGTAATCCTTGACGTCCTTGTTGCGGCTCTGGGTAATCGTGGTGGCCATCGGCTGCGCTCCGCCCGACAAATCAGTTCGATGGTGGGGTCGTGACCCCGGTCTTGTAAAGGGATTAGTGGGGGTTCACCGGATCCGGCGCGGGTGCGGCAGCCGGCGGGAGTCCGGTTCGGGGGTAGATGCGGACGGACCGGATCAGCCGCTCCTGGGTCTGCACGACTTCCAGGGGGTAGCCCGAGATCTTCACCGTGGTCCCCGGCTCGGGCAGCTCGCGCAGGTGGTCGACGATCAGCCCGTTGAGCGTTTTCGGCCCGTCCAGCGGCAGATCCAGCCCCAGCCGGCGGTTGAGCGAGCGCAGCGGGGCGGTGCCCTCCACCAGCACGCTGCCGTCGGGGCCGCGCGAGTAACCCTCCCCGCCCCCGGGCGCGGAGGTGGTGAACTCGCCGACCAGCTCCTCGAGGATGTCCTCCAGGGTGACCAGGCCGCGCAGTTCGCCGTACTCGTCGACGATCAGGCCCAGACGCTCCTGCTGCTCCTTGAACTGCGCGAGCTGGGTGAACAGGGCGGTGCCGGCGGGCACGAAGTAGGGCGGGGTGAGCAGGGGCAGTATCGCCTCGGGCTCGGCCAGCCCCCCCTGGCGGATCAGCGAGAGTGCCCTGCGCACGTGGAGTACGCCGGCGATGCGGTCGAGCGAGCCGCGGCAGGCCACCAGCCGGGTGTGGTAGCAGGTGGTGATCTGCTCGGCGATCCGCTCCGGCGGGTCGTCGAGGTCGATCCATTCCACCCGCCCGCGGGGAATCATCACGTCATCGACCGTGACCTGGCCGAGTTCGAAGAGATTGAGCAGGATCTCGCGGTGCTGGCGCTGGATGAAGGGGCCGCCCTCGAGCACCAGCGTGCGCAGCTCCTCGGGGGAGAGGGTGTGCTGGCCCTCGGGCCTCGCCTGCAGCCGCAGCAGGCGCAGGATGCCCTGTACGAACAGGTTGACGAACCAGACGACCGGATAGACCAGGCGCAGCAGCGGCGCCAGCACGTAGGCCGAGGTGAGCGCGATGCGCTCGGGGTAGGCCGCGCCGATCACCTTGGGCGTGATCTCGGAGAAGACCAGGATGAAGAAGGTCACCCCGGCGCTGCCGATCCACAGCGCGTATTCGTTCTCGCCCAGCAGGCGGAACATGATCACCGTGAACAGCCCGGCCGAGAGGCTGTTGACGAAATTGTTGCCCAGCAGGACCACGCCCAGCAGCCGGTCGGTGCGGTCGAGCAGGCCGGAGGCGAGGATCGCTCCGCGATGCCCGGTGCTCACCAGGTGGCGCAGGCGGTAGCGGTTGATGGCCATCATGCTGGTCTCGGCGATGGAGAAGAAGCCTGAGACGAGCAGCAGCACGAACAGGCCGTAGACCAGCGTCTGCAGCGGGATGTCGTTCAAGGTGCCGGGGGCGCAATGACGGGCCGGTCAGTATTCGGTCGACCCGCCGGGGTGTCAACCTGCGGGCGGGAGTCCGGAACGCACCCGGGCGTCGCGCTAGCGTCCGATCAGCACGTCGATCACGAACCGGCTGCCGAGGTAGGCGAGCACCAGCGCGCCGAACCCCCATAGCGTCCAGCGCAAGGCCACCCGTCCGCGCCAGCCGAACACGAAGCGGCCCGCCAGCAGCGCGGCGAAGATCAGCCACGAGAGCAGCGTGAAGACGTTCTTGTGGGTGAGCGCCAGCGGGATGCCGAACAGCTCCTCGGAGAACAGCAGGCCGCTCAGCACGGTGGCCGACAGCAGGGCGAAGCCCGCCGCCAGGATGCGGAACAGCATCGCCTCCATGGTGAGCAGGGGCGGGAGGCCGGCCAACGCGGGCGGCAGGCTGCCCCCGGCGCGCAGCCGGCGGTTGAGCACCGAGAGCAGCAGCGCGTGCAGCGCGCCGATGGTGAGCAGCCCGTAGGCGAGCAGCGCGACGACGATATGGGTCGCCAGCATCCACGGGGCTCCGCCCGGCAGCGCCTCGCGCGGGGTGAAAACCGCCGGGCCGAGCGCGCACAGCGCGGCCAGCGGGAAGACGAACATCTGCAACCCGCGCAGGTGGTGCAGGAAGCTGGCGAGCCAATGGATGGCCACGGTGACCAGCAGGATCGCCGAGAGCACCGATCCGACCGACAGGAACAGGCGCCCGTCGCGAAAGACCGCCAGCGCGAGCCCCGCCGCGTGGAGCACGAGGATCGCGGCGACCGCCAGCTGCTCGGCGCGGTCCGGGCGCCACGAACCTCGCGCGGTCGACTGGGCGGTGCCGGGCTCCGGTCGGCGGGCGAGCCATGCGGCGAGGCCGCCGTAGGCAAGCGCGGTGAGCAGATACGGTAGACTCGAAGCCATGTTGCCAGTCTACACGACGCTCCCCGAAGCCCGCCGCCGGCCTTCCGGCCCGATCCCGGGTCGCCGCCGGCAGCGGGAGGCCTGATCGTGCTCGACTCCCTCACCGGGCGGCTCGCGCGCGTCGTCAAGACGCTTCGCGGCGAGG
>CAIKXV010000106.1 GCA_903831455.1 uncultured Pseudomonadota bacterium | reverse complement strand
CGTGCAGCCCGGTGGGGTCCTCGAAGCGCGACTGGCGCATGCCCAGCGCCTGGGCCTTGACGTTCATCTGCGCGATGAACTCGTGGTAGCCCCCGGGCGAGGTACGGGCCAGGGCCGCGGTCGCGCGATTCTCCGAGGACATCAGGGACAGCCGCAGCATCTCGCCGCGGGAGAGCGTGGTGCCCACGGCCAGGCGCGACCCGAGGCGCCGGGTGGCGTCGACATCCGCCTCGGTGATGGTGACCGGCTCGTCGAGCGGCTGGCCGTAGTCGAGGGTGACCATCGCGGCCATGACCTTGGTGATGGAGGCGATGGAGCGGGCCTGCTCGGCGTTGCGGGCGAACAGGGTCTGCCCGCGCGTCTGGTCCATCACCAGCACGGTCGAGGAGCGCAGCACCAGGTCGGTGGGGGCCGAGGCCGACTGCAGGGTGTCCGGGTTCGAGCGCATCGCCACCGGCGAGGCGCCGGGCGCGGCACGACGTGCCTGGGCCGGCGCCTGCGCGCGAGGCCGGGCCGGCTTGCGCGTCGCCTGTCGCTGCGCGCCGTCGGCCGCCGGCTTGCGCGCGGCCGTGCCCTGCTGGGCCTCGACCGGACGCGACACCGGAAGCATCAGTACCGCCAGGGCCATGAGCAGCAGCAAGCGCGTCAGGGGAGATGTCATGCGGGCCTCTGCTTCGGTCGGATTGCATCCCGCGCGCAGGTTGCCACGCGCACGGGCGATTGCCGCGGGAACACGGCGAGACGATCGGGGTCCTGCATCGCGATCCGCCCGGCCAGCCCGCCTGCGCCAGCCTCCGGAAATCGCCCGCGGCCACCGTAACTGCGCGGATTAGATAACGAAATCCGGCGACAGGCAACCCGAACGGCGACGCACCGCCTCAGGCGGCTTCGCCCCCGGACCGCTCCTCGAGCTGCAGTGCCCACATCTGGGCGTAGGCGCCTGCGGCCGCCAGCAGTTCGCGGTGGGTGCCCCGCTCGACGATGCGACCCTGTTCCATCACGAGGATCAGGCTCGCATCGACGATGGTCGACAGCCGGTGCGCGATGACCAGCGTCGTGCGTCCGGCGGCCACGGCCTCGAGTTCGCCCTGGATCGCCTTCTCCGTCTCGGAGTCGAGCGCCGAGGTCGCTTCATCGAAGATCATGATCCTGGGCGACTTGAGCACCGCGCGGGCGATCGCCACGCGCTGCTTCTCGCCGCCCGACAGCTTCAGCCCGCGCTCGCCCACCCGGGTGTCGTAGCCCTCGGGCAGGCTGGCGACGAAGTCGTGGATGCGCGCGGCACGTGCCGCGGCCTGCACCTGCTCGTCGGACGCCTGCGGCTGCCCATAGCGGATGTTGTAGCCGATGGTGTCGTTGAACAGCACCGTGTCCTGCGGAACGATGCCGATCGCCGCGCGCAGGCTGCCCTGGCGCAGTTCGCGAAGGTCCGTGCCGCCGACGCTGATGCTGCCCGACTGCACGTCGTAGAAGCGGTAGAGCAGCCGCGCGAGGGTCGACTTCCCCGAACCGCTGTGCCCGACCACCGCCACCTTGGCGCCCGCGGGGACCTCGAAACTCACCGCGTGCAGGATGCGCCTGGACGGTTCGTAGCCGAAGTCGACCGAATCGAACCGGATCGCCAGCGCACCGGCGGGCAGCTCCGTCGCCCCAGGCGCATCCTCCACCTCGCGATGCTCGGCGAGCAGCGCGAACATCCGGTCCATGTCGGTGGTCGACTGCTTGATCTCGCGGTAGGCCATGCCCAGGAAGTTGAGCGGGATGTAGAGCTGGATCAGCAGCGCGTTGACCAGCACGAGATCGCCGATCGTGAGCGAGCGGTCGGCGACTCCCTGTGCCGAGAAGACCATCAGCGCGGTGACGGCCACGGCGATGATCGCGCTCTGGCCGACGTTGAGCAGCCCCAGGGAGGCTTCGGTGCGCACCGCCGCCTCCTCGTAGCGCGCGAGGCTGCGGTCGTAGCGCTGCGCCTCGAACTCCTCGTTGTTGAAGTACTTGACCGTCTCGTAGTTGAGCAGGCTGTCGACCGCGCGCGTGTTGGCCCGCGAGTCCAGCTCGTTCGCCTGTCGCCGGATCGCGGTGCGCCACTCGGTGACCGCGATCGTGAACCCCACGTAGGCGGCGACCGCGGCGAAGGTCACCGCCGCGAACCTCCAGTCGAAACGCACGATCAGCACCGCGGCGACCAGGATGAACTCCAGCACGACCGGGATGATGGAAAACAGCATGTAGTTGAGCAGCGTGCTGATGCCGCGGGTGCCGCGCTCGATGTCGCGGCTCATCCCGCCGGTCTGGCGGTCGAGGTGGAAGCGCAGGCTGAGGCTGTGCAGGTGGCGGAACACCGCCAGCGCCACCCGCCGGATCGAGCGCTGCGCAACGCGCACGAACACCACGTCGCGCAGTTCCGCGAACAGCGTGGAGCACAACCTCAGCAGGCCATAGGCCGCAAGCAGCGCCACCGGCACCACCAGCACCGCGCGGTCCGGCGACAGGCCATCGACGATGCCCTTCAGGGCCAGGGGCACGCCCAGGTTGGCCACCTTCGCGAGCACCAGCAGTACGAGCGCCAGCGCGACCCGACCGCGATACTCCCAGAGCAGCGGCGCCAGCATGCGCAGGCGTGCAGCCGCGCCTGTCCCCGGTGCCGGCACCGCGGCGGCCCTGCCCGCCTCCGTGCCCGCCACCCCCGCCCGCCGCGCTCATCCCCCGCATACCCGTCGTCCCCGGTTCGCCCGACCGCGTCGCCTGCGACGCGCGCCGACGCCGATTAGACCGGAATCCGCCGGACGCCGGAAAAAAAGCGGGCACCGGAGACGGTGCCCGAAATCCAAAGGAGGAGGATGAGGAGCCGGAGCACGGGGTGACCGAACCCTCGTTGACAGATAAAGCGAATAGCGTGCCAACGATCGCAGTCCACGCGAATCAGTCACTTGCAGGCGCGCACCGGGCATGCGTGGGGCCCGGGCGCACCGGCGCGAGGCGTCGGCCACCGGCGCTGCACCGGCTCGCGGCGCCCGTCGGATCGCCCCGGGGCGCGTGGCAGGCCCTTCAGGCCGCCGGCTGGCCGCTGGACGGGGGGGCCATCCCCGTGGCCGCGCCGGGCGCGGCCGCCGGCTCGTCGGCCGGGGCCGGCGTCACCACCGGGCAGGCGCGGCTGCGCGACTCGACGACCCGCCGGGGCGAGCCGAACGCCGCCGCGGCGGGCGACCAGTAGGCACAGGCGAGCAGCACGCCCCAGAGGATCGCGGCCACCGCATCGAGCGTATATCCGAAGCCGGACACCACGATCGGTCCACCCATGGGTAGCGGCAGATAGACCACCACGGTGCTCCACAGCGTGAGCGCGCGCGCCCAGCGCCAGAAGGCGAGCATGCCGACCAGTCCCACGCACAGCGCGACGAAGGCGGCGAACCCGACCGTCCCGGCGATCGACTGCAGCGGCGTCGCCGCCGCGAGGCCTCGCGACGCCACCCACGCCTGCAACTGCGGCGGCAGCAGCCAGACATCATGCCCCGCAACCACCCAGGCGGCCGGGATCAGCAGCAGGTTGAACAGGACCAGCAGGCGGAATTCGGTGCGCGTGTCCACGCGGGACCTCGGCGGGCGGATGACGGACGGGCCGCGAGGATGCCACGGCGCATCGCGCCCGCCGACATACGCGGGTCTGTAACAGCAGCCGCGTCGCCGCGCCCCTTCGCGCCGTCGCAGGCGCGACTGCGGCTACAGGAAATCGCGACGCCCGCCGTAGCCCGCCCACCCGAGGAGCAGCCTGACCATGCCGTACGCGACCCAGCCGGCCAGGCGCGAGGCGAGGCCGCGGCGAAGGCGCTCGGCCTGCACCCGCACCGCGCCGGTGTCCATCGCCCGAGCCAGGCTCTCGCGCAGCAGCGCGGCGAAGCGCGCGTCCTCGACCACCACGTTGGCCTCGCGCGCGAGCAGCAGCGACAGCGGGTCGATGTTCGACGACCCGACCGTGGCCCAGCGACCATCGACCACGGCCACCTTCGCGTGCATGAAGCTTCGCCGGTACTCGTGGATCTCGATGCCCGCGCCGAGCAGTTGCCGGTAGAGCGTGCGCGAGGCGTGGTGCATCAGCACGTACTCGACCCGCGCCTGCAGCAGCAGCACGACCCGCACCCCCCGCGCGGCGGCCTCGACCAGGGCTCGCCGGAACTCCACCCCGGGCAGGAAGTAGGCGCTGGCGATCAGTACCTCCTCGCGCGCGGCGGCGATCGCCTCGAGGTAGGCCACTTCGATGTCGCGGCGATGGCGCAGCATGTCGCGCACCACCAGGCGCACCTCCCCGCGGTCCGCAATCGCGGCACGTTTCGGCAGCCGCGAGGGCCAGCCCTGCCGCCGGACCCGCAACGCCCCGGGGTCGGTACGCGCCACCCGTTCGCAGATGCGCCGCGCGAGCCGCAGCACCTCGACGGCCGCCACCCCGCCCACCTCCACCGCGTAATCCCAGCGAGGCGGCGTGTGGCCCGGCGTGTGCATGTCATCGATCACGTTGATGCCGCCGACGAACGCTCGCTCGCCGTCGATCGCGACGATCTTGTGGTGCAGGCGACGCAGGCGGCTGCGCCGCGGGATCGGCAGGCGCGCCTCGGGCCGGAACACGAGCAGGCGCACGCCCGCGTCCACGAGCATGCCGCGCAGCGCCACCGACATCGCGCGCGAGCCGAATCCATCCACGACCACGTGGACGGCCACGCCGCGCATCGCTGCACGGCCGAGCGCCGCGGCGATCCGGCGGCCGGTGCGGTCGTCCTCGAAGATGTAGGCCTGGAGGTGCACCTCGGCGCGCGCGGTATCGCACGCCGCCTCGAGCGCGGCGAAGTACGCATCCCCGCCCTCGAGCAGTCGCGCCTGCGTCGCCGCTGCGGCACGCCCGCCGCTCGCCTCGCGCTCGCGCATCGCCGGATTCAGTGCCAGCCGAGCGTGGCCGACAGCGGCGCGTGGTCGGACAACCGGGCCCAGTCGCGCCCGTGGTGCACGTGCGCATGGCGAACGACCAGTCCGCGCACGTAGATGCGGTCGAGCCTCAACAGCGGAAACCGGGTCGGGAAGCTGCGCGCGGGACGACCCCGGGTCGCCTCGAACACCTCGCTCACCCCGAGTTCGGCGATCAGCTCGTCGCTCGCCTCCTTGCGCCAGTCGTTGAAGTCACCCGCGATGACCAGCGGCGCGCTCGAAGGCACCAGCGCCGTCATGCGCTCGCGCAGCGCACGCAGCTGGTGGCGTCGACCGCGGGCGAGCAGCCCCAGGTGCACGTTCACGCAGTGCAGCGGCTGCGCCTGCCCGGGTACCGCCACCTCGCAATGCAACAGCCCGCGACTCTCGAAGAAGTAGGCGGACACGTCCACGTTGTCCCACCGCGTGATCGGGTAGCGGGACAGGATGGCGTTGCCGTGGTGGCCATGGGTGTAGACCGCGTTGCGCCCGTACGCGTAATCGCTCCATACGGCATCGGCGAGGAACTCGTACTGCGGCGCCGAGGGCCAGTGCGGGTGGCGGCTCGCGTGCAGGTCGTGGCGTCCGTGCACCTCCTGGAGGAACACCACGTCCGCGCCCAGCGTGTGCAACTGGTCGCGCAGTTCGCGGACGATCAGCCGACCGCCGATCGCCGCGAAGCCCTTGTGGATGTTGTAGGTCGCCACCCGCAGCACCGGGGGGGCCGCGGGTGCGCCGGCGACGGCCGGGGCCGTGTTCATGTCGGCCTCGCGAGTGCCCGGCCCGGATGCGGGCCGGTCAGGAGATCTCGAGCATCCGCTCCAGCGCGAGACGCGCGAGGGCCGCTTCGCGCTCCGGGACGCGGATGCGGTTGACCACGCGCCCCTCGACCAGGTTCTCCAGGCACCAGGCGAGATGCTGGGGATCGATGCGCGCCATGGTCGAGCACATGCAGACGGTGGGTGCCATGAACTGGATCACCTTGCCCTGCGGACGGAATTGCTCGGCGATCCGGTTGACCAGGTTGAGTTCGGTGCCGACCAGCCAGCGGGTACCCGGCGCGCTCTGGGCGATGGTGCGGATGATGAAGTCGGTGGATCCGACGTAATCCGACAGCTTGCAGACGTCGAACTTGCACTCGGGATGGCTGATCACCATGCCGGTCGGGTTCTGCTCGCGCCAGCGCAGGATGTGCTGCGGCTGGAACATCTGGTGGACCGAGCAGTGGCCCTTCCAGAGCAGCACCTTCGCCATCTTGATCTGCTGGGCGGTGAGTCCGCCGAGTGGCAGGTCGGGATCCCAGACCAGCATCTCGGAGACGGGGATGTCCATCAGGTAGCCGGTCCAGCGGCCCAGGTGCTGGTCGGGGAAGAACAGCACCTTCTCGCGCCGAGCGAACGCCCATTCGAGGATCTGGCGGGCGTTGCTCGAGGTGCAGACGATGCCGCCATGCTCGCCGCAGAACGCCTTCAGGTCGGCCGCGGAGTTGATATAGGTGATCGGCGTGATCTGCTCGCCGGGCGAGAGCACCTCGGACAGTTCGCGCCAGGCACGCTCGACCTTGGCGAGGTTGGCCATGTCGGCCATCGAGCAGCCCGCCGAGAGGTCGGGCAGGATCGCCACCTGGTGCGGACCGGTGAGGATATCGGCGACCTCGGCCATGAAGTGCACGCCGCAGAAGACGATGTATTCCGCGTCGGTGCGCGCGGCGAGCCGCGACAGGCCGAGCGAGTCGCCGGTGAGGTCGGCGTGCCGGTACACGTCGGCGCGCTGGTAATGGTGGCCCAGCAGGGTCGCCCGCGATCCGAGTTTCGCGCGCGCAGCCAGGATTCGCTCCTGGCAGGCCTCGTCGGCCAGGGTCCGGTAGTCGTCGAAGGCAAGTGCCGGCGTGTCGGTCATCTCGGTCTCCCGTCCTCGGTCTTTCGTCCTCGGTCTCGCGCCCCCGGCCCTCGTCCTCGGTGCCCGTCGAGAGGCCGCAGGGTGATGCCGGATGCGTCGTGGCGGGCAGGGTTCGTGGCCACGGCCCCGGCGATGGCGACGCGCGGGAGTTGCCCGCCCGCATTCCGAGGGGACGGGGACGTTAACACATCCGCAACGGACCGGGCAGCGCGAAAGGCGCGTTCCCGCCGGACCGGCGATCAGCGCCGTGGCGGCGTCGCGCAGTCCGGGAGCCGGCGGATCGCCTCGGCGTTGCTCCAGGAGAACACCCGCTCGGCAGCCTCGGCCCAGGGCAACCACTCGTGCCGAACGTGTTCGCGCGGCGAGAGCACCACCGGCACGCGCCCGGGCAGCCGCAGCCCGAACACGTGCTCCTCGTTCTCGGTGACCCCGGGCCCGTAGCGCGACCGCCAGTGCGGGAAGATCTCGTAGCGGTTCGAGTAGCCCCAGTCCTCCAGCAGGCCGGCCGCAGGCTCGATACCCGTCTCCTCCCGCACCTCCCGGCGGGCCGCCTGCACCGGTGGCTCGTCGCGCGCATCCAGGCTGCCGGTGACGGACTGCCAGAAGCCCGGCCGATCCCGCCGCTCGATCAGCAGCACGTCGAGCGCGTCGGTGTGGATCACCACCAGCACCGAGATCGGGATCTTCCAGCCCACGCCGGCCCTCAGGCGAGGTCCGAGGGCAGCGGATCGACGCCGATGTCGCCGGGAGACTCGGTCACCGCGAGCACCCAGCAGGGTACGCCGCGATCGCGCCAGTCCTCCACCACGTCATCGAGGATCTCGAGCAGCATCTGGAAGGCGTCGGGCGCCGCATCGGCCGCGCTCGCGCAACCCAGCAGCCGGAGCAGCAGTCCGGGCGCCTGTCCGTCGGCGGTCGCCAGGAGCGAACGCTCGCGCAGGCACTCCTCGAGCGCGTCCCAGTTGCCACCGAAATACTCCGGCAGTTCGAGCGCATCGGCGAAGGCATCGAGCAGCGCGGCCCG
>CAIKXV010000105.1 GCA_903831455.1 uncultured Pseudomonadota bacterium | reverse complement strand
GGTTCGCCCGGTAGTTGACCTCGTGCGGCGCGATCGTGTGCGCATGCCCATGGCGCGGCAGGAACACCACCTCGCGTCCGCGCAGGTGCCCGAAGGTGAGCGCGCCGGAGGGTTCTCCGAAGGGAGTCCGCACCACGCGCCGCTGCGGCGACTCGATGATCGACAGTTTCGTGAGGCCCGAGCCCCCGATGATCGCCAGCATCCGACCGCTCCTGTAGGTTGTGCGCCCGCCGCGCGCGGACCCGCCATGCGGACCGCCGGGGCCGATCCCCTGCAGCGTCGACTCGCCTCGGCCGGCGCCGATGCGACCGCCCAGGCCCGGCAGGAGGCCGGGCAGCTCCCCCCGGGCAGGCTCCTGATCATACAAGGCACGCGGCGGGACGCGCCCCGCGCGGACGCGCATCGCCACCCGCGTCGATCGGTCAGTCCGCGGGCGCCGCCACCGGATCGGCGCGGTCCCCGACGGCCCACGCGAACGCGCGCTCGCACTGCAGCCGGACGCTGTCGAGCACCGGCAACGGCGAGGTGCCCGGATCGACCGCCAGCGGCAGTTCCGTGCACCCGAGGACCACGGCGTCCAGGCCTCGGTGGCGCCCGATCAGCGCGTGCAGGCGCTCGCGGAACGCGGGCGAGTCCTCCCCGCGCGCGAGCGGTGTCTGGATGGCCTGCACCTCGGCCCGGTCTCCTGCGCCTGGCACGATCGCCTCGATGCCATGCCTCGCGAGTCGGCGGGCGAAGAACCCGTCCTCCATCGTGAAGCGCGTGGCGAGCAGCAACACCCGACGGCAGCCGCCCGCCCGCGCCGCCTCCGCCACCACGTCGACGGCGTGGAACAGCGGGCCGGGCAATCGGAGCCGATGCGCGAAGGTGTCCAGCGATCGATGCAGGGTGTTGTTGCCGAGGATGAAGCAGTCGGGGCCGGCGGCGGCCAGCGCGAGGAGCTCGGCCTCGAGCAGCGGAGCGATGCCGTCGAAGGCCTCCCCGGGTACGCCCTCGCCGGGATAGAGGCTGCGGATCGGGTGGTAGTCGATGCTGTGCACCAGCAGCCGCGCGCTGTGGTAGCCGCCCAGTCGCTGCTGCGCGAGTTCGTTGAGCAGGCGGTAGTAGATGACGGTCGACGGCCAGCTCGTGCCGCCGAGCAGACCGATCCGGCGCATCGTCACGAACTCGCCACCGCGTAGATGGCCGGCAGGTTTCGCCACGCGCCATGCACGTCCATCCCGCATCCGAACACGTAGCGATCGGGAACGACGACCCCGACGAAATCGGCCCGGATCGGCTTGGTGCGGCCGAGGTCCTTCTCGCACAGCACGGCGCTGTGGAAGCTCGCGGCGCCATCGGCGAGGAAGCGCTCGCGCACCGCCGCGAGCGTGGCCCCCTCGTCGAGGATGTCGTCGATCACGAGCACGCTGCGACCGGCCACCGGCACGTGCGGCGCCACCGGCCAGCTGACCTGCCCGCCCTGCATGCCGCCCCGGTAGCGGGTCACGTGGATGAAATCGAACTCCAGCGGAAACCGGAGCTGGGGCAGCAATTGCCCCGCGAACACCACGCCGCCCCCCATGATCGCGAGTACGAGCGGCTCGCGCTCGGCCAGCGCGGCATTGACCTCTTCGGCCACGCGAGTGACGGCCGCGTCGATCACGGGCGCGTCGTGAATGATGTCCGCCTGCCGCAGGACTTCCCAGGCGCGTTCCTTCCCAAGCATGACTACCCCCCCGTACGTCTCGATCCGCCACGCACCCGAGCCCTCGGGCGCACGAAAGACACCGCGCGATCGACCGGGCGACCGCTGGCGGCCCGCCCTGTCCGCGATCCAGTCTAGTCGCTCGCGCCACCCGGGGCGTCCGGCTGCCCCTGTCCGCCGAGCCGCTCTCGCAGCCCGGCCTCATCCAGCACCGCCACGCCCAGCTCCCGCGCCCGCTCCAGCTTGGAGCCCGCCTCTTCGCCGGCGACCACGAAGTCCGTCTTGCGCGATACGCTGCCGGTGACCTTGCCCCCCGCCGCCTCGATCAGTGCACGCGCTTCGTCGCGGGTGAGCGTGGGCAGCGTGCCGGTCAGCACGAACGTGCGCCCGGCGATCGCGGATGCGCCGGGGGTCGCCCCGGGCGGTGGCACGGCCTCGGCCCGGGGCGCGACGCCCGCGGCGAGCAGCGCATCGATCACCTCGCGGTTGTGCGCCTCCGCGAAGAAGCCCTGGATGCCCTGCGCGATCACCGGGCCGACTTCGGGCACCTGCAGCAGGTCTTCCTCGCGCGCAGCGCCCAGCGCCTGCAGCGAACCGAAGGCGCGCGCGAGATCTCGCGCGGTGGTCTCCCCGACGTTGCGGATGCCCAGCGCGAACACCAGCCGCGACAGCGGCCGGGTTCGGCTCGCCTCGATCGCGGCGAGCAGGTTGGCTGCCGACTTCTCGCCCATGCG
>CAIKXV010000104.1 GCA_903831455.1 uncultured Pseudomonadota bacterium | reverse complement strand
GCGCAAGCCTGGAGCGCATGGGCGAGCGGGACGGGCGCCTCGTGCGGCAGGCCGCAGCCGAGGCCGCGGCTGCACTGGCCGTGATGTGTCTCGACCGCGTGCTGGCCTCCGCGGGGCAGCGGCCGTGATCTCGCGCGCATGGGCGGCTGGCCTGCTGTCGCTGATGCTGTGCGGCTGTGCGAGCGAATGGCAGGCCTCGCGCACGATCCTGCCGGCCAGCGGCGTCCCGGCCACCACGCGTCCGGCGGATTCGGTGGGTGTTCTGGCTCGCCTCGCGGTGCTGGGGGTGGAGATGAACGTGCGGGCCACCGATGAGCAGAAGGCCGATCCCTACTGGCTCCCGCGGATCGACGGGGCGCGCCAGGCGCTGCAGGCCAACCTCGTCGCCTATCTCGTTCGCGAAAAAGGCTACGAGGTGCGCGCGGTGGATCGCATGCTGCCGGGTGACGAGGCTGACATCCGCGCGCTCGCCGCGGAACTGGACGTCGACGGTCTGGTGCGGGTCGAGCGCTACATCGTGCCGCCGTGGTCCACCGCGCAGGCGATCGGCAACATCGCGCTCGTCAACATTCCGCTCGTCCGCGCACTCAACGCGGTCAACCTGCGCATCAGCATCGTCGAGGGACGCTCGGGCCAGGTGGTCTGGGTACGCGAGATGCAGGGCGAGGACAGCGAACTCGACCGACGGGTCGACCTCGGTGCGGCGCTGCGCAACCTGGACAACGCGATCCCGCCGCAGTTGCGGCGCTGAGGGCTCCGCGCCGAGTCTCGGGCCCGCGCCGTTGCCCTCCCGAGCCGCGGTGGTCACGGCTTCGGGCACGGCGTCACCGCAGGCCGCATCGAGGCGCGGGCGTGCCAATGAAAAAGGCCCGGATCGTCGCCGATCCGGGCCCTGGTGATCGTTGGTCGGGGCGAAGTGATTCGAACACTCGACCCCCTGCACCCCATGCAGGTGCGCTACCAGGCTGCGCCACGCCCCGACCGTGAGGCCAAGTATACCACCGGGCTCCGGCTGGCCGGTCACCACGCCCGCATGCCACCGCCGCACGCGATGGATTAGCCTAGGGGGATGATGGATCGACCCGCCCCCGTTCCCGCGCCCCGTCGCCGCCCGGGCGACCGCGTGCCCCACCTGCGCCGCACGGCCGCGGGCGCTGCGCGCCTGCGGATCGCCGGCGGCCCGGTTCGGTCGGTTGCCCCAGCGGCTCGACGGCGCCCGGATGGGTCGGCGAGGATGACGCGAGGCACCCGTTGAACGCGCCGCGGCTGGTCCTGCGCATAGAACTCGCGACCGGACGGCTCGGGCACGGCAAGGTCGAACTGCTGGAGCAGATCCGCGACGGCCAGTCGCTGGCGGCGGCCGCGCGTGCGATGGGCATGTCCTACAAGCGGGCCTGGGACCTGCTCGCGACGCTGAACGACATGTTCGACGCGCCGGTCACCGTCTCCCATCCCGGCCGCACCAAGGCGGGCGCCACCACCTTGACCCCGTTCGGCGAGCAGCTGATCGAAACCTACCGGCGCATCGAACGGCAGGCCGTCCGTTCGGCACGCCGGGAACTGGACGCCCTGGCCGACGCCAGCCGGCAGGGCGCGGCCCGAGCCGCTGCCGACGAGCCCTCGCAGCCGGCGACCGCGGGCCCTCGCGCGTCCGCCGCGCGGGCCCGGTCTCGTCCGTCCACATCCGCGATGCCAGCCGCGGCCCCGCGCGCTTCGGGTTCCGCAACGAAGCGTTCGGCGTAGGGCCTCGGCTCACCGGACCGCGCGCCCCGGCCCGAAAGCCTGCATCGCTGACGAGGTCGGCGCAGGCTGGAGCGGTGCACCCGCTCGGCGCCTGTACGGCACTCGCGGCATTGCCGCTCGTCCGACCACGCGCCCCGGGCCCTGCCCTCCAGCCGTCGGCGACAGCCACCGGTCTCGACCCGTTCGCCCACTCGCCGCCTGCCCGGCGCCGTCGGCATTGCCGCTCGTCCGACGACGCGCCCCAAACCGTGACCCACGGCCGTCGGCGACATCACGCGGCCTCGATCCGATCCCCCGCTCAGCGTCTGCCCGGCGCCTCCGGCTCCCGGCCCGACGGCGCGGTCGAGGTCGAATACGCGGCGAGGCCGCGTGCCAGCGCCAGCGCCGACCGATCGAGCGCGACCGCCTTCACCAGGCACCAGCAGCGCACCCCGGGCTCGAGCGCGAGCCGCCGCACCGAGTCCGGGGTGATCGCGGCAGCCAGCACGGTCTCGGACCCCACCCGCACGCGGACCCGGGCGGGCCCTTGCGGGTGCGTCGGCGCCTCGATGCGCTCGATCACGCCTTCGATCCGGTTGGAGATGCTGATCGGTCCGGGATCCTGCAGCGAGAGGGCCACCTCGCGCGCCGGGATGCGCACGCGCACGGCCGACCCCTCCGGCAGGTCGAGCGCAGGCACCTTCAGCGTGAATCCATCGCAGGCGATCCGTCCCGCCTCGTCCCCGGCCGCGACCGACTCCACGCGTCCGAAGACCAGCGCGCCGGCCTCGCTCAGCGCCGCAGCCGCCGGATGCTCCAGCACCTCCGCGAGCGGGCCCGCCGCGCTCACCCGCCCCTGGTCGAACAGCACCAGCGAAGTCGCCAGTCGCAGCACCTCGTCGACCGAGTGGCTCACGTACAGGATCGGCAGGCCGAACTCGTCGCGCAGCCGCTCGATGCAGGGCAGCAGTTCGGCCTTGCGGGCCGCGTCGAGCGAGGCCAGTGGCTCGTCCATCAGCAGCAGCGAAGGCTGCGCAAGCAGCGCACGACCGAAGGCCACGCGCTGCCGCTCGCCACCGGAGAGGGTGTGCGGCTTGCGGTCGAGCAGCGGCTCCAGCCCGAGCAGCGGCACCACCGAATCGAGCGTGGCCACCGGCGAGCGCGTACGCTCGCCCGCTCGCCGCCAACCGTAGAGCAGGTTGTCGCGCACATCGAGGTGCGGAAACAGCCGTGCGTCCTGGAACACCACGCCCAGTTCCCGCCGATGCACCGGAAGGTCGACGCCCCGCTGCGAGTCGAAGAACACGGTGTCGCCCACCACGATGCGACCGGAGTCCGGACGCAGCAGCCCGGCCACCAGGTTGACCAGCGTCGACTTGCCCGCCCCGCTCGCGCCGAAGAGCGCGGTGAGACCCGACAGCGGCAGGTCGAGCTCGGCCCGATGTTCGAACGGCCCGAGCCGCACGCGCGTGTCGATGATCAGGCGCGAGGCCTTCATCGGATCACGCACTCGCCGGCGCACACGGCGATCCGCCCCGCTCGAGGCCTCGCAGCCGCATCGACGCTGCGCGAGTTGCGCGCTGCTCGCAGGTGCCGCGCGAACGAGATCGGCCCCTGCTCCGCGGGCACGCGCGCAGGATCACGGCGGACACCGACGCCTGCACTCATGCCCGCCCCAGTTGCCGCTGCACACGGCGCGCGAGCGCCTCGGAGGCCGCCAGCGCAGCCACGGCAATGACGAGCGACAGGACCACCAGCCGCAGCGCGGCCGCGTCCCCGTCGGGCGACTGGGCGAGGCTGTAGATGGCGAGCGAGAGCGTCTGGGTCTCG
Source organism: uncultured Pseudomonadota bacterium (assembly GCA_903831455.1). Lineage (GTDB taxonomy): Bacteria > Pseudomonadota > Gammaproteobacteria > Burkholderiales > CAIKXV01 > CAIKXV01. The sequence goes on along the minus strand of CAIKXV010000104.1, from coordinate 1,703 downwards.
CCCTGCACGTTGCCGACGAAGGTGATGGTCGCGCCGAAATCGCCCAGCGCGGCGGCGAAGGCCACGATGGCCCCGGACACGATGCCCGGCAGCATCAGCGGCAGCGTGATCGACCGGAACACGTCGAAGCGCGAGGCCCCGAGCGTGCGCGCCGCCGCCTCCAGTCCGCGATCGACCGACTCGAGCGCGAGGCGGATCGCGCGCACCATCAGCGGAAAGGCCATCACGGCCGCGGCCAGCGCCGCCCCCCAGCGGGTGAAGATGAGCCGCAGGCCGAAGGTCTCGGCCAGCCAGCCGCCCAGCGGACCGCGGGTGCCGAACAGCAGCAGCAGGAAATAGCCGATCACCACCGGCGGCAGCACCAGCGGCAGGTGCACGACGGTGTCGAGCAGCACGCGCCCGGGGAATCGCCCGCGCGCGAGCAGCCACGCCACCGCGATCGCCACGGGGAGACTGCAGGCCACCGCCACGGCCGCCACCTGCAGGCTCAGGCGCAGCGCCTCGAGTTCCAGGGCGCTCAGCATGCGTCGGACCTCGTGCCCGCAGGACCGGACGCGGCACCCTCCGGTACCCCACCGTCTCGCCTCGATGCCCCCGCACCCGTCCGGGTCGGAATCGCGGTCGAAGCGGCGGCGATCGCGACCGTCTTGCTCATTCGCGCACCACGAAGCCGTACTGCTTCCACGCCGCAACCGCCACCGGGCTCTCGCAGAAGCGAAGAAACGCGCGCGCGGCGGGCGTGTCCTGCCGCGCGATCGCGGCGAACGGATAGCGGATCGGCGGATGGCTGTCGGCGGGGAACGTCCCCACCACCCGCACCCTGTTCGAGCCGAGGGCATCGGTGGCATACACCACCGCAGCGGCGACCTCGCCACGCTCGACGAACCCGAGCGCCACGCGCACGCTCTCGGTTCGAACCAGGCGGCGCGCCGCCGCTGGCCATGCCCCGAGGCGCTCCAGCGCCGCCTGCGCATAGCGCCCGACCGGTACGCTGGCCGGATCGCCGGTCGCCCATCGTCCGCCCGAGCCGAGCACGGCCCCGAGGTCGAAGCCGGGCACGAGATCGACGGTCCGCACCGGGCTGGCCGCGGGCACCACCAGCACCAGTCGGTTGCCGAGCAGGCTGCGCCGGGACTCCGGCACGATCAGCCCGCGCTGCTGCAGCCAGTCCATCCAGGCCTCGTCGGCGCTGGCGTAGACCCCGGCCGGGGCTCCCTGCTCGATCTGCCGGGCCAGCGTGCCCGAGGCTGCGAAGGAGAAACGGACGGCACCACCGCCCTGCTGCGCGTACAGGCGAGCGATCGCCTCCATGGCCGGCTGCAGGCTGGCGGCGGCGAAGACGGTCGGCGAGTCGCCCGGTGCCGCCGGACGCATGCCGTGCGTCGGCCACGGCAGCAGCGCGACCGCGGCCGGCAGGCCGGCCCCCAGGGCCACCAGAGTCCTTCTGCGCATGGCGTGGAGCACCCTCTGCTGTATACGCGAGAATATACGATGCTATATCGCTGCGTATACAGGAAGGCGCCCGTGCACGAGGGAACGAGCGCTCCAGCCGCCGCCCCGCCACGCGCGGGTGCAAGGGCGACGGTACGCTCCGCCGTCCCCGCCCGGCCCGGGCATGACCGTACCGCAGGGACCCGCGCCATGCGGCCGATTCGCACCCACTGGCGCCCATTGGCGCCCGGCCGCACCGCCGGGCCACGCCT
>CAIKXV010000103.1 GCA_903831455.1 uncultured Pseudomonadota bacterium | reverse complement strand
GATCGTCAAGGGCATGCTCGACCCGGCCGACGCGGTACGCGCGGTGGAGCACGGTGCCGATGCGATCGGGGTGTCGAACCATGGCGGTCGCAACCTCGACGGGATCGTGTCGCCGATCGAGGTGCTGCCCGATATCGTCGATGCGCTCGCCGGTCGCGCTACCGTGTTCATGGACAGCGGCGTGCGCCGCGGCAGCGACGTGGTGAAGGCGCTTTGCCTGGGCGCGGACGCGGTGATGGTCGGCCGTGCCACGCTCTATGGCGTGGCCGCCGGCGGCGAGGCCGGGGCGGCGCGCGCGCTGGACATCTTCCGCGACGAGATCCACCGGGTTCAGGCGCTGCTGGGCGTGCACCACCTCGGCCAGCTCGGCCCGCAGTACCTCAAGCTGGTCGACCCGACGCTGCGCGCGCCCAGGTACGTGCGTCGTCCGCTGCAGGCGGTGCCGTCCGAGCCGGCCGCGGCCGCCGAGGCGGGCGCGCCGCGCTGAGTGGGCAAGGGGGCCATGAACGCCCTGCCGGTGTCGCTGCAGGATGTCCTCCTGCTGTTCGTCTGCCCGGTTGCTGCGGGGTTGCTGGTGCGGTACGCCGTACGGGGCGTGAAGCGAGGATCGTTCATGCGCCGCGACGGCACGCGCCTGCGACGCGAGACGAGCCCGCGCGCGTTCGCCTTCGAGGTCGTGGTCGTCGTCGTGCTCGTGCTGGTGCTGGTCGGCCTCGGCCTGCGCGCCGCGGCGCGGCTGTTTGCGGCGCTGGGCTGAGCGACGGGGGCACCCGGACCTCGGGATGTCCGTGGGCCGGCTCCCGGCGTGACCCTCCCAGTTCGCTACAACGACTCGAGGAACGGCTGCCATGGCAGCGCCCGTACACCGGGCGCGATGGCAGATGTCGCCGTTCCAGCCAGCGGCGATTGATGGACCAGGAACATCGTCGTGCGGCCTGCGTTCTCGCGCCTTGAACCCAGCGCCCTGGCCAGCCGCTGCATCGGTACGGCCATTGCAGGCGATACCGTGCGTGCGGCCTTGCACTCCACCAGCGCTACTGCGCCGGCGCGCCCGGGCACGAGGAAGTCGACCTCAAGGCCTTGCTCGTCACGGAAATGGTACAGCTCGCGTCGGCCACCCGCGTTTACCTGGGCCTTGACGATTTCGGAGGCAATGAAGCCTTCGAACAGCGCGCCGCGAAACGGCGAGCGCGCGAGTTCCGCCGCCGACTCGATGCCCAGCAGATGGCAGGCAAGGCCCGCATCCGCGACGTAGACCCTGGGTGACTTGATCAGCCGCTTGCCCAGGTTTTCGTAGAACGGCGGCACGATCAGGATCTGCGCGGTCGTCTCGAGTACGCCAAGCCACTGCGCGATGGTTGGCACGCTCACGCCCAGCGGCGCGGCCAGGTCGGTCTTGTTCAGCACCTGCCCGTGCCGGCTGGCGACCAGTGCGAGGAAGCGGCGGAACAGCGCTAGGTCCTTCACGGCCGTTACGGCCCGGACATCGCGCTCCAGGTAGGTCTGCAAGTACGAACTGAACCACAGGCGGGCGCCGCCCGGGCGCGCCAGCACTTCGGGATAGCCGCCGCGCAACACGCCCACTTTCGGTGTTTCGCGCCATGACAGCGGCAGCAACTGCATCACCGCCGCGCGGCCGGCCATCGACTCCGTGACGCCGCGCATCAGCGACGATTCCTGGGAACCGGTCAGCAGCCACTGCCCCACCCGCCGCGGCCGCTGGTCGATACGCGACCGCACGTACGCGAGCACCTCCGGCACGTTCTGTACCTCGTCGAGGATCGCGGGCGTCGGCACGGCGTCGAGGAAGCCCTGCGGATCGGCTCGCAGCCTTGCCACCACGTCGGGGTCCTCGAGCAGGAAGTGGCTGGCCCTGGGGAACAGCCGGCGCAGCAGCAGCGTCTTGCCAGCGCGGCGTGGACCGGTCAGCACCACGGCCGGGAAGTGCCGCGCGGCCTGCAGGACCTGTTGTTCAAGCTGGCGTCGAACATAGCGCATGGTTGAGAATTATAAACTTCGACTTAAGATTCCTCAATCGCAAGCCAGCGGGGCGTCCGCGTGGGGCTGGAGTCGGCCCCGGTCGCCGAGGAGGGCGCGACGCGCCCAGCGACGCCGGGCGCGTCCGGCCCGATCGGCAGGGAGCGTGGCGGGGGCGTCGACCCGGCAGAACCGGGGTTCGGTACGCTGCGCCGAGCCTTGCGCGCGGGGCATCCACCCCTCGAGGCGCCGGTCGGCTCCTC
>CAIKXV010000102.1 GCA_903831455.1 uncultured Pseudomonadota bacterium | reverse complement strand
GGCAACGCCGCCGACGCGAGCCTTCAGCGCGTGCGCTCGTCCCGGACGCCCTGCACCGGGCGCCGCATCAGGGTGACGCGCGGCACGAATCCCAGCCGGGTCCATGCAGCCACCGCGCGCGCGTCGCGCACGATGGTCGCGAGTTCCAGCGTGCCCACGCCCTGCTCGCGCGCATAGTCCTCTGCGGCTGCAAGCAGCCGCCGCGCGAGTCCGCGGCGTCGCCAGGCCTCGGCTACGTCGACATCCACGAGATAGAGCACCGGGTCGTCGAGGAAGCTGTCGCCGAACAGGGGGTCGCGTGCATTCAGTCGCGCGGTAAGGTAGCCGGCGATGCCTCCGGTGGCGATCCGGGCCACCCAGCCCACCAGGGTGCCGCGCGCCAGCGCGCGCTTGAGTCGCGCAGCCGTCTGCCCGGGACCGTGGGCAGGCGTGAAGCTCGGATCCACGGCCGCGCCGGTCTCGCCCAGGTGCTCGTGCCACAGGGCCGCGATGGCCAGGGCGTCGTCGGGTCGTGCCGGCGAGATCGCGGGCACGGTGGCCGGCATCTCAGCCGCCCCCGACCGTGAGCGACACCATCCGCCAGGTCGCTCCGCGTCGGGCGAAGCAGGCGCGGGCCTCGATCGGGCTGCGCATGTGTTCCTCGGCAACGTAGCCCACGCGATCCTTCAGGGCCACCCGCACCCAGCGCTGGGTGATCTTCGGGTTCTCGTCGGGCAGTTCCCAGTCCTCGACGCCGACGATGTCATGCGACAGCGAGCGCACGATGGTCGCCAGCGCCGAGGGCCGGTCGAACACCGGGGCATCGGCCACCACCACCGCGCCGAACAGGAACGGGTCGATGGTGGGGGGCCAGCGCACGGCCACGTAGGGCAGGCAGAGCATGCGTTCGCCGGCGGGCGATTCCACGGCGGCCGGCGCGAAGCGCAGCATCGCCCGCAGTTCGCGCCACACCGGGGAGTCCTTCGCCTTCGCCGGTTCGAGATCCCACTGTTCGACGAAGGCCCGGGTACCTTCCGGCTTGTCGAAGCTGTTGCGGATCTTCGGGTCCACGATGGACAGCAGGAATCGCAGGTCGCGCGACTCCACCGCGCCGGCGAGACGCTTGTGGAACTGCTGCCAGCCCGTGTCGGCGGCCGCCGCTTCCACGGGGGGGAGCAGCCGCTCGACCTGGGCCTGCGCGGGGCCGGCGGGGGCGAGCAGCCCGGCGAGCATCAGCACCGCCGCGCGGATGCGCGACGTACGGGGCCCCGGGTGGGGCGGCGGCATCGGGGTCATGTCAGCGTCCCTTGAATTCGCCGCGGCGCTTGTCGAAGAACGCCTGCAGGGCTTCCGCATGGTCCTCGGTCTTGTGGCACAGCGCCTGGTAGCTCGAGCAGATGTCGAGGTACTCGGGCAGCGGCATGCGTTGGGCGAGCCTCAGCAGGCGCTTCGCGTAGCGCAGGGCCTGCGGCGGCTTCCAGGCGATCCGCTTCGCCATCTCCTGCGCTCGCGCAAGCAGGGCCTCGGGCTCGACCACCTCGAGCACCAGGCCCAGCGCCAGCGCTTCGTCGGCCTTGACCAGCCGCCCCGAGAAGGTGAGTTCGGCCGCCCGCTGGTATCCGGCGCTGCGGGTGAGGAACCACGCGCCACCGTCGCCGGGAATGATGCCCAGGTTGACGAAGGTCTCGCCGAACTGCGCCTGGGTGGACGCGATCCGGATGTCGCACATCTGCGTGAGGTCGAAGCCCGCGCCCACCGCAGGCCCGTTGATGGCCGCGATCACCGGGACTTCGCAGTCGTAGAGCGCGAGCGGGATCTGCTGGATGCCCTTGCGATAGTTCTGCTGTACCTCGTGCACCGGAACGGAGGTGCGCTCCTTCATGTTCTTCACGTTGCCGCCGGCGGAGAAGGCGCTGCCCGCACCGGTCAGCACCAGCACGGAGATGTCCTGGCACTCGCTCGCCCAGCGCACGACGCTGACCAGTTCGGTGCCGATCGAGGAGCCGGACAAGGCGTTGCGGATGTCGTCGCGGTTGAAGGTGAGCGTGGCGACGCGGCCGTCGATGGCGAGCGAGCAGTCGGTGAGCGCGGGTGGGGTGGACATGGCGGCGGCCTCGTGTCGGTCGGGGGGGGCTCGGGTGCGGCGGGCATGCCGGCGCCGAGGGCTGCGCCGCGAGTGCCGGAAGGGTCGCTGGCCGGCACGAACGCGCGTCGCGCCGGCATCCCGAGGCCGTGGAGTCTACATGAGCGTCCGCGCCGTTCGGGCCGGCGCAACGCCCGGATGCGCGCGCTGCGTGGCCGCTCGATCGCGCGCGGCACGCGCCTGCGCAGCAGCGTGTTCGAGGTCCGAGGCGCCGCCTGTCCGCTGCGCGCGACGGCCGGATACGGACCCCGCTATGCTCGTGGCTGCCGGGCGCCCGAGAACCCGGTCCGGACGCTCGCCCGAGCGCGAGCGGAGGCCGGCACCCGCGCGGCCATCGCGCGCACCCGCTGCGCGAGACGCCCGCGTCGCCGGGAGCACCCGCCTGCGGTCACTCGCCCATCCTGATGATGCCCATGAAGATACTCACCGAGTTTCGCGCCGCCACCCCGGCGGTCCGCCTGCACGCGGGCGAGGCTGCGCTCGACAACCTGGGCGGCGAGGCGGCGCGCCTGCGCGCCTCGCGCGCCTTCGTCGTCTGCGGTCGCAGCGTGGCCACGCGAACCGGGCTGCTCGCGCTGGTTCGCGATCGCCTCGGCCCCGCGTTCGCGGGGGCATTCGACGCCATGGGCAAGGATTCGCCGTGGCCCGACGTGCAGGCGGCGGTCGCCGCCGCACGCGAGGCCGGAGCCGACCTGCTGGTGGCCGTGGGCGGGGGCAGCGTGATCCAGGCCACGCGCGTGGTGGCGATCCTGCTCGCCGAGCAGGGCGACCCGATGCGCATGATCACCCAGTACCCCGACGAGGGGCCGGCGATCAGCCCGCGGCTGATGGCGCCCAAGGTGCCGATCATCAACGTGTGCACGGTCGGGACCTCGGCCACGCACCGAGGGGGCTCTGCGGTGAAGAACGACGCACTCGACCACCGCATGGAGTTCTTCGATCCGAAGACCCGTCCGGCCGTGGTGTACTGGGATCACCGGGCACTGTCGACCGCGCCGGTGTCGCTCGCGCTGGCCTCGGGTTTCGCGATCTGGTGGCGTGCGTTGCTGAGTCTCGGGGCCGAGGGGATGAATCCCCTGGTCGAGGGCAACCGGCGCCAGGCGTGGGTGCTCGCCGACCGTGCGCTGCCGGCGCTGCTCGCCGCGCCTGCAGACCCGCGCCCGCGCGTCGAACTGTGCGCCGCGGCCTGGCTGCAGAACCGCGATGCCGACGATGGCGGACCGACCTTCGAGAAGCACTGGGTGCAGCGCGTGACCTACGCGTTCTCCACCGCGCTGTTCATTCGCCATCCCGAGATCGCCCAGGGGCACGCGCACGCTGCCCTCACGCCCGCGGTGCTGCGCGAACTGGGCGATCGCGACCCGGGCCCCATGCGGGCGATCGCCGAGGCGCTGGGCGTGCCCGGGGACGAGCCGCATCGCCGCGCGGCCGACGCCTGTTCGGCTCGCGCGAGCGCCCTCGGGCTCCCGGTCCGGCTGTCCGCACTGGGCGTGCCGCGGGCGGTGCTGCCGCAACTCGTCCAGGACTCTCTGAAGAACTTCAATGCCGATCCGAAGCGGGAATTCGCCCGCGAGGCCGGCCGGCTGCTCGAGGTGATCGAAGCCGCCTGGTGAGCGTTCGCGGGTACCCGGTATCCTGGCCCTCCGCATGTTCCAGATCGTCCTCGTCCATCCCGAGATCGCACCCAATACGGGCAACGTGATCCGGCTGGCGGCCAATACCGGCTGCCGACTGCACCTGGTCGAACCGCTGGGATTCGTGATGACCGACCGGGGGCTGCGGCGGGCGGGGCTCGACTACCACGAGTTCGCCGAGGTCCGTTGTCACCGCGACTGGGCTGCCTGCATGGCCGCACTGGGCGAGGTTCGCCTCTGGGCGATCACGACCCGGGGCACGCGCAGTCCCGCAGCCGCGAGCTTCGCGCCGGGCGATGCGTTCGTCTTCGGCTGCGAGTCGGCGGGCCTGCCCGAGCCGGTGCTGGCCGGGTTCGCCGCGGACGCGCGCCTGCGCCTGCCGATGCGACCGGGCTCGCGCAGCCTGAACCTCGGCAACTCGGTGGCGGCGGTGGTCTACGAGGCGTGGCGCCAGCACGACTTCGCGGGCGGGGGCTGACCGGGCGCGCAGCCGCCCGACCCGTCCACGGGCGCGCAGCCGCCCGACCCGTCCACCGGGCGCGCAGCCGCCCGACCCGTCCACCGGGCGCGCAGCCGCCCGACCCGCCCACCGGGCGCAGCCGCCCGACTCCCCCACCGGGCGCGCAGCCGCCCGACCGGCCACCGCGGTGCATCGCGCGCGGCAAGCGGCGTGCGCCGTGCGGCGTTCGCGCGATCCCGCGTCCACGTGTCCGCGCAGGTCGGCGGACCCGAGGGCGCCGGCCGTGGCGCCCGGGTGGCACGCCGTCACGCGGGGTTCGGTCAGGCGCCTTCGGGACGCGGGTCGCGCCGCATCAGTGCCTGGACGGCTTCGGCGGGACTCGCCTGCCCGTCGAGCACCTCGCAGACCGCCGCGGTGATCGGCATCTCGACGCCATGCGCCAGCGCCAGCGCGTGCAGCGCACGCGCGCTGTTCACGCCCTCGGCCACGTGGCCCAGCGCGGCGAGCGCCTCGGGCAGTGGCGTGCCCGCGGCCAGCAGCAGGCCGATGCGGCGGTTGCGCGACAGGTCGCCGGTGCAGGTGAGGATGAGGTCCCCCGCCCCGGCGAGTCCCATCAGCGTCTCGGCGCGACCGCCGAGCGCGAGCCCGAGCCGGGTCAGTTCGGCGAGTCCCCGGGTGATCAGCGCGGCGCGTGCGTTGAGCCCCAGCGCGAGGCCGTCGCAGATGCCCGCTGCGATCGCCATCACGTTCTTCGCGGCACCGCCGACTTCAACGCCGATCACGTCGCGCGAGGAGTACACCCGCAGCCGCGGTCCGTGCAGCGCCTGCGCCGCGTCGCGGGCGAACCCGCCGTCGCGGGCGGCGAGCGTGAGGGCAGCCGGTAGGCCGCGGGCGATCTCGTCGGCGAAGCTCGGCCCCGAGAGCACTGCACAGCGCGCGTCCTCCCCGAGCACGCGCGCGACGATGCGGTGGGGCAGCTCGCCGGTGCGTGCATCGAAGCCCTTGCAGGCCCAGACCACTGGCGGCACGAGCGGAAGGGCTGCGCGCAGTTGCTCGAGCAGCCCGGCAAGCGCGCCCGTGGGCGTGGCGGCGATCGCGAATTCGCAGTCGCGGGCAGCCTCGGCGAGGCTCGAAGTGACGCGGATCGAGCCGGGCAGTTCGCGTCCGGGCAGGTAGCGGGCATTCACGCGATCCGCGGCCATTGCCTCGGCCTGCAACCGATCGCGGGCCCACAGCCGTACCGGGTGGCGCGCGGCGGCCGCGATCGCGAGCGCGGTGCCCCAGGCGCCTGCGCCCAGCACGGCGACCGTCACAGGCCGAACACCTGGTTGGCGTGCACGAAGCCGCTCGTGCCGTCGCGATGACGCACCCGTGCCCATTCACCCTGCGCAGGCTCGAGCAGGTCGAGCGTGACGTCGCGTGCCACGCGCAGCACCACCGGTGCGCTGTCCGACGGCGATTCGCGCAGGCTTGCCACCGGGGTGCGCACGAGCACCGTGCGGGCGGTCGACAGGGACCGGTTCTCGATCCAGTAGAGCGCACCGGTCGCATCGCGCACCTTGGTCCAGCCCTCGATGCTCACCGCCACCTGCAGCGGGTAGCCGCGGCCGAGCAGCCACAGCCGCTTCGACTTGGCCGAGGGGCCGTCGTGCCCCACCGCGACGGCCTCCGCGACCGAGCGGAACTCCTGCGCCCGCGCCGTCGAGGTCGCGAGCCCCGACGCCACCAGCAGCCCGAGCGCGAGCGCACCTGCGCGGGCGAGCCGCGCCGCGCGGATCCCGGCCTGCCCCGGACGGCTGCGCATGCCGCTGGCGGCCGTGCTCAGTGCGAGGCGTCGGCGTCGGTGGCGCCGGCCTGCCCGGCCTGCTGCTGCTGGTAGAGGCCTTCGAAGTTGATCGGCTGCAGCACGATCGGCATGAAGCCCGCGCGCACCGAGGCGTCGGATACCACCTCGCGGGCGTAGGGGTAGAGCAGGTTCGGGCAGGTGATGCCGAGGATCTGCGGCAGCATTTCGGGCAGGACGTTGGCGATGCGGAACAGTCCGCCCTGCTCGACTTCGATCAGGAACAGCGTGCGATCGCCCACCTTCGCGGTGACGGTGACGGTGAGGGTGGCGTCGTACAGGTCGCCCTGCACCGCCTTGCTGGCGGTGTGCAGGTTCAGGTCGACCGCCGGTTGCCCCTGCTCGAGGAAGACCTGCGGGGCGTTCGGGACCTCGAGCGAGAGGTTCCGGACATAGAGTTTCTCGATCGCGAAGATCGGCTGGGTGAGCGTGGCGGCGCCGGGGTTGTAGTCGGTCATGGTCGATCCTGGATGGGCCGCGGCCGGCGGCGAGGGACTGTGCTCAGGCGGCGAGCAGGAGGGGGTCGAGCCCGCCCGCGCGATCGAGCGCGGACAGGTCGTCGAAGCCGCCGATATGGCGCTCGCCGATGTAGATCTGCGGCACGGTACGCCGCCCGGTGCGGGCGATCATCTGATCGCGGATGGCAGGGTCGGTGTCGATGCGGATCTTCTCGATCTCGGTCACGCCCTTCGAGCGCAGCAGGCGCTCGGCCATCTGGCAGTACGGGCAGACCGCGGTGGCGTACATCGTGATCTTCGGCATGGATGGACTCCGGTTCGGGATTCGCGCTCAGCCGCGCGTCCCCTTCTGGATGGGGAGGTTGGCCTGTTCCCACGCGCCCAGGCCATCGCGCAGCTTGACCGCTTCGCTGAACCCGGCCTGGCGAAGCGCGGCGGCCGCCGCGCTGGAGCGCTGGCCGTTGCGGCAGTGGACGATGACCGGGCGCGCCTTCCAGCGCTCGATCTCCTGCAACCGGTCCTTCAATTGGCCCGCGGGCAGGTTGCGGGCGTTCGGGATGTGGCCGGCCGAGTACTCGGCCGGTTCGCGCACGTCGAGCACCAGCGCATCCTTCTGGTTGATCAGGAGCACCGCCTCGTTGACGCCGACCTCCTGGCTGCCGTGGAGGATGCGCATCACGAAGGGCCACAGCAGCATCGCGCCGCTGGCGAGCGCCACGCCCACCAGCAGCAGGTTGTTCATCAGGTATTCCGACAGGCTCATCGGGCGTCTCCAGTCCTCGCGGGTGCGGCGCGGCG
>CAIKXV010000101.1 GCA_903831455.1 uncultured Pseudomonadota bacterium | reverse complement strand
GGCAGGGGCGCGACCGGCGGGCGGGCCCGCCCGCCGACCGGCCGATGGGCAGGCCGACGCGGGCCAGGTGGGGAAAAGCCGCCGTGCGCGGGGCCGGTCCAGTCCGCGATCGGGCACGAGCGCCAAGGGCGGCGGGGTATCCCGCGACGGGCCGCGCTGACCCGCGGGTCGCCGTGCACGAGTCCGTGAGGGGGGCCGGGTCTACGCGGAGGCTGCGTCTGGACTCCACACGACGCTGGGGATTGACCCCGATCGACTTGCGCGCCACGATTCGCAGGCTGGCGAGGCAGTCAGGCTGTAGCCGGCAAAGCGGTCAGCCCGCCGCCGACCGGGGAACTCGGTCGTCCGCAGGCGGTCTGAGTCACTGTGTCAGTTGGCGGGTGGTTGCTCGGGGCGCTTCTGCGTGCCGGGCCAGGTTCGATCCCGTTCGCGTCGGGTTGCTCCGAGCGGGCGCGTCGGCGGCAGTCGAAGTCGGCAGATGCGAGAGGTCAAGTCCTCGACAGCACCTCGCAAATATCTTTCAAGTCGTTGTTATTCCAGCACTACAGATCCCGTCGGAGGGTACAGATGCAACCTCAGGACCTTCAGTTCCCCAGCCAGACCGGCACCCTCGGCGCCGTCCAGAACCGGGTGCTGCGCAACACCTACCTGATGCTCGCGCTCACCATGATCCCGACGCTGATCGGCGCCATGGTCGGCATGCAGTTCAATTTCGGCTTCATGCGCAGCAGCCCGATCATCAGCTTCGTGGTCATGCTCGCGGCCTTCTACGGGATGATCTTCCTGATCGAGAAGAACCGCGACAGCGGGGTCGGGGTGGCGCTGCTGCTGGCCTTCACCGGCATGATGGGCTTCCTGCTGGCCGCGCTGCTGCAGTCCGCGTTCGCGCTCGCCAACGGCGCGCAGATCGTCGCGATGGCCGCGGCGGGCACCGGCGCCACGTTCTTCGGGCTGGCCGCCGTGGCCACGGTCACGAAGCGCGACTTCAGCTTCATGGGCAAGTTCCTGATGGTGGGCGTGATCGTCGCGATGGTGGCGATCGTGGCCAACCTCTTCCTGCAGATGCCCGCGCTCGCGCTGACCATCTCCGCGGTCGTGGTGCTGCTCTCGGCGATGATCATCCTCTACACGCTGAGCGGCATCATCCACGGCGGCGAGACCAACTACGTGTCGGCCACGCTGTCGCTCTACATCAGCATCTACAACATCTTCACCAGCCTGATCCAGATCCTGATGGCGCTGACGGGCGAGCGCGACTGAACCACCCGGAGCGCCTGCCAGCCGGCGGGGCGCCACGAGGACTGAAGGGGCAGCCCGCCGGGCTGCCCTTTTTTCGCGCCTTCGAGGCTGCCCGGGGCGCGCGGGTTCCTCCCGGCCGGGCGCGCCGCCGGCGGATGCCGGCGAGGCAACCGATCCGCCGCTGGCGGCCGAGTCAGGTTGTCTGAAGGCCGACTCATTCGGCCTCGGGCAGCGGTCGCCATCCCCGGGGCCGTGAAGAAGGCCCTTGCCAGTTGCACTGCAGAATCGGTAAACCGGACCGCTAACAACGGAAGCGCCTGCTGCACCCGGGGTCGATGGCGGCCCGGGCAGACAGGCGCCCATCACGACACGGCGGTACGCGCGAGGGGGCAGTGCATCGCCGGTATCGCGACACGGGGGCGGCCAGGTGCGGATTCGACATGAGTCGAACTGACGTCGGGGGACAGGCAGCGTTAGGGCGGATGCCTGGGCGCACGTTCCGGCTCACGAGGTTCTTCTCGCTCACCAGCGTGACCGGGCTGGTCCTGGTGACGATCGGGCTGATCTGGGTCTTCCAGGTCGTCACGCTGCGCCTGATGGTCGAGCATGAATCGCGGGCCAACGCCGATCTCACGCGCGCGTTCGCGAATACGGTCTGGCGAAACTACAGCGGCTACATCGCCGACTCGCGCGGACGCAGCCGCGAGACCCTGCTGGCAGACCCGGCGGTGCAGAGGCTGCGCGCGGATGTCGTGGGCAAGATGGGCGGCCTGCGGATCGCGAAGGTCAAGATCTACAACATCGACGGCGTCACCGTGTTCTCGACCGATGAGCGCCAGATCGGCGAGGTCAAGGCCGACAACGCGGGCTTCGTTCGGGCGCGCCGCGGCGAGATCGCCAGTGCGATCACCTTCCGCGACCAGTTCGATACGTTCGAGGGGGTGGTGTCCGGCCGCAACCTGATCTACTCCTACATCCCGGTCCGGGCCGAGCCGGATTCGCCGGTCGAGGGCGTATTCGAGGTGTACTCCGACGTCACCGACCTGATCGCGGAGCAGAAGCGGGCACGGCTGCAGATCGCGGGGCTTCTGGTGGGCGCACTCGCCGCGCTCTATCTGTTCCTGCTGGTCGTCGTTCGAAGGGCGGACCGGGTCATCGCCCGGCACGAAGTCGAGCGCTCCGCCCACGAGGCCGAGATCCACCATCAGGCGCGCCACGATCCGCTGACCGGGTTGCCCAACCGAATGAGCTTCAGCCCGCGCCTGACCGAGGCGGTCGCACAGGCGCGGGCCAGCGCCGTGCCCGGCGCGCTGCTGTTCATCGACCTCGACCACTTCAAGGACGTCAACGACAGCATCGGCCATGACGCAGGCGACCGCCTGCTCAAGGCGGTGGCCGAGCGTATCCGGCGGTGCCTGCGCAGCCACGATGTCCTGTTCCGCATGGGGGGAGACGAATTCACGGCGATCCTGCCGCGCGTCGCGAGCCCCGACCACGCGGCGTATGCCGCGCGGCGCATCAACCAGACCGTGGCCGCGCCCTTCCATATCGACGGCACGGAGGTGCGGGTGGGGGCGACGATCGGCATCGCCGTGTTCCCGGACGATGGCGAGTCCCCGGAAGACCTGCTCCGCAACGCGGATGCCGCGATGTACACCTGCAAGGCCTGCGGACGCGGATCGCACGCCTTCTACCAGGCCAGCATGAACGCGCGCGCGGCCGAACGGCAGCAACTGGAGGCCGAGCTTCGGCAGGCCCTCGCGACGCAACAGTTCCGGCTTCACTACCAGCCGCGCGTGGATGCGCTCACCCGACGCGTCGTGGGGGTCGAAGCCCTCCTGCGCTGGGAGCACCCGGCGAAAGGACTGCTGCTGCCCGCGAACTTCCTGCCCACGCTCGACGGCATGGCGCTCATCACCGAGGTCGGCGAGTGGGTGCTGCGTACCGCAGCCGCGCAGTTGCGCGAGTGGCACGACCGGGGGCTCGGGCACCTGCACCTCTCGGTCAACGTGTCCGGTCGGCAATTCCAGCACGTGCAGTTCGCCCAGATGGTATCGGCCGTGCTGCGTGACACCCAGGTTCCACCGGGATGCATCGAACTCGAACTCACCGAATCGCTGCTGATTCCCGAACCCGACACCGTGTGCCGCACGCTCGAGGACCTGCGCGCCCTCGGCGTTCGGCTGGCCATCGACGATTTCGGTGCGGGTATCAGTTCGATCGAGCGGCTGCGCACGCTGCCCGTCCACATCCTCAAGATCGATCGGATCCTCACCGCGGAGGTGGGCAACAGCGACCGGGACCGTGCGATCGCCGCGGCAATCGCCTCGCTGGGTCGGGCGCTCGGGATCACCGTCGTGGTGGAGGCCGTGGAAACCGACGGACAGGCCCGATTCTTCACCGACATCGGGTGCGGGGAACTCCAGGGCTATCTGTTCTCGCAGCCGCTACCCGCCGACCAGATCGAGGCCTTCTGCTCGTCTCGCGCCTGAGACTCCCCGGGGCGCCTCCGCCCCTGCGATTTCGAGCCGCGTGGCGGAGTCAGTCCCCGGCACGCTCGAAACAGGCGATCGACTCCACGTGCCCGGTGTGCGGAAACATGTTGGCGACGCCGGCCGCCCGCAGCACATACCCCTTCTCGTGGACCAGCACCGCGGCATCGCGCGCGAGGGTGGCGGGGTTGCACGACACGTACACGATCCGGCGAGGGGCGACCACCTGCGGGACGGCATCGGTTGCCGGTGCATCCGCCGCGGCCGTTGGTCCTTCGCCCTGCCCGGACCCCGCTGTCGTCCGCGGTGACTCCGCCCGGGACGTCGCGGCCGGTGCCCCCTCGGGGTCGGTCGATGCGTCGGCATGCGGGCCATGACCGCTCGGTGGTGACAACCTCTCCCCGGGGCGGGCTTCGTCGGCCGCGGAGGGGGCTCGCGTCGAGGGGAGGGGGAGCCCGCGTGCATCGGGCAGCGCCTTCACCAGCGCGATCGCTCCATCGCGCGGCGGGTCCACCAGCCACTGGTCGAACGCGCCGAGCGCGGCGATCGACGCGGCGTCCGCCGTGAAAAGATCCGCGACGGAAAAGCTCGTGCGGGCCGCCAGGTCGTTGAGCGCGGCGTTCTCCCGCGCCCGCCGCACCAGCGCCTCCGAGCCCTCCACGCCGTGCACCTGCGCGCCGCGCGTCGCGATGGGCAGCGAGAAATTGCCCAGCCCGCAGAAGAAATCCGCGATGCGTTCGCCCGGCCGCGGGTCGAGCAGGCCAAGGGCCCGGCGCACCAGCATCTCGTTCACGCCCGGGTTGACCTGGGTGAACTCGGTGGGCGAGAAGCGCAGGCGTACACCGTGCTCGGGCAAGCGGTACTCCAGCAGGGCAGGCGCGGGCGGGTGGAAAGGCGCTACGGTCTCGGGCCCCTTCGGCTGCAGGAACACCTGCACGCGGTGCTCGTCGGCGAACCTGCGCAGCAGCGCCTGATCGTCCGGTGTGAGCGGCAGCAGGTTGCGAAACACGAGCACCACGTGGGGACGCCCCGCCTCGCCCGCGCCCACGGCCACCTCCACCTGCGGCATTCGATCGCGGATCGACAGCGCGCCCACCGCCTCGCGAAGCGGCAGCAGCAGTGCCTCGACCTCCGGTGGCAGCACCGGGCACTCGCGCATGTCGGCCACGAAGCTGCTGCGCTTTTCGTGGAAGCCCACCAGCACGCCGCCCTTCTTCGCGACGTCCCGTACCGTCAGCCGCGCGCGGTGCCGGTAGCCCCAGGTCGGGCCGTGGATCGCGGGCAGCAGCAGGGCGGGACGCACGCGCGCGATGTGCCACAGCGCGTCCTCCAGCACCCGCTGCTTGGCCGCCACCTGCGCGCGGGGCTCCATGTGCTGCATCGCGCAGCCGCCACAGGTGCCGAAGTGGCTGCAGCGCGGGGTGACCCGCGCCGCGCTCTCGCGGTCGATGGCCACCGCCTCGGCGAATCCGTAGGTGGGCTTCTGCCGCCACTCGACCACCCGCGCGCGCTCGCCGGGGAGCGCGCCGTCGACGAACAGCGTGCGTCCGTCGAGCTTGGCCACGCCGCGGCCTTCGTGGTCCAGCGCGTGGACGGGCACCTGCGGCAGGCTCGCTGCGTTCGCCCGCGCGTGGACGAAGCTGCCCGGGTGGCCGGCGCGGTGGGGACTGCCGCGACGGCTCATCGAGTGCCCGCCCGTCCGCGGACGAGCGCGCGCCCCCGTCGGCTGGGGCGAGTCGGGTCTGCCGTGATCATCCCGCGGACGCCGGCGAGGGCCACGCCGCGAGGAACGCCCGCCAGTGCTCGCCGGGCGTTCGCTCGACCGTCGCGCGCACCCGCGCGACTTCGGCTTCGTACGCCTGCGGCTGCAGCAGCCCGCGCAGTCGCTGGAACCGCAGGAACATGAGGTAGGTGTTGGCCGCGTCCGTCTCGCAGTAGTCGCGGATCTCCGGCAGCCTCCCCGCCTGCCAAGCTCCCCACACCTGGCTGCCGTCCATGCCCAGCTTCCCGGGAAAGCCGCACAGCTTCGCCAGTTCGTCGAGCGGCACGGCGGCCCGCCCCTGGTAGAGCGCGAGCAGGTCCATCAGGTCCAGGTGCCGGCTGTGGTAGCGGCTGATGTAGTTGTTCCACTTGAAGTCGCGGTCGTCCTCGCCCTGGTCCCAGTAGCGTGGCGCGGACAGCCCATGCACCAGCGCGCGGTAGTGCATGACCGGGAGATCGAAGCCGCCGCCATTCCAGGACACCAGTTGCGGGGTGTAGCGATCCACGCCGTCGAAGAAGCGGCGTAGCAGCGAGGCCTCGTCCTCGTCTGGCTCGCCCAGCGACCACACCCTGAAGTGATCGCCCTCGCGCATCGCGCAGGCAATGGCCACGACACGGTGCAGGTGCAGCGGAAGGAAGTCGTGCCCGTGGCTTGCGCGGCGTTTCTGGAAAGCCATGTCGGCGACGTCCGAGTCTGGCAGGGAGTCGGGAAGGTCGTGCAGGCGCCTCAGTCCCGCGATGTCGGGGATCGTCTCGATGTCGAAGGCGAGCGTCGGCAGCATGGCGGGTCCGTGGTGGAAGCGGCGGGCGATTCTAGCCGATGGGCCGCTCGGGGCGCCGCGCGCAGCGGGCGGCGAGGGTCGGGGCCGCTCGATCGCGGGCAGGGTGATCCGCGGGTTCGCGAGCCTGGGGGATCACGCTGCCGCGATGCGCATGGGCTATGATCCGCCCCATGAAGCAGATCTTTCTTGACTTCGAGAAGCCGATCGCCGACGTCGAGGCGCAGATCGAGGCGTTGCGACAGTCGCAGGAGGCTTCGGGCGTGGACATCACGGCGCAGCTCGACGAACTCGCCGCTCGCCGCGCCCGCGCCACCGAGTCGGTGTACGCGAAGCTGACGCCCTGGCAGGTGTCGCAGGTCTCGCGCCATCCGCAGCGCCCCTACACGCGCGACTACATCGATCGCCTGTTCACCGATTTCGAGGAGCTGCACGGCGATCGCGCGTTCGCCGACGATGCGGCGGTCATCGGAGGCCTCGCGCGTTTCGAGGGCCAACCCTGCATGGTGATCGGCCACCAGAAGGGGCGGGACACCAGGGAGAAGCTCGCGCGCAACTTCGGCATGCCGCGCCCCGAGGGCTACCGCAAGGCGCTGCGGCTGCTGCGCATGGCCGAGCGGTTCGACCTGCCGGTGTTCACCTTCGTCGACACGCCCGGGGCCTACCCTGGCGTGGGCGCGGAGGAGCGCGGGCAGTCCGAGGCGATCGGCCGCAACCTGTACGAGATGTCGCGCCTGCGCACGCGGATCATCTGCACGGTGATCGGCGAAGGCGGGTCAGGCGGCGCCCTGGCCATCTCGGTGGGCGACGTGCTGCTGATGCTGGAGTACTCCACCTACTCGGTGATCTCGCCCGAGGGTGGGGCGTCGATCCTGTGGAAGAGCGCCGAGAAGGCGCCCGATGCCGCTGCCGTGCTGGGCATCACCGCGACCCGCCTCAAGTCGCTCGGCCTGATCGACCGCATCGTCTCCGAGCCGCCCGGCGGCGCGCACCGCGACCCGGCGCAACTGATGCAGCGCCTGCGCCGCACGTTCGTCGAGGTGCTGAAGTCCCTGCAGGCGCAGTCGCTCGACCAACTGCTCGAGCGGCGCTTCGATCGGCTGATGGCCCATGGCAAGTTCCGCGAGGTCGAGACCGACTGAGCGTGCGCCGCCGGCGCCTCGGCCCGCTCGTCGCGGCCCGAGGCCTGCCGCGTTGCCACCCGCCGCGGGTTCGGCGGGAGCCCCGGCCGGGGGGCGCGATGCCTGCGCGGTGGTCGATGAGGCGATCGTCCGTGCGCTGGATCGGTCCGGCATGGGGCGGGGGACCACGCTCTGTGTCGGGCTCTCCGGCGGCTGCGACTCCACGGTCCTGACCGATGCGCTCGCGCGGTTGGCGCCTGTGCGCGGGTTCAGCGTGCGCGCGGTGCACGTCCACCACGGGCTGAGCCCGAACGCTGCCGGTTGGGCGCGGCGGGCGCGCGACCTGTGTCGCGGGCTCGGCGTCCCCTGTACCGTGAGCCGTGTCCAAGTCGACCCCGGCGGGGGGCTCGGGTTGGAGGCGGCGGCCCGTGCTGCGCGGATGGCGGTGCTCGCGCAACAGCGCGCCGACTGGATCGTGCTCGGACATCACCGCGACGACCAGGCCGAGACCGTGCTGCTGCAACTGCTGCGCGGCGCGGGTCCGCGCGGACTGGCCGCCATGCCGGAACTGCACGAGCGGCGGCGCTGGCTGAGACCGCTGCTCGAGGTGTCCCGTGCCGACATCGAATCCTGCGCGCGCGCGCGAGGATTGTCCTGGGTCGAGGACGAGAGCAACGCCAGCGAGGCCTTCGATCGCAACTTCCTGCGCACGCGAGTCCTGCCGCTCCTGGTCGAGCGGTTCCCCGGCGCGCGTGCTGCGCTCGCGCGCAGCGCGCGCCTGCTCGGGGAGGCGGATGCCTTGCTGCGGTCGGTCGCCGACGCGGATCTCGCGCAGGCTCGGGCAGCCGATGGCAGCGTGTCGATCGGCGCGTTGCGGGCGCTGGGCGATGCGCGAGCGCGTGCGCTGTTGCGCGCGTGGCTGGACGGGATGGACGAGCCGATGCCCGCCGAGCGCCGCCTCGCCGAGGCGCAGCGACAGTTGCTGTCCGCCGCCGTCGATGCGCAGGTGGCGGTGAGGCTTGGCTCGCACGTGCTGCGCCGATGGCGCGATCGCGTGTGGCTCGTGCCGGCATCCGGGGCGGCGGCAGCCGAGGAGGGTTGGCTGCAACCCTGGGACGCGCGGGCCCGGATGCGGGTGGGCGAGGGCGGGCTGCTGGTCAGTCGCGCCGCTCGCGGCGCAGGGGTGTCGCAACACTGGCTGCGGGAGCACCCGATCGAGGTGCGGATTCGCGGGCGCGGGCGCGACGAGGTACCGCGGATCGCGGTCGGCGCGCCGCCGCGCCGCCGCACGCTGCGCAACCTCTGGCAGGAAGCGGGCGTGCCGCCGTGGCTGCGGCCCGGGTGGCCATTGCTGGAGCACGAGGGACGCGTGATCTGCGTGCCTGGGCTGGCGGTGGCGAGCGAGGCGCAGGCCCGGCCGGGCGAACCCGGCCGGGTATTCGACTGGCGCCCCGCACCCGGGCGTCGGTGATCAGCGAAGCCCGGACATATCCGGCCCTGGTGCGGAGCGGCGACCGGGCATGCCTGTCACCGGCGTGCAGTGACCCCCGGACATGTCCGCGGCGCGCGGGTTCAGCCGGGAAGGATCCTGACCGAGCGGAACCGGACCAGTCCCCCGCCCGACTGCAGCGCGATCGGACCCGAGGCGAACTTGCCGTCCTCGAAGTCGACGGTGCGCTGGCCGTTCATCACCACCGCGATGCGACGGCCACGCGCGGTGATGTCGAACGTGTTCCAGCGGCCGCCCGCCTTCGGGTAGGGCATCGACACCTTTGCGAAATCCACGACCGCTCCGGTGCCGTAGGTGGGGTCCTTGCGCGTGTCCCAGATGTTGACTTCGTAGGCGTTGGACGCCGTGACCTTCCGCCCGTCCTGGCAGCGGATGAAGATGCCGCTGTTGGTGCTGGCCTCGACGTAGAACTCCGCCTGCAGGCGGAAGTCGCCGAAGCTTCGCTTCGTGACCAGGAAGCCGGGCCCGCGGGTGGCCTCGAGGATTCCGCCGGCGACCCTCCAGTCGGCCTCTCCGAGGCGGTCGAATGCGTCGAGGCTGCCGCCATCGAACAACGAGATCCATCCGTCCATCGATCCCGGGGTCGCGCAGCCGGCCAGTGCCAGCGCGCTCGCCGAGGCCCCGGCGGTGAGCAGGGTGCGTCGCTTCATGTCGAGTCTCCTCCGTTCATGGTCGTGACTGCCAGCGGCGGACTTTCGCGTGCGACAACTCTCCGGTTGACTGGATCCGCCCCCTTACACTCCGGCCGCGAATGCCGCCGGACCGTGTTCCCCGAAGCACCTGCCGTCAGTAGACGCTGAGCCCCAGTCGCCGGATCACCGGCTCGACGCGCTGCATGTCCTCGACCACCCGGCGCCCGAACTCCTCGGGAGATGCGGTGGCGGGCTCCGCGCCCTGCGCGGCGATGCGTTCACGGACCTTCGGGTTGGCCACGATGCGGGCCACTTCCGAGTGGACACGACGCAGCGTCTCCGCCGGGGTACCCGCCGGGGCGAACCATCCGTGCCACCCGGACATCCCGTCGAGCCCGCGCACCCCGAGGGCCGACAGCGCCTTGAGTTCGGGCAGGGCGGCGAGTGGCTGGGGGCCGATGACCGCAAGTGCGCGAAGACGTCCCGCGCGGACCTGCTCGACGGCCGTGGCCGAGTCGAAGAGGTAGTCGATGCGCCCGCCGAGCAGGTCCTGTACCGCCGGGGCGAGGCCCTTGTAGGGCACGTGCGTGGCGCGGATGTCGGCGATGGAGTTGAAGACCTCGGTGGCGAGGTGGATGTTGCTGCCGGCGCCCGAGGAGCCGAAGGCGAGCTTGCCGTCCTGTCGCCTCGCCCACGAGAGGAACTCGTCGACGGAGTTCACCTTCACGTGCGGGCCGACCACCAGCACGTAGTTGGTACGCGCGGTCAGGGTCACCGGGGCGAGGGACTTCACCGGATCGACCCAGGTGTCGTCCTTCTTGCGCAGGAAGGGGTTGAGCACGAGGTTGGTGCCCGACACGAGCAGCACGTGTCCGTCGGGGGCCGCGCGCGCGACGGCAAGGGCCGCGATGTTGCCCGCGGCCCCCCCGCGGTTCTCGACGAGCACCTGCTGGCCGACTGCCCGCGAGAGTTCGTCGCCGATGATCCTGGCGATCGCGTCGATGGACCCTCCTGCCGCGACGGTGACCATCAGCGTGATCGGCTTGGCCGGCCACGCCGCCTGGGCATGCACCGGCGGCGCGCTGGCGATCGCCGACAGGACGAGCGCGCCGATCAGGCGGGTGAGCGCTGGGGACAGGTGGTTCGCGACGGCGCGCGGCAGCGGGACGCACGCCTGCGATCGGCGGCCGATGCCGGATCGCCGCGGGGATTCGCCGGGGCAAGGGCGGCGGGGGGCAGGGGGCGGCATCACGTCGCGGCAGTCCTTCGGGAGCGGGTGAACGGTATGGGCACGATAGGCAGCGACCCGTCCACCGTCAAGCGTGCCTCCGGGCTGCCGGCGCGGCGCGAGGATCGATCGGCTACTGCTCGGCCTTGATCCCCGAGCTTCGGATCACGCGGGTGATGGACTCGATCTCGGCGCGGATGGCGGCGGCGTACTGCTCGGGGCGGTCGATGATCGGCTCGAAGCCCTGGGACAGCAGGCGCTGGCGCAACTCGGGGCTTTTCACCGCCGCGCCGATCGATGCGTTGATGCGTGCGACCAGGTCGCGCGGCATCGCCGCGGGCCCGACGATGCCGTAGCGGCCCTCGATCGGAGCGATCCGCAGGCCGGTCTCGGCGAGCGTGGGCAGGTCGGGTGCGGTCTCGGCGCGGCGCGCGCCGGTCGACGCCAGGAGCCGCAACTGGCCGTTGCGCACGAAGGGCTCGGCGGCGGAGAGGGCGACCAGCGCGAGGTCGATCTCGCCTGCGATGAGCGCCGTGAGATACGGACCCGCCCCCTTGTACGGCACGTGAAGCATCCGCGTGCCTGTCGCCTCGAGCAGCAGCTCGGTGGCGATATGCGAGATGGTGCCCGAGCCCGCGGTGCCATAGGCGAGGAAGCCCGGCTTTGCCTTCGCCACTCGCACCAGGTCGGCCACGCTGCGCATCGGCACGCGGGCATTGACCGCCACCACGTAGGGTGTGGACGAGGTGCTTCCGATCGCGGTCAGGTCGCGCTGCGGGTCATAGCCCACCTTGGGGTTGAGCAGCGGGCCGATCACGAGGCTTGACTGGTTGCCCGCGCCGAGCGTGTAGCCGTCCGGCGCAGCGCGCGCGACCTGTTCCATGCCCAGGGTGGCCCCGGCGCCGGGACGGTTCTCGATCAGCACCGGTTGCGCCCACAGTTCGCCGAGCCGGGCCCCGACCAGTCGTGCGACGATGTCGTTGGCCCCACCGGGCGCGAAAGGCACGATCAGCCGGACCTGTTTGGCGGGAAACGGCGCGGGCGTCTGGGCCAGCAGGCTGCCTCCGGCGAGGCCGAGTGCAGCGGCGAGGGTCATGCGAAGGCGATTCACTGGGCTGGGCTCCGTGTTCCGGATATCGGTGGCGCACCGCGCACGCCGGGGGGCGTCTATGGTGCCCGATTGATGCGCGATCGGCTCGTCCCCGGTCCGCGAGCCGGGGCCGGGGCACGATCGCGACGCCGCGTTCGCCCCCCGCCACGCGGCCCGGTCCGCGGCGACCGCAGCCGGTCCGGCGGCCCGCATGGCAGCCCCCTGTTCCCGCCCGAGGCCTGCCGACCCCCGTGCGATCAGGAGCGCTTCAGTGCCGCGGGCGCGGGTCGCGGGTCGTCCGCGCGGCGGCCTGCGTTCGGCCGGGACCGGTCGATGCGCCGCCCATCGCGCGGCGGACGATCGCCGCGGAGAGTTCGGGGGAGAAGCGCTCGAGGAAGGCCAGCATGAAGCCGCGCAGGTAGGTGCCCTTGCGCAGCGCGACGCGCGTGAAGTTGCGTTCGAACAGGTGGGCGGCGGGGATCGCGCGCAACGCCCGATCGCGCGCTGGGTCGAACGCCATCTCGGCGACGATGCCCACGCCCAGCCCGAGTTCGACGTAGGTCTTGATCACGTCCGCGTCCATCGCGGTGAGCGTGATTTCCGGGCGCAGCTTCGCCCGCGCGAAGGCTGCGTCGATGTGGGGCCGTCCGGTAAAGCCGGGGTCGTAGGTAATCAGCGGGTGCTCGGACAGCCGGGCGAGGCCGAGGCGTCCAGCCTTCAACAGGGGGTGGCGCGCCGGCACCACGACCACGTGGCTCCACTCGTAGGCGGGCAGCACCACCAGCTCCGGGAAATCGAGCAGCGATTCGGTCGCGATGCCAAGGTCGGCACTGCCCGAGAGCAGTTCGCCGGCGATCTGCTCCGGCCGGCACTGTTGCAGCACCAGGCGCACGTCCGGATATTCGCGTTTGAACTCGGAGACCACTGCCGGCATCACGTAGCGGGCCTGCGTGTGCGTGGTGGCCACGACCAGCTGCCCGCCGCGGGCGTTCGCGTGCTCCTCCGAGGCGCGGCGCAGGTTCTCCACCTCGTGCAGCAGGCGCTCGATGATCGCCACGACGGTCTCCCCGGGCGCCGTGAGGCCGAGGAGCCGCTTGCCGTAGCGCCGGAAGATCTCCACGCCGATCTCCTGCTCGAGTTCGCGGATCTGGCGACTCACGCCAGGCTGCGAGGTGTGCAGCGCATCGGCAGTGGCGGTGAGGTTGCAGCCGTGGCGGACGGCCTCGCGGACGGTACGCAGTTGCTGGAGATTCATGTGGATGGGACATGTAATGAAAGCATAATGATAATGGAAAATATTCGTTGATCGCATGACGGGCCACGGGCAGCATCCGCCGGTCGTTGCATCTCCCACAGCCCCTGCGTGTGCTTCCCCTGGTTCCGATCTCCATCGTGTTCGCGCCCCTGCCGACTGCCGCGGCCCTCGCCAGAGCGGCCTCCAGGTCCCGGCTCGCCGCCGCGGGCGTCCCGGACGGGCCGCTGCCCGTCCGCCCGGGCGCGCGTGGCTCGCTGCCGACGCTTGCGGCGTCGATGCTCCGGGTCGAGGTCGTCCGATCGTCCGCCACGGACCGCGGCGACGGGTTTGACGTGCACGCGCATGCGGCGCTGATCCGCGCGCGCTCGGCGCCCGGCTGCCCGGACCCGGTCTGCGGGAATCTTCGCGAAGCGTTCGCCGCCTGCGACGGCGGGTGGGTGGATGCCGGAGCGCGAGTCGCGACGGCGGCAGGCCAGGCCGGCCCCATGGGCGAGCGGCCCGCGCCAGCACCGGCCGCGAAGAGGTCCTTCGCCGGGGATCAGCCGCTCGCGCCCCCTGCCGCGGGTCGGGTGGGCCCCCGGTTGCGGCTCGGGCTGCTCGCCGGCCCCCGAGAGCGGGATCGCATCGGGCCGCATGACATCGCGCTCGTGGCCGTACACGACTACGACGGGCTGCGCGGGTTCGAACTGCGGGCCCGACTCGTCGCCGGGCCGGCGTGGCTCGTGCGCGACTTCGTGGCCGAGGCCGACCTGCTCACGATGCTCGAAGCGTTCCTGCGGACCCGAGCCCGATTCTTCGCCGACCTTGCGGCCCCCCCGGCGGGGGCGTCGCTTCCCGTCCCGCGCGCAGCCGATGCCGCGGTGCATGCGGGCGGCGACCGCGCGTCGGGGCGCCGTCCGTTTCCTGCGATGGCCCGGGTGGCGAGCGCTCCCAGTACCCTTCGCGCCTGCCCGGTCGGCCTCGCGGGCGACCGGGCGACGTCGGCCGTGCTCGGGCAGTCGGCGTTCCGCCGCGCCCTCGCGCACCAGTGGTCGCTGCTCGAGGGAGGGCCCGGCACGCTGGGGCGGGTCGAGTTGCGCCGCCTCGCCTGCGCCTGAGCGATCCCGCCCGCGCGCGCTTGCCGGTCAACTCGGCCGGGTCGTCGGCGAATCGCGGGGCGCGCGCTGGCGCTGCGTTCGATGCGGTGGCCTATCGCCCGGGCATCAGTAGCGCGTCCACGCCCAGCCCGCGCAGGGTTTCGCGCGCACGCTCGGCCTCGGCGCGATCCCGGAACGGGCCCAGCACCACCCGCGTCTCGGTGGTGGCGGGCAGGCCGGCCGCGGCGAGCTTGCGCTGCAGCGCTTCGGCGTTCTGGGGGGTGCCGAATACCCCGGCCTGCACGAGGTAGCCGCGCGTCGGGTCCGCCTTCGCTGCGTCCGATCGGGCAGGCTGGCGGGCGGGCACGCCGGCCATGTCGGTCACGCGCGTGCCGGGGGGGGCGGCGGCGGGCGGTTGCACCGGCGCGGCGGAGGACGGGACGGATGCGGCGGTGGAGGCGGGCGCCGCGGGCGACGGCGAGGATGGAGGCGAGGCGGACACGGCTGGCGTGGGCGGCCCCACGGTCGTGCGCGCCACCGGCTTGCCGGGTGCCGGGGGGGCAGGGGGCTCGGGGTTGATCACGACCGGCGGGGGTGGGGGCGCGGACCTGGCTGGCGTTTCGGGCGCGGGCTCCGCCGCCGGGACGGTTGCCGCGTCGCCCGTCGTGGAGCGCTCTTCGGCCGGCGTGGAGGGCGCAGGCGCCGGTGCCGGCGCGGCGGGCGTGCCCGGGGCTGCGACCGAGGTCACCGTGCGAGGGGGCGCCAGTCGTCCGTAGCCGAGCAGCGCAAGGAAGGCGGCCCCCAGCAGCAGGAGCGCGATCACGAGTCGACGCAGCGCCCGGCGTCGGACGTCGATCGGCGCATCGGGGGATCCGGGGGGTACTGACGCGGGGAGGGTCATCACGCGCCTCACGGGCTGCCGGCGGATTTCGGGGAGGTGTCGCCCCGGATGCTAGCACCCGCGGCTGCCTTCCCGGCCGGGGGCGTCGCAAGGTCGAAAATCCTTGGAAAAACGGAGCGTTATGGTTTATTGCGGACAACGATTCTGATATTCTCCGCGCGCCCGCAGCCGGTCGCGCAAGCAGGGTGGCCGCGAAGCGTGCAGGCCCTGCGCATGCCGGCAAGGCTCCGTGTGTCCTGCCGACGGCGCGACCACGGGGCGACCGTCACGGCCCGACCGGCGCGCGCTGCGCGCGGCGGCAGGCCGAACGCAGGCGCCGCTGGCGGCGCCCGCGCACACAGGTAATCCAGGAGAGCAGCCATGGCAGTCGAACGCACCCTGTCCATCATCAAGCCCGATGCGGTCGCCAAGAACGTGATCGGGGAGATCTACTCGCGCTTCGAGAAGGCGGGACTGCGGGTGGTGGCGGCGCGCATGACCCGCCTGTCCACCGAGCAGGCTGCCCGGTTCTACGCCGTCCACATGGAGCGGCCGTTCTTCGGCGACCTCGTGAAGTTCATGACCTCCGGTCCGGTGATGATCCAGGTGCTCGAAGGCGAGGAGGCCATCGCCCGCAACCGCGACCTCATGGGCGCGACCGATCCGAAGAAGGCGGCGCCCGGCACCATCCGCGCGGATTTCGCCGACAGCATCGACGCCAATGCGGTCCACGGTTCCGACGGCGCCGACACGGCCGCGAACGAGATCGCGTTCTTCTTCCCCAGCCTGGAGATCCACCCGCGCTGATGAAGGTCAACCTGCTCGAGTTCGACCGGCAGGGCCTGGTCGCGCACAGCGCGACCATGGGCGAGCGCGCGTTCCGCGCGCAGCAGCTCATGCGATGGATCCATCGCGAAGGCGAGAGCGACTTCTCGCGGATGACCAACCTCGCGAAGTCGTTCCGCGAGAAGCTCGAGGCGAGCGCCGAGGTCGCGGCGCTGCCCATCATCTCGGACAGCACGGCGAGCGACGGGACGCGGAAGTGGCTGCTGGCCTCCGGCGGCGGCAACGCGATCGAGACGGTGTTCATCCCCGAGGTCAACCGCGGCACGCTGTGCGTCTCCAGCCAGGTGGGCTGCGCGCTCGAATGCGCGTTCTGTGCCACCGGCGCACAGGGTTTCAACCGCAACCTGTCGGTGGCCGAGATCATCGGCCAGCTATGGCTCGCCAACCGCGAACTCGGCGCGATCGGCCCCGATGCGCCGGAGGCGGGCGAGCGCGTGATCAGCAACGTGGTGATGATGGGCATGGGCGAGCCGCTCACCAACTTCCGCAACGTGGTGACGGCGCTGCACGTGATGCTCGACGACCATGCCTACGGGCTGTCCCGGCGCCGGGTCACCCTGTCGACCTCCGGCGTGGTGCCCGAGATGGATCGCCTCGCCCGCGAGTGCCCGGTCGCGCTGGCCGTCTCGCTGCACGCCCCGGACGACGCGCTGCGCGATCGGCTGGTACCGATCAACCGGCGCTTTCCCATCCGCGAACTGCTGGCCGCGTGCAACCGCTACCTGGAGCACGCGCCTCGGGATTTCGTGACGTTCGAATACGTGATGCTCGATGGCGTCAACGACTCCGTCGAGCAGGCGCGCCAGCTGGCCCGCACGGTCGCCCCGGTGCCCTGCAAGATCAACCTGATCCCGTTCAATCCGTTCCCGGCGTCCGGGTTCCGACGATCCCCGTCCGAGGCGGTCCGCGCATTCCGCGACGTGCTGCAGCAGTCGGGACTGGTCGTCACCACGCGCAAGACCCGTGGCGACGACATCGATGCGGCCTGTGGCCAGCTCGCCGGACAGGTCCAGGATCGCACGCGCCGCGTGATCCGCCGACTGCAGGGGGTGCAATGAGCACACATCGGAACACGCTGCCGCTCGCGCTGGTGGCCACGGTCTCGCTGCTGCTGTCCGGGTGCGGCTCCACGCCGATCTTCGGCGGGGGAGGGCAGCAGGCGGCGAACAAGCCCGCGGTGGCCGAACCGCCCAAGTTGCCGGAGCCGAAGCCCGATGCGAGGGAGGCCGCCCGCCTGCGCATCGAGCTCGCCGGGCTGTACCTGTCGCGCGGATCGGTCACCCCGGCACTCGAGGAGGCGACCTCGGCGAGCAAGCTCGATCCGGACAACGCGCAGGCCTTCAACCTGCTCGGCCTGATCAACATGCAGTTGCGCGACGACGCCCAGGCGGTCGGCAATTTCGAGCGTGCGCTGCGGTTGAGTCCCTCGGATCCCGACGTCAACAACAACTACGGCTGGTTCCTGTGCGAGCGGGGCAGGCCGATGGAGTCCATCCGCCTGTTCCAGGCGGCGCTACGCAGCCCGCTCTATGCCAATGCCGACCGCACCCTCGCCAACGCGGGCGTGTGCTCGCGGCGCGGGGGCGACGAGGCGGGGGCGCGCCGATTCTTCGAGCAGGCGCTCGTCCAGCAGCCGGCACAGCCGGTCGCGCTCTTCCAGCTCGCCGACATGGACTTCGCCGCCGGCAACGCGCGGCAGGCCCGCGTGCTGATGGAGCGCCTGATGCAGGCGACGGCGCCGACGCCCGAGGTGCTCTGGCTCGGGGTGCGCATCGAACGCGCGCTGGGTGATCGCAAGGCGGAGATGCTCTATGCCCAGCAGTTGCGTCGGACGTTCCCGTCCGCGCCCGAGACCGCGCTGCTCGGTGGGGCGACCCAGGCGCCGCGCTGACCGCGCCCGGCCATCCTCTGCAACAATACAGTCACCCGTCTACGAGAACATCGCACTCCCATGAAACCCGGCGATCAGGTCGAGCCCACACCGCCCGCCTCCGGCACGGCGCTCCCGCCGGGAGGGACGGATCCCGTCGCGGAGGCTCCCGAGGGCGCTGTCGTCGCGGCTGCGGCGACGCCGGCCACCCAGGGGTCGGATCGCATTCCGGTGCCGGGGGCAGCGCCCGCGCCGGTGGGCGACGAGGCGCCGCCGGGGCCGGGGGCGAGCCTCGCGCACGCCCGGCAGGCGCTGGGCTGGTCGGTGGTCGAGGTGGCGCGTCAGCTCAAGCTCCACCCGCGGCAGGTCGAGGCGCTCGAGAAGGACGCGTTCGACCGCCTGCGCTCGCCGATCTACGTCCGCGGATTCGCGCGCAACTACGCGAGGCTGGTCGGGGCGGACGTTCCGGCGCTGATGCGCGCCCTCGACGAGCGTTGCCCGATGCCGGCCCTCGTTCCGCCGGATCCCCTGCTCGACATCGGCGTCGGTGCGACGCTGCCCAGAGCCGACCGGCCCTCTCGCCGCTACGTGCGGATCGCCCTCGGCGTGGTCCTCGCGGTGGCTATCGTCGCCGTCGTCGATCGGATCTGGTCGCCGTTCTCCAGCGAGCAGGTCGTGGCTCCTGCCGCGGTCACCACGCCGGTCGAGCCTTCGCCGCTACTGGGGGCCGGAGCCGAACAGCCTGCCGGCCCGGAGGCGCCCGCAGCCAGTGGCGGGTCGATCTCGCCCGTGCCGGCCACCGGCGAGAGCCCGCCTGCCGCTGCACCTGCGCCGCAGTCGCAGACGCCCGCGGCGCGCACGGTACGTCTCGCCTTCGAGCGGGAGTCGTGGGTCGAGATCCGGGATGCGTCGGGCCAGGTCATCCTGTCCGGCGTCAACCGGGCGGGTACCGAGCAGGTGGTGAAGGGCCTGGCGCCGCTCGCGGTCGTGGTGGGCAACGCCAGCGGCGTGCGCGTCGACTACGAGGCGCGCCGCGTCGACCTGCAACCGCACACGCTGGTGAACGTGGCCCGGCTCACGCTCGACTGACCCTGCCCCGGCCGGTGGTTACAGACTCGCGGGCACCTGCGCTACAGTGCGGGTCTGTCCTCGCGAAGCCTTCGAACTCCTGCCCCGTCCCGAGATGAACGACCGCGCCCCTGCCTGTCCCGCCCCGGCCTTCGCAGCCGGCCCCTCGGACTGCGTCGTCCAGGCCGCCCCGGTGGGTCCCTCCCCGCGGCGGCGAACCCGCGAAGTGCGGGTTGGCCACGTCCGGATCGGGGGTGACGCCCCGATCATGGTGCAGTCGATGACCAACACCGACACCGCGGATGCGGAGGCGACGGCAAGGCAGGTCGCCGACCTCGCGCGGGCCGGTTCGGAGGTCGTGCGCATCACGGTCAACAGCCCCGAGGCTGCGGCCCAGGTGCCCGCGATCCGGCGCCGGCTCGACGCCATGGGCTGCAACGTTCCCGTGGTCGGCGATTTCCACTTCAACGGGCATCGACTGCTGACCCAGTACCCGGACTGCGCGCAGGTGCTCGACGCGTACCGGATCAACCCGGGCAATGTCGGCCGTGGCAGCAAGCGCGACGAGCAGTTCGCCACGATGATCGAGGCGGCCATCCGCTACGGCAAGCCGGTCCGGATCGGCGTGAACTGGGGAAGCCTCGACCAGGCGTTGCTCGCGCGGCTGATGGACGAGAACGCCCGCCGCGAACGGCCGCTGGAGGCCGGTGCGGTGATGCGCGAGGCGCTGGTGGTGTCGGCGATCGACAGCGCCCGCGAGGCCGAAACGCTGGGCCTGCCCGGCGACCGGATCGTGCTCTCGGCGAAGGTCAGCGCGGTCCAGGACCTGATCACCGTCTACCGCGAACTCTCCCGCCGCTGCGACTATCCGCTGCACCTCGGCCTGACCGAGGCCGGCATGGGTTCGAAGGGGATCGTCGCCTCCACGGCCGCGCTGGCGGTGCTTCTGCAGGAGGGCATCGGCGACACCATCCGCATCTCGCTCACGCCCGAACCCAATGGCGACCGCACCCGCGAGGTCATCGTGGCGCAGGAGATCCTGCAGACGATGGGCCTGCGCTCGTTCACGCCGATGGTCGTGGCCTGTCCGGGCTGTGGACGCACCAGCAGCACGGTGTTCCAGGAACTCGCCGATCGGATCCAGGGCTACCTGCGCGCCCAGATGCCGGTCTGGCGCGAGCGTCATCCCGGGGTCGAGGAGATGACCGTCGCGGTCATGGGCTGCGTGGTCAACGGGCCGGGCGAGAGCAAGCACGCGAACATCGGCATCAGCCTGCCCGGGTCGGGCGAGGTGCCGGTGGCGCCGGTGTTCGTCGACGGCCGCAAGACGGTCACGCTGAAGGGTGATCACATCGCCGAGGAGTTCCAGGCGATCGTCGACGACTACGTGCGCGCCCGCTACGTGGCCGGGGCCGAGGCGGCCTCCGCGGCCTGACGGCCGTCGGCCGACGGTCCGGGCCGCCGCGGCGGCTATAATGCCGGGTTAGCCGGGACGCGCTCGCGCGGGTTCCGGTCCCGATTCCACGCCTCCGCCGGGTCTGCCGGCGCCCCCCGATGGCCGAGTCCCTGCAAGCCGTGCGCGGCATGAACGACCTGCTGCCCGAGCAGGCCGCCCGGTATCGCCGCCTCGTCGGACACGTCGCCGACGTGCTCGCCCGGTACGGCTACGGGGAGTTGCGCACGCCGGTGCTCGAGCGGACCGAACTGTTCGTTCGCACCATCGGCGAGGCCACCGACATCGTCGAGAAGGAGATGTACACCTTCGTCGACACGCTGAACGGCGAGAGCCTCACGCTGCGTCCGGAAGGGACGGCGGCGTGCGTGCGCGCCGTGCTCCAGCACAACCTGATCTACGGCAGCCCGCAGCGCCTGTGGTACGAGGGGCCGATGTTCCGCCACGAGCGGCCGCAGAAAGGCCGCTACCGGCAGTTCCACCAGATCGGCGTCGAGGCGCTGGGTTTCCTCGGGCCGGACATCGATGCCGAGCAGATCATGATCGGCGCCCGCCTGTGGCGGGATCTGGGCATCGAAGGCCAGGTACGCCTGGAGATCAACTCGCTGGGCGACGCGGCTGCCCGCGCCGCGCACCGGGGCGAACTGGTGGCCTACCTCGAAGCCCATCGCGAACTCCTCGACTCCGACGCGCAGCGCCGGCTGCACAGCAACCCGCTGCGCATCCTCGACTCGAAGAATCCCGCGATGGCCGAGCTGATCGCGGGTGCGCCGCGACTGCTCGACCGCCTCGATGCCGAGTCGGCCGCGCATTTCGATGGGCTGCGGCGCAGCCTGGATGCCGCCGGCATCGGGTGGACGGTCAACCCCCGGCTCGTTCGCGGACTGGACTACTACAACCGCACCGTGTTCGAGTGGGTCACCGACGCGCTGGGCGCGCAGGGAACGATCTGCGCGGGCGGTCGCTACGACGGGCTCGTCGGGCAACTGGGCGGGCGTCCGGCGCCCGCCTGCGGGTTCGCGCTCGGCATCGAGCGGGTGATGGCGCTGGCCGAGCAGTCGTCGCTGCTCGGCTCGGCCTCCGTGCCCGCCGCGTATCTGGTCCACCAGGGGGATGCAGCAGGTCTCCTGGCGGCCCGTGTCGCCGAGACGCTGCGCGGTGAGGGCCTTGCCGTCGTCGTGCATTGCGGAGGCGGCAAGTTCGCCGCGCAGATGCGGCGTGCGGACGCCAGCGGCGCGCGCTACGCGATCATCATCGGCGAGGACGAGGCGGCCCGCGGCCTCGTGTCGCTCAAACCCCTGCGCGAGTCCGGGGAGCAGCGGCAGCTGACCCCCGAGGCGCTCGTGCAGGCCCTGGGCGCGCCGTGTGCGCCCGCTGCCTGATCGGTTGCAGTTTTCCCTACCATGGCCCATTTCGACCTCGAGCAACAGGACCAGATCGACGCGATCAAGAGCTGGTGGGAGCGCTGGGGACGGCTCGTCTCCACCCTTGCGCTCGTGATCGCGCTCGTGGTGGCGGGCGCGACGGGCTGGCGGTGGTACCAGGCCCGCCAGACGGAGGCGGCAGCCGTGCTCTACCTGGCGATCCAGGAATCGCTGCAGGGCAACGATCTCAAGCGGGTGCGCGAGGCCGCGGGCCAACTGGTCGAGAAGTACCCCTCGACGGGTTACGCCGTGCTCGCCGCCCTGGTCGCCGCCCGGATCGACGTCGAATCCGGCGACAGCAAGAGCGCACGCGCTCGACTGGAGTGGGCGGCGGCCAACGCCCGGCAGGACGAGTATCGCGACCTCGCGCGACTGCGGCTCGCGGCGGTCATGGTCGACGATCGGGATTACGTCGCAGCCCTGCGCGTGCTCGACCTGAAGCGGTCGGCGACCTTCGACGCGCTGTTCCTTGATCTTCGGGGCGACGTGCTCATCGCGCAGGGCGACGCGCCTGCCGCGCGCACGGCCTACCAGAACGCGCTCGAGCGCATGGAGGCGAACAGCCCCTACCGTGCACTCGTGGAGGTGAAGCTCGATGCCGCGGGAGGCGCGCGATGAACCGCGCACGCCGGGTCGCGCTGGGCGCGCTGCTCGGCGGTGGAGTCGTGGCCGGTTGTGGCACCCGGCGGATCGCCGCCGAGCGACCCGCCGAGCTCCAGCCCATCAAGGCCCGGCTGAACCTGCGCGTGCTGTGGCAGGGGCGCGTGGCCGCGGCCGCGAGGGAGGTCTTCACGCCGGCCTTCGAGGACGGACAGGTCTACGCGATCGGCGGCGACGGGGCGGTGTCGGCCCACGCCGTATCCGACGGGCGGCTGCTATGGCGCCAGCCGTCGGGCATCAAGCGTGCGTCGGCGGGCATCGGGGCCGGCGACGGACGCGTTGCCGCGGGCGGGCTCGACGGCGAGATCGCGGTGCTGACCCGAGAGGGCAAGCCGGCGTGGCAGGCCTCGATCTCCAGCGAGGTGCTGGCCGCACCCGTGATCGACGCGGGCCTGGTGATCGCGCGCACGACCGACGGGCGCATCTTCGGGCTGGAGGCCGACAGCGGTCGCCGACGCTGGGTCTACCAGCGACCGGCCTCTCCCAGTCTCGCGCTGCGCAGCCACGCGGCGCTCACGGTCGTCCGCGGCGCGGTATTCGCCGGATTCCCGAATGGCCGTCTGGTCGGCCTGGATGCCCGCACCGGCGCGGTCGGGATCGACGTGGCCGTGGCGCTACCCCGCGGCGCCACGGAACTCGAGCGTGTGGTCGAGGTGGCCAGCGCCCCGGCCTTCGAAGGCTCCCAGGTATGCGCGGTGGCCTTCCAGGGGCGGGTGGCCTGCTTCGACGCCAAGCGTGGCAGCCTCGACTGGGGACGCGACATCTCCAGCAGCGTCGGGCTCGACATGGATGCGCGCGCGGTCTACGTCGTCGATGACGTCGGCGCGGTGCATGCGCTCGACCGCGCCGGGGGCGCGAGCCTCTGGCGACAGGCTGCCCTGCGCCTTCGATCGGTGGGCGCGCCGCGCAGGATCGGCAGCGTGCTGGTCGTGGGCGACTACCAGGGACAGGTGCACCTGATCGACATCGAGGATGGCAGCTTCGCCGGACGCATCGCCACCGACGGCACGGCCATCGTCACCGCGGCCCTGCCGGTGCCGGGAGGCTTCATCGTGCAGACTCGCGGCGGCGGGGTGTACGCGATCGGGCTTGCCGCCTGACGATGCAACCGACCCTCGTGCTGGTCGGCCGACCGAACGTCGGCAAATCGACCCTGTTCAACCGGCTCACGGGTACGCGGGATGCGCTGGTCGCCGACCTGCCCGGTCTCACCCGTGACCGTCATTACGGCCGTGGCCGTTTCGGCGAACGCCGATTCCTGGTGGTCGATACCGGTGGCTTCGAGCCGGTGTCCGGCGAGGGCATCTCGCGCGAGATGGCGCGCCAGACCGAGCGCGCGATCGACGAGGCCGATGCGATCCTCTTCCTGGTCGATGGCCGTGCGGGGCTGACCGGACTCGACCAGGAGATCGCCTCGCGCCTGCGCGCGACCGGGCGCCCGGTGTGGCTGGTGGTGAACAAGGCCGAGGGCATGCGGCCCGGCATGGCCGCCGTCGAGTTCCATGCGCTGGGCCTCGGAGAGCCCTGGCCGGTGTCCTCCGCGCACGGAGAGGGCGTGGGCGACCTGCTCGAAGCGATCCTCGACCGCTTCCCCGAGGATCCGGAACCCGAACCCGTGCCCGAGGCCCAGAAGGTGCCGCGCGTGGCCGTGGTCGGACGCCCGAACGTCGGCAAGTCCACGCTGGTCAACGCGCTGCTGGGCGAGCAGCGCATGCTGGTCTACGACTTCCCGGGGACGACGCGCGACAGCATCGACGTCGAGTTCGAGCGTGGCGGACGCCGCTACGTGCTGGTCGACACCGCCGGCATGCGTCGCCGCGCGCGCATCGACGAGGCCGTCGAGAAGTTCTCGGTGATCAAGACGCTGCAGGCGATCGACGGCTGCAACGTCGCGGTACTGGTGCTCGATGCGCGCGAACCGGTGAGCGACCAGGACGCGCACATCGCCGGCTACATCCTCGAAGCGGGCCGTGCGCTCGTGCTGGTCGCCAACAAGTGGGATGCGCTCGACGCGGGCGCGCGGACGCGCTTTCGCGACGACCTCGAGCGTCGGCTGGGCTTCCTCGCCTTCGCGCGCACCCTGTTCATTTCGGCCCAGCGTGGCAGCGGCGTGGACGCCGTCCTTCCCGCGGTGGACAAGGCCTGGCGCGCCGCGATGATCGACCTGCCGACGCCGCGCCTCACGCGCGCGCTGATGGCGGCGGTCGAACGCCAGTCGCCCCCGCGCTCCGGGCTGGTGCGCCCCAAATTGCGTTATGCGCACCAGGGGGGCAGCAACCCGCCGGTGATCGTGATCCACGGCAACGCGCTCGACTCGCTGCCCGCGAGCTACCGGCGGTACCTCGAGCACGCCTTCCGGGCGGTGTTCCGGCTGGAGGGGACGCCGCTGCGCCTGCAGTTCCGTACCGGGGGCAACCCGTTCGCTTCGCGCCGGGCACCGGCCACCGGGCGACGTTCGCGCTGAGCGAACCGGCGAGGCGCGGCGGGGGAGCGCCCTGCCAGGCGCGAGGAAGGTCTGCTGGACAGCCCGTGGGCGCTGGCCCGCAATGGCTTTGACCGGAAAAATCCAGTAGAGTCAGAATCGAAAAAAACAGCGAGGTATCACCGTGAGCGCGAAGGGCCAGCTACTCCAGGATCCGTTCCTCAACACGCTGCGCAGGGAACACATCCCGGTATCGATCTACCTCGTGAATGGCATCAAGCTGCAGGGGCAGATCGAGTCCTTCGACCAGTACGTGGTCCTGCTTCGGAACACCGTGACCCAGATGGTGTACAAGCACGCGATCTCCACGGTGGTGCCCGCCCGCGCCGTCAACTTCCAGGCCGAGAACTCGGCGGAGGGCTGAGGCGCGCACGCGCGCCTCTCCGCCCGCTAACGGATGTTCGACCGTCCCGACACCGGCACTCGCGCCCTGCTCGTCGCACTCGGTTCCTCCGAGCGTGATTACGAGGAAAGCCTGGGGGAACTGCGCGAACTGGTCGCCTCCGCCGGCCTCGAAGTCGCGGGCGTGATCGGCGGCGGTCGTGGCCGACCCGACCCGTCCACCTACGCAGGGTCGGGAAAGGTCGCGGAAATCGGTCGCGAACGCGAGGCGCTCGACGCCTCCCTCGTCGTCTTCAATCACGCGCTGACGCCCGCCCAGGAGCGCAACCTCGAGCGGGCGCTGCAGTGCCGCGTGGTCGATCGCACGACCCTCATCCTCGACATCTTCGCCCAGCGTGCGCGCAGCCACGAGGGCAAGCTCCAGGTCGAGCTCGCGCAACTGGACCACCTCGCCACCCGGCTGGTGCGCGGCTGGACGCACCTCGAGCGCCAGAAGGGCGGCATCGGCCTGCGCGGACCGGGCGAGACCCAGCTCGAGACCGACCGGCGCCTGCTCGGCAAGCGCGTGAAGGTGCTGCGCGACAAGCTCGCGCGGGTCGGCCGCCAGCGCGCCACGCAGCGACGCTCCCGGGATCGCGGGGCGGCCTGCACCGTCTCGCTGGTCGGGTACACGAACGCGGGCAAGTCGACCCTCTTCAACGCGCTCACCCACGCGGGCACCTACGCGGCCGACCAGCTGTTCGCCACCCTCGACACCACCAGCCGCCGGCTGTACACGCCCGCGGGGCGCAACGTGGTGCTGTCCGACACGGTCGGGTTCATCCGCGACCTGCCGCACGAACTGGTGGCGGCCTTCCGGGCCACGCTCGAAGAGACCGCGCAGGCCGACCTGCTGCTGCACGTGGTCGATTTCTCCAGCGCCGATCGCGATCGCCAGATGCGCGAAGTCGACCGGGTGCTGGTCGAGATCGGCGCCGAGTCGGTGCCGCGGATCGTGGTCTGCAACAAGATCGACAGGGCGGGCGTGCCGGCGCGCGCGGCCCGCGACGAATCCGGCGCGGTGTCCGAGATCTGGCTGTCGGCCCTCGCGGGCGAGGGCCTCGATCTCCTTCGGGCGGCGCTCGACGAATTCTTCGCGCGGCGCGAGGCCGGCGTCCGCGCCGTCGAGTGCGGCGAGCGCGCGAATCCGCTCGATGAGTGGCCGGAATCCGTGCCGAGTCCGCGTGTGTCGGATCCGGTGCGCGTCGCGGGCGCGACCGCCCCTGCGGACCGTGGTACGGTGTGCTCCGCGCAACCCATCGCGCAGCAGGTGCCGGCAGGCAGGGAGGATGCGGGAACCGCCCCGACTCCCCGATACGTCCGCGACGGGCGAGATGCCGCGCGCGAGCGGGCTTTGACGGGGCGACGGGCAGGGAGCGCGACCGTGGACGAGCCCTCCGGGGAACTCGAGCCGGTCGATGTGGTCGGAGAATCGCGCGCTGCCTGATGGCGGCGCTGGTGGCGCCCGCGGGGCGCCGAGTCCGCCGAAGCGACGGGCGGGTCAAGGGTGTGGATGGGCATGAACGACAATCAGTGGGGACGCGGCGGCGGCGGCGGCGGGGGCGGTGGACGCAACCCGGGACCGCCTGACCTCGACGAACTCTGGCGGCGGTTCAACCGTCGCCTGAACGAGTTGCTGGGCTCGCGACGCTCGCCCGGCGCGCCGCAGCCGAACGGGGACGGGGGCGGGCCGACCGGTCCGTCCATCTCGCCCGGTCAGTGGAAGGGCGGCGGTGCGCTCGTCGTCGGACTCGTGCTGCTCATGTGGCTCGCCAGTGGCGTGTACATCGTCGGCCCGGCCGAGCGCGGGGTGGTGTTGCGCTTCGGCAAGTTCGCCGAGGAAACCGGACCGGGGCCGCGCTGGCACCTGCCGTGGCCGATCGAGACCGTCGAGGTCGTCAACGTCTCCGGGGTCCGCACGCTGGAAATCGGCTACCGGAACAACCCGCGCAACAAGGTGCTGCGCGAGTCGCTGATGCTCACCGACGACGAGAACATCGTCGACGTCCAGTTCGCGGTGCAGTACACGCTGTCCTCCGGGCGCGACTACCTG
Organism: uncultured Pseudomonadota bacterium; assembly: GCA_903831455.1. Lineage (GTDB taxonomy): Bacteria > Pseudomonadota > Gammaproteobacteria > Burkholderiales > CAIKXV01 > CAIKXV01. The sequence goes on along the minus strand of CAIKXV010000101.1, from coordinate 11,476 downwards.
CTCAACGTGCGCAACCCCGAGGAGACGGTGCTGCAGGCCGCCGAGACGGCCATTCGGCAGACGGTCGGCCGTCGCAGCATGGATGCGGTGCTCTACGAGGATCGCGGCGGGGTCCAGGCCGAGGTGCAGAAGCTGATGCAGGATATCCTCGACCGTTATCGGGTCGGCATCCTGATCAGCAACGTGACCATGCAGGGGGCGCAACCGCCCGAACAGGTCCAGGCAGCCTTCGACGACGCGGTGAAGGCGGGTCAGGATCGCGAGCGCCAGAAGAACGAAGGCGAAGCCTACGCGAACGACGTGATCCCGAAGGCCCGCGGTGCGGCGGCACGGCTCGCCGAGGAGGCCGAGGGCTATCGTCAGCGCGTGATCGCAACCGCGGAGGGCGAGGCCGCCCGCTTCCGCCTGGTGGTCGAGGAATACAACAAGGCCCCGCGGGTCACGCGCGACCGGCTCTACCTCGATGCACTCACGCATGTGATGACCAACGCCACCAAGGTGGTCGTCGACCAGCGATCGGGCAGCAACCTGCTCTTCCTCCCGCTCGATCGGCTGATGGCCTCGGTCGGTGCGACCGGCGCGGCCGTGACCCCGCCCGACCCGGCGGCGGCGGGTCGTCCCGCCGGGGAGGCGGGCAGTGCATCGACGGCTGCGCCCGCGCCGCAGGCGGCGCCGGAGGCCGGCGCTCGCTCGCGCGAGGCCCTGCGGTCGCGTGAACGGGAGCAGCGGCAATGATCCGGAACAACCCTGGACTCCTGCTGGGCATCGTACTGGCGGCCGCCGCGGCGGCGGGCTCGAGCCTGTTCGTGGTCGATCAGCGCCAGGGCGCCATCGTCCTGCGCCTGGGCACCATCGCCAAGGTCGTCGAAGAGCCCGGACTGAACTTCAAGATCCCGGTGCTCGACACCGTCCGGTACTTCGACCGACGGGTACTCACCATCGACGCGCCCGAACCCGAGCGCTTCCAGACGTCCGAGAAGAAGAACGTCCTGGTCGACTCCTTCGTGAAGTGGCGCATCAGCGACGTCCGCCAGTACTTCATCAGCGTGCAGGGCAACGAGGCTGCGGCCATCAATCGGCTGTCGCAGACCATCAACTCCAGCCTGCGATCGGAGTTCGGCGCGCGCACCGTCAACGACGTGATCTCGGGCGAGCGCGACAAGATCGTGCAGGTGATGCGCGAGCGCGCCGAGGCCGATGCCCGGGCGATCGGCATCGAGGTGGTCGACGTGCGGATCAAGCGCGTGGACTTCCCCCAGGAGGTCAGCGAGTCGGTCTACCGGCGGATGGAGGCCGAGCGCAAGCGCGTGGCCAACGAGCTGCGTTCGACCGGTTCGGCCGAAGGCGAGAAGATCCGCGCCGATGCCGATCGCCAGCGCGAGATCATCCTGGCCGAAGCCTTCCGCGAGGCGCAGCGCGTGAAGGGCGAGGGCGATGCCCGGGCCTCGCGCATCTACAACGCCGCCTTCCAGTCCAACGCCGAGTTCTACGCGTTCTACCGCAGCCTGGAGGCCTACCGGCAGAGTTTCTCGGGCAGGAACAACGTGTTCGTGCTCGAGCCCAACTCGGAGTTCTTCCGCTACTTCCGCTCGCCGGGGGGCGCCCCCGCGCCGGCGGCAGCACCCGCAGGGCCGGTCGCCCCGCGTCGCTAGGGCAGGGACGGCCGGGGTCGAGCCGCGGGGGGGGCGCGCCGGGTGGAACTGCGCGAGGCGCTGATCGCGGCGCTGGGACTGATGCTGGTGCTGGAAGGCATCCTGCCGTTCGTGGCCCCGGGGGCGTGGCGGGAGGCGTTTCGACGGATGACCGAACTTCCGGATGCGCAGTTGCGCGTGATCGGACTCGCCTCGATGATCGTCGGGCTGGCCTTGCTGCTCTGGGTGCACTGAGCGCCCGGTCGCGCGCGGGCGGCCGGCTCGCCGGGGGCCTGATACCAGGCGCGGGCTGGTAGAATCACGTGTTTACCGAGGCCGAGATGCGCAACTGGCTGCTGCCGGAACATGTCGAGGACGTGCTGCCGCCCGAGGCCGAACAGGTCGAGGCGCTGCGCTCGCGCCTGCTCGCCCTGTTCCGGGGCCACGGCTACCGGACGGTGATTCCGCCGATGCTCGAGTTCGTCGACTCGCTGCGCGTGGGCACCGGCATCGACCTCGACCTGCGGACGGTCAAGGTGGCCGACCAGTTGTCGGGGCGCCTGATGGGCCTGCGCGCCGACATCACGCCCCAGGTCGCCCGGATCGACGCCTATCGCGCACCTCGGACCGGGGTCGCGCGCTACGCCTACTGCGGCAGCGTGCTGCATGCGCGCCCGGCCAGTGGATCGGCGCGCCGCGAACTTCTGCAACTGGGCGCCGAACTGTTCGGGCACGGCGGGGTGGCGAGCGACATCGAGGTGCAGCGCCTGATGCTCGAGGCGTTGCGCGCGGCCGGACTGGGCGGGATCCACCTCGATCTCGGCCACGTCGGGGTGTTCCGCGCGCTGGTGGCGGGAGCCGGCGTGGAGGCCACCCTCGAGGCCGAGCTGTTCGAAGCGCTGCAGCGCAAGGACGAGCCGCTGGTCGCGTCGCTCACCGGTTCGCTGCCCGAACCCTGGCGCGCGGCGCTGCGACGACTGCCGCGCCTCTACGGCGACGAGGGCGTACTCGCCGAAGCACGCGCCTGCCTGCCGCGGGAGCCGGCGCTGTTGTCGGCGCTCGATGCGCTGGAGGCCATTGCGCAGGCCACGCGCGAGGCGGCGACCCTGCACGTGGATCTCGCCGAACTGCGCGGATACCGATACCACACCGGGGTGGTGTTCGCGGCCTACACCGCAAGCCACCCGAGTGCGGTGGCAGCCGGTGGCCGCTACGACGAACTGGGCGCAGCCTTCGGACGCGCGCGACCGGCAACCGGCTTCAGCCTCGACCTCTTCGCGCTCTCGGCGCTCGTCGGGCCGCAGGCGCAGTCCGGCGTGATCCTCGCCCCGGGCGGGCAGGCGGCCGGTCTGGCCGATGCGATCGCTGCCCTCAGGGCCGCGGGTGAAAAGGTCGTCGTCGATCTGGGCGATGGGGTGCCCGAGGGGGCCGGCGTCGATCGTCGGCTCGTGGCTTCGAAGGGCGGCTGGAGGGTCGAGTCGCTGCCGGCGCAACGCTAGCGGCCTCGATGCGCGCCGCAGCTCGCGGCGGAACGGATACGGCAGGGCGAACGGAACATGGGCAGAAACGTCGTAGTGATCGGTTCACAGTGGGGCGACGAGGGCAAGGGCAAGATCGTCGATCTGCTCACCGAGCGGGCGCAGGCGGTCGTGCGCTTCCAGGGCGGACACAACGCCGGCCACACGCTGGTGGTCGGCGGACGCAAGACGGTGCTGCGGCTGATCCCCTCGGGCATCCTGCGCGAGTCGGTCGAGTGCTTCGTCGGCAACGGCGTGGTGGTGTCGCCCGAGGCGATGCTGCGCGAGATCGGCGAGCTGGAATCGGCTGGCGTCGACGTGCGCGGTCGCCTGCGCATCAGCGAGGCCTGCCCGCTGATCCTGCCGCACCACGTGGCGATCGACCACGCGCGCGAGGCCGCCCGCGGCCAGAACAAGATCGGCACCACCGGGCGCGGCATCGGCCCGGCCTACGAGGACAAGGTCGCGCGGCGAGCCATCCGCATGCAGGACCTGTTCCACCGGGAACGCTTCGCCGCGAAGCTGGGCGAGGTGCTCGATTACCACAACTTCGTGCTCAAGCACTACTTTCGCGCCGACACGGTCGACTTCCAGCGCACGCTCGACGACACGCTGCAGCACGCCGAGCGGCTGCGGCCGATGGTGGCCGACGTGCCGCGGCTGCTCTACGAGGCGCACCGTGCCGGGCGTAACCTGCTGTTCGAAGGGGCGCAGGGCACGCTGCTCGACGTCGACCACGGCACCTACCCGTTCGTCACCTCCAGCAACTGCGTGGCCGGGGCCGCGGGCGTCGGGTCAGGCATGGGGCCGCACCTGCTGCATTACGTGCTGGGCATCACCAAGGCATACACCACGCGGGTTGGGTCCGGGCCGTTCCCCACCGAACTCGACGACGAGATCGGGCGCGGCATCGCCTCGCGCGGCAACGAATTCGGCTCGGTCACCGGTCGTCCACGCCGCTGCGGCTGGTTCGATGCCGCGGCCCTGCGCCGTGCGATCCAGATCAACGGGCTGTCGGGGCTGTGCGTGACCAAGCTCGACGTGCTCGACGGCATGGAGACGCTGCGGATCAACGTCGGCTACCGGATCGATGGCGAGCGGGTGGACATCCTTCCGTTCGGGGCCGAGGACCTCGCGCGTTGCGAGCCGATCTACGAGGAAATGCCCGGCTGGTCCGCGAGCACGGTCGGCGTGAGGCGGATGGACGATCTTCCCGTCCCGGCCCGCGACTACCTCGCGCGCATCGAGGCCGCCTGCGGCGTGCCGATCGACATCATCTCGACCGGACCGGATCGGGACGAAACCATCGTGCTGCGGCACCCGTTCGAGGCGCACTAGCGCGCGAGGCGACCATGGCCGACCTGTACGTGAGCTGGGAAGACTACCGGCGCGACAACGAGGCCCTCGCGCGGCTCGTCTACGAGTCGGGATGGTCGTTCGACCAGATCGTCTGCATCGCCCGCGGAGGGCTGCGCGTGGGCGACGTGCTCTCGCGCATCTTCGACGTCCCGCTGGCGATCATCTCCACCCAGTCCTACGGGGGCGAGGGCGGCACGGTCCGCGGCCACATCCGGGTGGCCGAGCACCTCACCATGACCACGCCCGAGCTGGGGCGTCGTATCCTGCTGGTCGACGATCTGGTCGATTCCGGCATCACGCTCGATGTCGTGCGGCGGCACCTGGAGACCACGCGCGAGGGCATCGAGGACGTGCGGACCGCCGTGCTCTGGTACAAGGCGGTCTCGATGATCAAGCCCGACTATTTCGTGCGCTATCTTCCGGAGAACCCGTGGATACACCAGCCGCACGAAGGCTACGACCGCATGTCGCCCGCGAGCCTCTGCGTGGACGCGAAGGCTTCGGGAGCCCATTGATCGTCCGCGGCAGCTACGCGCGCTCGCCGGCACGCGGCGTTCGCTACGGCTCGCGCGCGGGCCGAGCGGCGCGCGGCGCGGCAGGCGTCGGCAATCGCGCATCGAGGTGCAGGGGCCACGACAGGGCGACCCACACTCCACCGGGGTGTCGGGAAGCGCCGGGCGCGGTGGGTCGCCGACGCGGTCGCCCGGAGCAAGCCGTACTCCGCCAAGCGCCCTGCAGCGCCGGCTGCCGGCGCGCCTGCATCCGGGCCCATGGCCCGTCGGACTGCCCGGGTGGCCCGATCGCCGCGCACTCGGGCCGGGCCGGACAGACCCGGCCTGCAAGGTGCGGGGCTGGTGCCGAGAAGAGGACTCGAACCTCCACAGTGTTGCCACCGCCAGGACCTGAACCTGGTGCGTCTACCAATTCCGCCATCTCGGCACTGCGGCGGCGAAATGTAGTGAACTGCCGGAGGTTTGTCAATTGACCCGCGAGCGTCGTGGCCTGAGGTCCCCGCGCGTCTACGAGACGCCCATCCCCGAGCGCGAGGACATCCTCGCGGCGTTGCGCGAGGCAGGGGTCCCTGTCGATCCGGCCGACCTTGCGCGACGACTCGACGTCGGCGAGCCGGCGCTCGAAGGCTTTGGCCGACGCCTCGCGGCGATGGAGCGCGAGGGCGAGGTCATCGCCAACCGGCGGGGCGCGCTCGGCCTGCCGTCCAAGATGGACCTGATCCGCGGGCGCGTCATGGGCCATCCCGACGGCTTCGGCTTCCTGGTTCCCGATGACGCGTCCGGCGATCTGTTCCTCGGTCCCGGCGAGATGCAGAAGGTGCTGCACGGGGACCGCGTGCTCGCGCGCGAGGTGCAGGCGCCGCGCCGCGGCAAGCGCGAAGCGGTGGTCGTCGAGGTCCTCGAGCGGGGAAACCGGCGCGTGGTCGGCCGACTGCACGTCGAGCACGGGGTGCGCTTCGTGGTCGCGGAGGAGCGTCGCCTCGCGCAGGACATCCTGATCGCCCCGGACGATCGCAGCGGGGCGCGGGCGGGGCAGGTGGTGGTCGCGGAGATCATCGAGCAGCCGACCCGTCGCACGCAGCCGATCGGCCGCATCGTCGAAGTACTGGGGGGATACGCCGACCCTGGCATGGAGATCGAGATCGCGCTGCGCAAGCACGACCTTCCGCACGCCTTCAGCGCTGCCGTCGAGCGGCTGGCAGCACGCCTGCCCGAGGCGCCCCGCAAGGCCGATCTCAAGGGCCGGGTGGATCTGCGCGAGTTGCCGCTGGTGACCATCGATGGGGAGACCGCGCGTGATTTCGACGACGCGGTCTGCTGCGTCAGGCTCGACCCGGTTGCGGCTCCGCCTTCGGCGGAACCGTCGGGCCGGCGCGCTCGGCCGTCCCGCCGCCTCGGCGCGGACGCAGGGGCGGAGACCCCGACGCCGACCCGCGCCGCCAGCCTGCGCCAGCGGGTAAGCCGCCTGCTGGGCAAGGGCTTCGAGACGCCGGCTACAGGGCCGACCGCGGCATCGATGCCGGGGAGCGGTACGCCGCCGGCACCCGGCGCTGCGTTCCGGCTGTTCGTCGCGATCGCCGATGTATCGCACTATGTCCGCCCGGGCGATGCGATCGACGTCGAGGCGAGGGCTCGCGGCACCTCGGTCTACTTTCCGAGGCGGGTGATCCCGATGCTGCCCGAGGCGCTGTCCAACGGGCTGTGCTCGCTCAACCCGGGCGTCGACCGGCTGTGCATGGTCTGCGAGGTGGACGTGTCGGCCGAAGGCCGACTGCTCGACTACCGGTTCTATCCGGCGGTGATGCACTCGCGTGCACGGCTCACCTACACCGAGGTGGCCGAGATCCTCGGTGGCAGCCCGATGGCCTATGCCCGCAACTATCGCGATCTGGTGCCCCACCTCAAGGCGCTGGAGGCCGTGTTTCGCGCGCTGCTGGCGGCCCGTGCGCAGCGCGGGGCGATCGACTTCGAGTCCTCCGAGACCCGGATGATCTTCGACGAGCTCGGCAAGATCGAGCGCATCGTGCCGGTCGAGCGCAACGATGCCCATCGCCTGATCGAGGAGTGCATGCTCGCAGCCAACGTGTGCGCGTCCCATTTCCTCGCGCGCCACGCGCACCCGATGCTCTATCGCATCCATGCCGGCCCGAGGCGCGACCGGCTGGAGTCGCTGCGCGAGTTCCTTCGCGGCTTCGGGTTGTCGATCGGCGGCGGGGAAGCGCCGCACGCGCGCGACTATGCGCTGGTGCTCGAGCAGATCCGCGACCGGCCGGATCGCCTGCTGCTGCAGACGGTGATGCTGCGATCGCTCGCGCAGGCGGTGTACAGCCCGGACAACATCGGGCATTTCGGGCTGGCCTATGACGGCTACACCCACTTCACCTCGCCGATCCGCCGCTACCCCGACCTGTGCGTGCACCGGGCGATCCGGGCGGTGCTCGAGGGCGGTCGCTACGAGCCGGCCGGTGGCATGGACTGGGCTTCGCTGGGCCAGCACTGCTCGCAGACCGAGCGCCGCGCCGACGAAGCCTCGCGCGAGGTCGAGGCCTGGCTCAAGTGCTACTACATGCAGGACCGCGTCGGCGAGCGCTTCGCCGGCACGCTGAGCGGGGTGGCCTCGTTCGGCGTGTTCGTGACGCTCGACGACCTCTACGTGGATGGACTCGTGCACATCTCGGAGCTCGGCAACGACTACTTCCACTTCGATGCGGTCCGGCACCAGTTGCTCGGCGAGCGTACCGGGCAGCGCTACCGCATCGGCGACCGGATCGCGGTGCAGGTCGCGCGCGTCGACCTGACTACCAGCCGGATCGATTTCGTGCTCGCGCCCGGGGCCCGGCTGCGCGGTCCGCTGGCCGCCTCGGGCCAGCGGGCCGGCAAGGCTGCGCGCGCGGGCGGGCGCGCCGAGGCTGCATCGGAGAAGACTGCCCGCGGCAAGGCCAGCGGTCGGGGGGGGCGATGAGCGAGCCGCTGCGAGTGCTGTTCGGGCTGCACGCGGTCACCGCGAGGCTGCGTGCCGATCCCGCCTCGGTGCGTGAACTGCACGTCGATGCCGCCCGCCAGGACGGCAGGATGAAGGATCTGCTCCGGCTGGCCGGCGAGCGCGGCGTGCGCGTGATCGCCAGCGACGACCGACGGCTCGACGCGCTGGCCGGTGCGCAGTCGCGGCACCAGGGCGCGGTCGCTCGGGTGCTGCCGCGCAGCGCGCTGGCCTTCGACGACCTGCTCGAGACGCTGCCGCCGCTGCCGTTGCTGCTGCTGCTCGACGGCATCCAGGACCCGCGCAACCTCGGGGCCCTGCTGCGCGTGGCCGACGCGATGGGGGTGGATGCGGTGATCGCGCCGCGCGACCGGGCCGTGGGCATCGGGGCTACGGTCGAGAAGGTGGCCTCCGGCGCGGCGGAGAGCGTGCGCTACGTGGTGGTGACCAACCTCGCGCGCACCATCGAGGCGCTGCAGCAGAAGGGGGTGTGGTGCGTGGCTGCGGACGGCGAGGGCGAGGAGGACCTGTTCTCGGCCCGCTTGCAGGGGCCGCTTGCCTGGGTGCTCGGCGCGGAGGGCGCGGGCCTGCGCCGCCTCACGCGCGAGCGCTGCGATGCCCGGGTTCGGATCCCGATGCTCGGGACGGTGGAGAGCGTGAACGTGTCGGTGGCGGCCGGCATCTGCCTGTTCGAGGCGCGCCGGCAGCGGGCCTGCGCAGCAGCCTGACAGGTTGCCCCGGAGGGCGGTATCAGCCATAATGGACGGCTTTCCGGGACACCGCCCGGAATTGGCCTGGGTGCCCTGTGCCCGGGCAAGGCGTCCGGGTCCCGTGCCCGGGCAAAGCGTCCGGGTCCCGTACCCGGGCAAAGTGCCCGGGTCCCGTGCCCGGACAGCGCGACCGGCGAGCCGGTTGCGGGGGCGGTGATCCTGGAGAGGGCAGGCGGCGTCTTGCAGGCCTGTCGGTAGCGTCCGCGCCTTCGGGAGGCGGACCCATTCGCGCGGCGGAGCCCATGCCGGCGCGCGTCCTTGCTCCACCGGGGTTGCAGCCGGGGGGCCCGGGCACCACGGTGCCCGAGACGACCGAAAGGAGAATCGATGCGGCACTACGAAGTCGTTTTCATCGTCCATCCGGACCAGAGCGAACAGGTCCCCGGCATGGTCGAGCGCTACACCGGCATGATCGCCGGTCACGGCGGCATCATCCATCGCAAGGAAGACTGGGGCCGTCGCCAGCTCGCCTTCCCGATCCAGAAGATGCACAAGGCGCACTACGTGCTGATGAACATCGAGTGCGACCAGGCGACCCTGGACGAACTCGAGCACGCGTTCCGCTTCAACGACGCGGTCCTGCGCCACATGACCATCAAGATGGACGAGGCGGTCACCGCGCCCTCGCCGATGATGCGCGAGCCCAAGCCGACCGAAGGCCGGGATCGCCCGCGGCGCGATCGCGGCGAGCGAGGCGAGCGCAGCGATCGCGGGGACGCTCCCGCGCGCGCGGCCGAACCCGCTGCAGGCGCCTGAGCGGGCGCGGGCGGGGTCGGCGCTGAATCGCGTCGTGCTCTCGGGCCGTATCGTCGAGCGCGAAGCGCTGCGCTACACGCCCGCAGGGCTGCCGCTGGTGCGACTGCGCATCGAGCACCGCTCGCGGATGATGGAAGCCGGGGCCCCGCGCGATGTCCAGTGCACCGTGGACGCGGTGGCGGTCGGAGACGTGGTCCTGCAGCTTCCCGAATCCGGCGACACCGCCCCGGTCAGCGTTCGCGGCTTCCTCTGCCGCGGCAGTCTGCGCGACGAGCGGCTGGTGCTGCACCTGGAAGCCCTGCGCCGCGAGGCCGACGACCCGAACCGCCCCGACTGAAGACCTCATTTCCGATATCGATCACTTCTGCTGGAGTTCACCCAAATGGCAATGGCTCGTGGCCGCGGACGCGGCAAGGACGACAAGAAGAAGAAGCGCGCAGCCCGTTCGCTCTTCCGCCGGCGCAAGTTCTGCCGGTTCACCGCCGAGGGCATCAAGCACATCGACTACAAGGATGTCGATCTGCTGAAGGATTTCATCAACGAGAACGGCAAGCTGATCCCGGCCCGGATCACCGGCACCAAGGCGCACTTCCAGCGCCAGCTGTCGGTTGCGGTGAAGCGCGCGCGCTTCCTCGCCCTGCTGCCTTACACCGACCTGCACTGACCGGGGGCGCACATGCAGATCATCCTGCTCGAGAAGATCACCAACCTCGGCCAGCTCGGCGACGTGGTCAAGGTCAAGGACGGGTACGCCCGCAACTTCCTCATTCCCACCGGCAAGGCCAAGCGCGCGACCGAGGCGAACCTGCAGGCCTTCGAGGCCCGCCGCGCCGAACTCGAGCGCGAGTCGGCCGAGCGTCTGGCGGCCGCGCAGGCCGTGGGCGAGCGCCTGGAGGGGCTGACGGTCCAGGTCACCCAGAAGGCGGGGGTGGACGGCAAGCTGTTCGGGTCGGTCACCAACGCCGACATCGCCGACGCGCTGAAGGCCATGGAATTCACCATCGAGCGCTCGATGGTGCGCATGCCCGATGGCCATCTGAAGACGATCGGCGACTTCCCGATCGTCGTCAGCCTCCACACCGACGTGCAGGCGACCATCACGGTGTCGGTGCTCGGCGCGTAGCACCGCGCTGCACCGTCCGCGTCGCCGGCGAGGGGCTCCGAAAGGAGCCCCTCGCCACTTGGGTACCCACCCCTGCCTCAGGGTCCGCTGGCCGGTGCTACTCTAGGTTCCATCCCGCCGCCGCCCACCGCGATCCATGCCCGATACCCCGCCCGCATCCGCTGCGCACACCCCACCCACGCGGGACCGCGAACTCGACGCCCTTCGCCAGGCGCCGCACTCGATCGAGGCCGAGCAGTCGGTGCTCGGCGGGCTGCTGCTCGAGAATACCGCGTGGGAGCGGATCGCCGATCTGGTGTCGGCCGGGGATTTCTACAGCGCCGACCACCGGACGATCTGGACGCATCTCACGCGGCTGCTCGAGGACAACAAGCCTGCGGACGTGATCACGCTGGCTGAAAGTCTCGAGCGCTCGGGCGAACTCGCGAAGGTCGGGGGACTCGGTTACCTGTCGGCGCTCGCCAACAACGTGCCCACGGCAGCAAACATCCGGCGCTACGCGGAGATCGTGCGCGAGCGTTCCCTGATGCGGGAGCTCGCCCGCGTGGGCACCGAGATCGCCGACTCGGCCTACACGCCCAGCGGCAGGGCGGCCAAGGTGCTGCTCGACGAGGCCGAGGCGAAGGTGCTGGCGATCGCCGAGCAGGGCAAGCGCGGCGGCCAGGGGTTTCTCGACCTCGGCACGCTGGTGGCCCAGGTGGTCGATCGCATCGACCAGCTGCACAACAGCCCGGTGGGCGACGTCACGGGCATCGCCTCGGGGTTCACCGACCTCGATCGCGACACGTCGGGCCTGCAGCCCGGCGACCTCGTGATCGTGGCCGGGCG
>CAIKXV010000100.1 GCA_903831455.1 uncultured Pseudomonadota bacterium | reverse complement strand
CTCGGTTCCGTAGCCGCTGCGGTTGAACGGGGCGGGCATGGCGTGCTCGCGCAGGCGCACGCTCACGAGGTGCTGGGGCTCGTCCTGCAGGCCGTTCAGCGCCTGCAGGGCGATCGCCCGGACGGCATCGAGCGATTCCGGGTCCAGGTTCGGCTCGCGGACGCACAGCGCCAGCAGGCGGAGCGCCTCCGGCAGCCGGTCGCCCATGCAGAGGGTGGTCAGCGTCAGGTGGTGGACGCCCGCGGTGCCGTGCCGCTGGGCGCCGATCGAGTCGAAGGCGTCGGAGAGGACGCGGCTCGACATGCCGCCCGCGCCGCGGAGGACGAGCTCCGCGAGCACCGTCGACTCGCCCTCGCCGGCATCGCCCGCCGGGTCGGCGCCGGTGCCCACGGGGAGCATCCACGCGACCGCCGTGCTGCGGGTGCCCGGCATGCGTTCGACGACGAGCTGGGCCCCGCAGCCGAGCGTGAACGTGCGCAGGTCGTCGGCGGGCATGTCAGGAGCGTATCAGCGCACGAAATCCGCGAACCACTGGTCGGCGGTGTGCATCCCGGGCCGCTGCCGCGCGAGCCACCGCGCCATGCGCAGTGCACCCAGCGCGAACAGGTCGCGGCTCGTCGCTGAGTGCGCGACGGTGACGCGCTCGCCCGCGCCGGACCAGGTGACGGCGTGCTCGCCGATCACGTCGCCCGCGCGGATCGCGTGGATTCTGGCTGGATTCATGGCCTTTCCGCTGCCGGTGGCCACGGCCTCGGCCAGGCTGCGCGCGGTGCCGCTGGGCGCATCGAGCTTGCGAGCGTGGTGCGTCTCGACGATGTCGACATCGAAGCCGGGGAGGAGCCGCGCGGCCTCCGCCACCAGGCGGCGCGTCACGGCCACCCCCAGCGAGGTGTTGGGGGCGACCATCGCCGGCACGCGCTCGGCGGCGCGCGCGATCGCCTCGAGCGACGCCTGCGACAGCCCGGTGGTGCCCACCAGGAGCGCGCAGCCGAGTTCCGCGGCGATCGCCGAGGCGCGCGCGGCGCCCTCGTCGCTCGAGAAGTCGATCACGGCGTCCGCGTCGCCGGCGCGCAGGCCATGCTCGTCCTCGCGGTCGATGCACCGCACCGCGTGGCAGGCGCCATCCGCGGGGACGCACGCCGCGATGCGCTGCCCCATGCGTCCGTTGGCGCCATGGATGACGATCCGGAGGGTGCCTGTCGCGGAATTCTGCTGGCTCGTCGCGGCGTGTCGGTCGGTGGCGGGCATGCGCGCATTGTGCGCGCGATGCGTGCGATCTGCCCGTGTTTTGCCGAGCGAATCGCGCAATGCCTGCGTGTTTCAGGCAGCGACGTAGCGCACCGGACCGGGGCGACAAGGGGCCCCCGGAGAAAAGTTGGAAAAATTCCGCTCAACCCCCTTCACAGCCTGTGCCGATAAAGGTACTAATGGCAAAGGCGGAAGGCCGTGTTACGCGGGCCTTCAGCCACTCCGACCCCCACGCGTAACACAAGGGAGCCAGACCATGGCCAAGAAGAAGAAGGCTGCCAAGAAGGCCGCCAAGAAGACCGCGAAGAAGAAGAGCAAGTAATACTGCTCGACCGGACAACACCAGCAGGGCCGGCCGAGCGCCGGCCCTGT